>JADFXL010000046.1 GCA_015233585.1 Alphaproteobacteria bacterium | reverse complement strand
GCTTTGGTGACCGCTGGCGTTCGCCGGGTGGTTATGGCGATCACCGATCCCGACCCACGGGTTTCTGGCCGGGGAGCCGCCCGGCTGCGCGAGCACGGCATTGCCGTGACCGCCGGGGTTCTGGAGCGGGAGGCCCGCGCGCTTAACGCCGGGTTTTTCAGTCGCATTCTTCGTGGCAGGCCGCTGGTTACGTTGAAACTTGCGACCACCCTGGATGGCCGCATCGCGACTTGCGCCGGGGAAAGCCAATGGATCACCGGCGAGGCGGCAAGGAACCATGGCCACCGCTTGCGGGCCGAACATGACGCTATCATGGTTGGCATTGGTACGGCTCTGGCCGATGATCCGAGTCTGACTTGCCGTTTGAGTGGACTCGCCAGCCGCTCACCGATTCGGGTGGTAGTGGATAGCTCGCTTAGATTGCCGGTGGACAGCCTGCTGGTCATGGGGGCGAGTCGAGTGCTGCCGCTGTGGATTGTTACGGTAGAAAAGACGGGGGGCGCAGCGCGTCCCCCGAACCCCCAGCTTCTTTTGAATCGAGGGGGTGCGGGGGAGGCCGTGCCTCCCCCGGTTTTTCTTTCGGTCAAGGCCGACGACACCGGGCGGGTGGACCTTCCGGCCGCGTTGCAGGCGCTGGCCCAGGAGGGTATAACCCGCGTTCTGGTGGAAGGCGGCGGCACGCTGGCGGCGGCGCTGCTGCGGCTGGATCTGGTGGACCGGGTCGTATGGTTTCGGGCGCCCATGGTGTTGGGAGGGGATGCGCTGGCGGCGGTTGGGACCCTTGGCCTTGATCGTTTGGCGGACGCAGCCTCCTTTAACCGCCTGTCGGTGACGGCGGTTGGGAACGACATTATGGAAATATATGAAAAACCATGGAGTTGACGCACAGTGTTCACAGGGATTATCACCGACCTTGGCACAGTCCGGCGTGTTGTCAAGGATCGCGACACACGGTTCGAATTCAAGACGAGCTATGATACGCAAACCATTGGAATCGGGGCATCCATCGCTTGCTGCGGCTGTTGCCTCACCGTGGTGGAAACGGGCGCGGACTGGTTTGCGGTCGAGGTCTCGGGCGAGACCCTGTCCAAGACCACGCTGGCGGGCTGGCGCGAAGGCACGTCCGTAAATTTCGAGCGGGCGCTGAAAGTCGGCGATGAACTTGGGGGACATATCGTCTCCGGCCATGTCGATGGAGTGGCCACCCTGATCGCGTCCACCCCCGACGGAGACTCCCGGCGCTTGACGTTCGAGGTGCCCGAGTCCCTTCAGTTGTTTATAGCTCCCAAGGGTTCGGTGGCCATCGATGGCGTATCGTTGACCATCAACGAGGTGGAGGGGCGGCGTTTCGGCGTCAACATCATTCCCCACACCCAGGCCGTGACCACCCTGGGCAGGCTGCGATCCGGCGATCACGTGAACATGGAAATCGACATGCTGGCGCGCTATGTTGCCCGCCTGCTGCAAAAGGAATGAACGTGCCGTACACGAGCCATCTGTCCTCCACCGAGGAAATCATCGAAGAAGCCCGCAACGGCCGTATGTTCATCCTGGTCGATGATGAGGACCGTGAGAACGAGGGCGATCTGGTGATCCCGGCCCAGATGGCCACGCCGGACGCCATCAATTTCATGGCCAGGTATGGACGTGGCCTGATCTGTCTGGCGATCACGCGACAGCGCTCGGTAGAGCTGGATCTTCCCCCCATGGCCCGCGACAACGGATCGCGCCACACGACGGCCTTCACCATCAGCATCGAGGCGAGGGAAGGGGTCACGACCGGGATTTCGGCCTCCGACCGTGCCCGTACCATCGCGGTGGCCATCGACCCGACCAAGGGCAAAGCCGATATCGCCTCGCCCGGCCATGTCTTTCCGCTGGTGGCCAGGAACGGCGGCGTGCTCGTTCGCACCGGCCATACCGAGGCGGCTGTGGATATCTCCAGGCTGGCGGGCCTGATTCCCGCTGGCGTGATCTGTGAGATCATGAACGATGACGGCAGCATGGCCCGGATGCCGGATCTGGTGCAATTCGCCCAGTTTCACGGGCTGAAAGTGGCGAAGATCGCCGACCTCATCGCCTATCGCCGCCGCACCGAAAAGCTGGTGGCCCGCCATGTCGAGACGACCCTCAATTCCGCTTATGGTGGCATCTGGCGGATGGTGATCTATACCAATACCGTGAGTTATGCGGAGCATATCGCTCTGGTAAAAGGGGATCTTTCCGCTCCGGGGCCAGTAATGGTGCGGATGCACGCCCTCAATGTCTTTGACGATGTGCTGGGAGACCTCGACGGCGGCCGGAGCGGCGTGATGCACGCCGCCATGAACATGGTGGCCGAGCATGGCCGGGGCGCCGTCGTTCTGTTGCGCGAACCGCATCCGACCGCCTTGAGCACGCGGGTTCGCGCCAGGGCCGAGGGTGCCCCCCCCGCCGGGGAGGGGCTGCGCGACTATGGGGTCGGCGCTCAGATTCTGCTGGATTTGCAGGTTAGTGACATGATCCTCCTGACCAACAACCCAAAGACCATCATCGGTCTGGAAGGGTATGGTTTGACGGTGATCGAACAGCGCCCCATACTTGTCACGCCGTTGGTGGCCAGGGAGGAATGATGACTGGTGGACCCCGCATACTCATTGTGGAAGCCCGATTCTATGATGACATAACCGACAACCTGGTGCGAGGCGCCGTCATGGAGCTGACCGCGCAGGGGGCAGGGTACAAAAGGGTGATCATTCCGGGGATCCTTGAGATTCCCGCCGTGATCCGCTATGCCATCCGCGCCATGGAGTTACGCGCCAGCGAAAACCGTTTCGCCGGATACGTGGTGCTCGGGTGCGCGATCAAAGGCGAGACAGATCACTACGAGCACGTCAGCCAGCAGGCCATGGAAGGCGTACAGAGCTTGGCGCTCCAGTATTCGCTGGCCGTGGGTAATGGCATTTTGACCTGCCCCAGCTATGAACTGGCGGAGAACCGGTCACGAGTCGATGGCCGCAACTTCGGCGGTCGCGCGGCGAAGGCGTGTATGCGCATGATCGAAGTCAAACACGAACTTGGGCTATAGAAGATCCCCGCCTTCGTGGTGGTGATGAACCCGAATCGAAGGCCATTGAAATGACCGAACCCTCCGACTCCGCCCATGTTATCCCTGGCCGTGTTGTCCCGGGCATGGTGCGCCATCGCACCGCCGCCAGACTGGCTGCGGTCCAGGCGTTGTATCAAATCGAGATCGCCGGTGCTTCCGTGGAACAGGTGCTACGGGACTGCCTGCACCATGGCATATCGACCCATGCTTTGGTGGATGACCCGGACATCGGCAACGAGGTCGCCATAGATCTGGTCAAGCCGGATACCGATTTGCTTTCGGCCCTGGTGCGTGGAGTTTCCGGGCGTCAGGCAGACATCGATTCCTTGATCATCGAGTCCTTGGCGCCCGGTTGGCGGCCGGAACGGCTGGAGGCGGTGGTGCGCTCCATTTTGCGCGCCGGGATCTGGGAATTGCAGGAACGGGCCGAAACTCCGCCCAGGGTTATTATCTCGGAGTATGTGGACGTGGCCCGTGCGTTTTACGATGGCCCCGAGACGGGTCTGGTGAATGCGGTACTGGATCGTCTGGCGCGGTCGCTACGCCCCGAGGAATTGCACCGGCGCTGAAGTTCGGGGCAATAGCCCCAAGACACAAGGCACGTCATACCGCCTTATCGCTTCAAATCACTCCCAAGCGACGCGGACGGTTTGGATGCACCCAGCCGGTGACGGTAAATCTGTACGCCTTCGAGCACCCGCTGGACATAATTACGAGTCTCGTTAAAGGGAATGGACTCGATCCAATCGATCGCAACGTCTACCGACTCCCTTGGGTCACCGAGTTCGCGTATCCATTGATGCACACGGGCCGGGCCAGCGTTGTACGAGGCAACGGTCAACAGATAGGACTTCCCAAACGACTCCAGCAAATGTCCAAGGTACGCTGAACCCAAGGTGACATTATAGCTGGCGCTGCTGGTCAGACTGGCGGGGGTAAAGCGAGTATTGGTGAGGCGGGCCATCTGGCGGGCCGTTCCCGGCAATAACTGCATGAGCCCCCTGGCTCCCGCCACGCTGACGGCCTCTTTGTGAAAATTGCTTTCCTGGCGAATGATGGCCATGACCAGCGCCTTCTCCGGCGGCTCGCTCACAGGAACGTCGATGACCGGGAAGCCAGGACCAACCAGAATGACCGACTGCTGGGCAGCACGGCGCGCCACATTGACACCCAGGTCAGGTCGCCCATCCTTGGCAGCCAGTTTGGCGGCCAGAGCGTGCTGGCCAGGCGTCTTGGCCATTTCCGTCAGACGAAGAACGAAGTGGCGCAATGGCTCCACGGCGCCAATCTCCCCCAGCATGGCGGCGGCCTGGGCTACCTCATTGTGGTTGAACGCCTCGATATCTTCAGACGACGGCGCCGGATCGGGGGGAAGAACCCATTTGTGTTCGCTATCGAGTCGCTCGGCGGACAGTTGTCCATAATACACGGTGAGGAAGCCAGCACCGGCCCGGTACCACTTTTCCGCCTCGGCTTTCTCTCCCAGGGCCTCGGAAGCCCGGCCAGCCCAATAAGCACCGCGCGACCGGCTCATGGGAGTCACGGCCGCATCGTAGGCGAGCTTGAAGTGATTAAGGGCGGCGGCAGCGTCGCGAAGCGTGCGCAAGGCAATCCATCCGGCCAGCCATTCGGCGTCAACCAGAGCGCTTCCCTCAACTTTTCCATGGTTGCGAGCCAGGTCATAGGCTTTGCTGATACTGCCGCGCTGGAGGGCCTCACGCGCCAGCATGGCACGTTCCACCCACCACAAATCCGGCCGGATCTTATTGACGCCCGGCTGATTCATCAGGGCTATGGCGTCGTCGTAGTGTTCCTTTCGCCGGCGCCAGTGGACGCGATCGAACAACAGGCCGGGATTGCTGCGCAATTCGGCCGGCACCTTGCGCAACGCCGCTTCGGCACCGCCGTCCAGTTCAATCAGGGCGATACGGGCCAAGGCGAGTTGCTGATGTTCCGTATCGACATGTCGCAACTGGCGTCGTGCCATCTCCGTCTGGCGATCCCACAGCAAACGATCAAGGCGGGCATTATGGTCCTCGCGACGGAGATTTTGGCCGAACAGGCTCAGGAACTGCTTTTCCTGCAACTGACCAAAGTTGTCGGATACCCAGGATTCCCGTACCGTCTGAATAGCCTTGTCTTCTTTGCCGGTGGCGATCAGCGCCCGTGCCAGGGCCATTTTTCCATCTGCCGTAAGTGGCGATCGCGTGGTGAACCAAGCCAGTATCGTCTGGCTGGATTCACCCGGCCCGATCGCTTCCTCGGCCCGTCGTTCCAACGCCGTGGTCATGGGCCAATCGGGATTTTTACTAAGGAACGACGTAATGTCCTCAAACGAGGCGCCCGATCTTGGCCGCACGAAGTCCATCCACCTCAGAACCTTGGCCAGCAGGTGGTTATGGGCCCCCGATGTCAGGGCGTGGGCCCTGGACCACCGATCTTCGTCGGCAGCTTTGAAGGCCTCGCGGTAAATGCTTTGGTCGCTGTCAGATAAAAGGCTGGCGTGGGCCGGAACGGCACCGGACAGCGCGAAAACCACCAGCAGCACGATGATAACAAGTGGTTTTACCAAAATCTGGCCTTGGGTGTCGGGTGAACCAGGGAACGCATTTGCAGGAAGTTGATCAGACTGCGCCATGCGGGTGTTATGATCGTATGTTATAAGCACGTCTCATGAGCATGGGGAGGCATTCTAGGGAACTCTCCCATACGGCTGCAAGATTCATCGAACTGTTGCCCGAACTTGTCGGGCGAGCCAAGGTGGATTAACCTCCACGCCTTCATCACGACGTATCTCTACGGAGCGGATAATGTTCAGAGGGTCCATCACCGCCTTGATTACGCCGTTTCGCGGCGATCAGGTGGACGAGCAGGCATTTCAATCTTTCGTCGAGTGGCAGGTCGAACAGGGAACCCATGCTCTGGTTCCTTGTGGCACTACCGGCGAGTCCCCCACCCTCAGTCATGAGGAACACCGGCGCGTAGTTGCGTTGTGCGTCGAGGCCGCGCGTGGCCGGGTTCCTGTCATCGCAGGAGCGGGTTCCAACTCGACGGCCGAGGCCATCTCACTTGCCCACCATGCCAAGCGGGCCGGGGCTGACGCGGTTCTGGTGGTGACCCCCTATTACAACAAACCGACCCAGGAGGGTTTGTACCAGCATTACAAGGCCATCCATGAGGCGGTCGACATCCCGATCCTTATTTACAACATTCCTGGGCGCTGTATCGTCGACATGACGGTGGAAACCATGGCGCGTCTGGCCAAATTGCCCAACATCAGGGGGGTCAAGGATGCGACCGCCGACCTGGCCCGTCCTTTGCGCACCCGGCTCGCCATTGGGCCGGATTTCTGCCAGCTTTCCGGGGAGGATGCCACAGTGACGGCTTTTCTGGCCCAGGGAGGTCATGGCTGCATATCGGTGGCCTCGAACATCGTGCCGGGTTTGTGTTCCCAGATGCACGATTCCTGGGCGAAGGGCGACCACGCGACCACGTTCGCCATCTGCGACCGGCTGATGCCGCTGTACGACGCCTTGTTTTGTGAGGTCAGCCCTGGGCCGGTCAAGTATGCGGCAAGCCTGCTCGGCCGCTGCAATGCCGAAACCAGACAACCCCTGTGGGAGATCGCCGATATCAGCAAGGACAAGGTCAGGGCGGCTTTGACCGGCCTTGGCTTATTGTCGTGATATCATGGGCAAATCCGGACTGATAAGCCACGGCACGGTTGCCGAAAATCGGCGGGCACGCCACGATTATTTTATTGAGGATACCGTCGAGGCCGGGATCATGCTGGTTGGCAGCGAGGTCAAGTCGCTGCGGCATGGCCGGGCCACGATTGTCGAGTGCTATGCCGGTCCCAAGGACGGTGAACTTTACCTGTTCAATGCCTACATACCGGAATACCAGGGTGGCACGTTCTTCACCCATGAAACGCGAAGGCCGCGCAAGTTGCTGCTGAAGCGGCGGGAAGTCGCCAAACTGCTGGCGGCTGTCGGCCGCGAGGGTATGACGCTGGTGCCGCTCAGCATCTATTTCAACGATCGTGGCATCGCCAAGGTCAAGATCGGCCTGGCAAAGGGCAAAAAGAACTACGACAAGCGCGATGCCGACAAAAAACGCGACTGGGACCGTGAAAAATCCCGTCTCATGCGGGAGAAGGGGCGAAGCGCGGATTGATAAAGGGAGTGGGCTGCCGCCCACACCCGCTCGGGACCTGAGGCCCCGAACCCCTTTTTACCAAAAAAGAAGGGGGCTTGGGGCACAGCCCCAAACGGGGTTCGGGGCGGTAGCCCCGATAATTGTGGCGAAGGAGCCGTAGACCGAGGAACGCTATGGTTGACGGGAAGACGAATTGGGTAATCCCGCGAACACATCGTGGAACATCGCCTCGGTCAGGCGGCCGGTGTTGGTGTTGAGGCGGGAACAGTGGTAGCTGTCGGCCAGGATGAGGTCACCGCTTAGAACATGACGCGCGCCATGCCGGAAGGGTGCGGCGGCCTTGCGTGCGCCGAGTGCGGCCAGGATCGTATCATGGGCAACCGTACCCAGGGCGACGATGGCGCGCAGATGGGGCAGGGCGGTGATTTCGGCGGCGAGGAAAAACCGGCACTGCGCCGTTTCGTGCGGAGTCGGCTTGTTCCCGGGCGGAACGCAGCGCACCGCGTTGGTGATGCGGCAACCCTTAAGGGTTAGTCCATCATCGACGCACGCATCGTAGCGGCCTTCCGCCAAGCCAAAGTGCAGCAACGTCGAATACAGCAACGCCCCGGCGAAATCGCCGGTGAACGGACGTCCGGTGCGGTTGGCGCCGCGCAAACCCGGCGCCAGACCGACGACCAGAAGCCATGCATCCCGATCCCCAAAGGAAGGCACCGGCGCATTATGCCATCCGGGATAGGCTCCGCGATTACCGTCACGGAACGCCACCAGACGAGGGCAACGCTGGCACTCACGGCCCGGCGTCATCGACTCGACGACGCAGGTCGGCCGGTGGGGTGAAGAGGACATCAGCCGGGGTGGTACCCGTTCTGCGAATCCGCCATGCGATCATCGCGTTGCGTGACGACGCGGGACACCACGGATTCCAGATCCAGCAGTTCAACGAACGTATCCGCTTGACGGCGCAGCTCATCGGCAACCATCGGGGGCTGGGAACGAACCGTGCTTACAACCGTGACCCTAAGGCCCTTGCGCTGCACCGCCTCTACCAGCCGACGAAAATCGCCGTCACCGGAAAACAGGACGATATGATCCAGGTGCTCGGCCATTTCCATCACGTCTATGGCCAGCTCGATATCCATGTTGCCCTTTATTTTCCGCCGTCCTGAAGAGTCGGTAAACTCTTTGGTCGGTTTCGTAACCATGGTATACCCGTTATAATCAAGCCAGTCGACCAGCGGGCGTATTGGCGAATATTCCTGATCTTCGACCAGCGCCGTGTAGTAGAAAGCACGGATCAAGCGGCCTTTTGATGCGAACACCTCCAGCAAACGCTTATAATCAATATCGAAACCAAGCGCACGAGCCGCAGCGTAGAGATTTGACCCGTCAATGAACAGTCCGATACGCTCTTGAGGATAGAATACCATGGTTAATGCCTCTGAAAAAATGAATGACACATCATTTCCGCCCACCCCAGAATCGGCGCCGTGGCGAGCGAATTACGTAATTACCGTAAGCCGTATACCAAATCCCGCATGATCGCCCGCTCTTCAAGCGGCCATCACCGGAGAACCCGATCCTTACCGACTCTGTATTACAAGTTAGGTACCCGGATAACAATTAGCAAGTACCTACCGGAGGCTTGTCGAACGTGATTTTGATTGGCATAGGCGCGAATCTTCCCGGCAAGTTCGGATCCCCTCGCGCAGTATGCGAAGCTGCGCTTGAAAAACTTGACCTGATGGGGGTTCGTATTGTTCAGCGTTCAAACTGGTACCGTTCCGCTCCGGTGCCCATATCGGACCAGCCCTGGTACATCAACGGTGTAGCATCCCTGATGAGCGATCTCAACCCATTCGATTTGCTTCAATTATTGCATCAGGTCGAGCGTGAGTTCGGCCGGGTCCGGGCGTTGCGCAATGAGGCGCGGGTTATTGATCTTGATATACTCGCGTATTATGATATTGTGGAAAGTGGCCTCCCGACTTTGCCCCATCCCCGGCTGCATGAGAGGGCTTTCGTCCTTTACCCATTGGCCGAAGTGGCGCCCGGTTGGCGGCATCCGGTATTGGAGCGTCTGGTGGCGGATCTGATCGCGGAACTTCCCGATGGGCAGCGGATCGAGATTGAGACGCCGTTGGTGCGAGGGGTAGTGACCGCGTCGACGATCACGTAACCTCTCTTGAAATTGAAACAGGATTCGCCCTCATTGCGAACTGCTGTCTTGACATCGCCAGCCCGGACTGGCTTGATCGGGAACCCCTGTAGGGCGGGCGGGTTGTTGGCTGGCCGATCCCTGGCTGTGGGTTACTTTACTCAACATATTGATTTATTGAAATGAAGCGAAAAAAGACGGGTGGTACGTATGAGACGATCAAGACGGTCATTTATGCCGTTTTGATCGCTGTTGCTGTTCGGACGTTTGTGTTCGAGCCTTTCAATATCCCGTCCGGGTCGATGATCCCGACGCTCCTCATTGGGGACTATCTGTTTGTTTCCAAATATTCTTACGGCTACAGTCGTTATTCCCTGCCATTTGGCCTGCCGTTGATTCCAGGCCGTATCCTTGTGGACGAACCCAAACGCGGCGATGTGGCGGTGTTCAAGCTGCCGTCCGACAATCGGACCGATTACATCAAGCGCGTCATCGGTCTGCCCGGTGACCGTGTGCAGATGATCGACGGCATTCTCTATATCAACGGGACCGAGGTTCCCCGGCAGCGGATGCCCGATTACGTGGAGCGCGATGAATACGGCAATACCATGCGCTTCGACCAGTACCTGGAAACCCTGCCGGGCGGCGTCAGCCATCCTATTATCGTGTTGAGCAAGGACAGACCTTACAACAATACGCGCGAATTTCTGGTCCCCGCTGGCCGTTACTTCATGATGGGCGATAACCGGGACAACTCGGCCGATAGCCGTGCTCAGGTTGGATACGTTCCGCTAGAAAATTTCGTGGGACGGGCACGGGTTCTGTTCTTTTCGGTGGAAGGCAGCGCTCATCTGTGGGAGGCGTGGAAATGGCCGTGGGCCATCCGCTTCGTCCGCATTTTTCAGATCGTTCATTGACGGTGACAGCCGGCCACAATTCAAATTCCCTGGGTTCGGCTTTGTGTCTGGAACTGGGGCATGAATTCAAGGATGAAGAGGTATTGCGTCACGCGCTGACACATCCCAGCGCGGTGGCCAGTGCGCGGTGGCGGGCGACACCATATGAGCGCCTGGAATTTCTTGGCGACCGGGTTCTGGGGCTTGTTGTCGCCGACATGCTGCTGGCCCGCTTTCCGGACGAAAAGGAGGGGGCGCTGGCCCAGCGTCACGCCGCGCTGGTTCGCAAGGAAACGCTGGCCCGCGTTGCCCGTACCATCGGTTTGGAGACCTACCTGATTTTATCAAAGGGCGAGATGGAAAGCGGTGGCCGGAGCAATCCCTCCACTCTGGCCGATGCGTGCGAGGCGGTCATCGGTGCGCTGTTCACCGACGGCGGTTTCGCCCCCAGTGCGGCCTTCATTCGCCGACTGTGGTCGCCCTTGATGGACGAGGCCGCGACTCCGCCAAAGGATGCCAAGACCGCGCTTCAGGAATGGGCCCAGGGTCAGGGCCGCCCTTTGCCGATCTATGAGGTGCTCCGTATGGAAGGGCCACCCCACGACCCGGTATTCTCGGTAAAAGTTAGCGTGGAAGGCGAAGCCCACGCCACTGCCACCGCCACGGCTACCGGTCCCACCAAACGAGTCGCCGAACAGGTGGCGGCTCAATCCCTGCTTGAGAAGGTCCGATGATCGAAGGTGACACCCCCGCAGACGACAACACGCCGCCACGATCAAGCTTTATCGCGGTGCTAGGTGCACCCAATGCGGGCAAATCGACGCTGGTAAACCGTATTGTCGGCACCAAGGTCACCATCGTCTCGCCAAAGGTACAAACGACCCGTACCAGGGTGCGCGGTATCGCCATTGTCGGCCCGGTTCAATTGGTGTTTATTGACACCCCAGGCATCTTCAACCCCAAACGTCGCCTGGAGCGGGCCATGGTCGCCGCCGCCTGGGACGGTGCCGCCGATGCCGACGAGGTTGTGTTGCTGGTGGACGCCGGACGTGGCCTTGATGACGACACCGGGCGGATCGTTGCCGGACTGAAAAAATCTGGTCGATCGGCGATTCTGGCGCTCAACAAGATCGACGTGATCCGACGCGAGAAACTGTTGGAACTGGCGGCTCAGTTCAGCGCTCACGATATCTTCAAACAGATTTTCATGATTTCAGCGCAGACCGGGGACGGCGTGGACGATCTGGTGACTCTCCTGGCCGACAAGGCCCCCGTGGGGCCGTGGATGTTCCCCGAGGATGAAATCTCGGACATGCCCATGCGCCTGCTGGCGGCAGAAATTACGCGGGAGAAGGTTTTTCTGCAACTTCAACAGGAACTTCCCTATAGCATTACCGTCGTGACCGACCAGTGGCAGGAACGCGACGACGGCAGCGCCCGTATTGACCAGACCATTGTCGTTCAACGCGAAAACCAGCGCGCCATCGTTCTGGGCAAGGGCGGGAGCCGCATCAAGTCCCTTGGCCAGGCCGCCCGCACCGAGATGGAGTACCTGTTCGAGCGCCGCATCCATCTGTTCCTCCACGTCAAGGTGATCGAGGATTGGCTGGAACGCCGCACGGTTTATAACGAATGGTCGCTTAAGTTCGATGCGTGAGGGGAGGCGGGACCATGCCTGGGTATCAAGAACAGGTCGTCGCTTTTATCGACGTATTGGGTTTTTCTGAACTTGTGAATGCAAGCGACACAAACCAAGCTGCGCAGGCCAAGATCCGGAAGCTGATTGGCACCGACGAATTTTATGTTTCGTTCATGAAATATTTATATTTAACAACGTTGACTTTCTTCTCCGACTCCTTCGTCATCTCTATGATGCCCCCCGACCGCATATTCTATATGGTCAGGGAGGTTGGACATCTTTGCCGACATCTTTTAATGTTGGGTTTACCGTGCCGTGGGGCGATTACCGTCGGATCACTTTATCATCACAAACAAATCGTGGTCGGTCCGGCATTCGTTAACGCCCACCGGCTGGAACAAACTGTTGCCATCTATCCACGTGTCATTCTGGACGACGCGGCAATGTCGTATTGGAAATATGAGTTTCGAACAGATGAGTTGAGTGGGAGGTCCGCACACCCTCATCTTGAAAATTTGGTGAAGCGTGATAATGACGGGCAACACTTTATCGATATTTTTAATCCAAATTTTGGGACAGATTTTATGCCGCCAACCGATATTATACCGTCACCCGATGTGGTTCCGACTGATGCTAACGAATTTCTCAAAGAAGCAGATAAGCACATTCAGGCTGGGATTGAGGCGAATAAATACAATCTGAAAGTCCGCGCTAAATATGAATGGCTAGCCACGGAGTGCCGCGAACGAGCCGCACTCCTTTCCTGATTCAGAAGTTAGCACTGGCGCCATGGACTGGACTGATGAAGCCATCGTGCTCTCCACCCGACGTCATGGCGAGACCTCAGCCATCGCCACGATTCTAACCCGGGAACACGGCCGTCATGTCGGCCTTGTCCGGGGCGGAGCGGGCAGGGTGGGGCGCGCGGTGCTACAGCCCGGCAATCGTGTCCACGCGCGGTGGTGGGCGCGGCTGGAGGATCAGCTGGGGACGCTGAATTGCGAACTCGCTCGGGCCGAAGCGGCTGGTCTGCTCGTAGACGCCAGGCGACTGACCTGTCTGGCTGCCGCCTGCGCCGTGGCCGCCATGGCCTTGCCCGAACGCGAGCCGTGCCCAGCCGTGTATCATGGGTTCACGGGGTTGCTCGATTCCCTGGCAGGCACCGACGACGGAACGGCGGGGGCCTATGTGCGGTGGGAAATGGCCTTGCTGGCGGAACTGGGTTATGGGCTGGACCTTGACCATTGCGCGGTGACCGGGCGCAATAACGATCTGGCTTATGTGTCGCCGCGTACCGGGCGGGCGGTCTGTGCCTCGGCTGGGGAGCCTTACCGCGATAAACTGCTCCGTCTGCCCCGTTTCCTTTTGACCGGCGAGACGCCGATGCCTCAGGAAGTGGTGGCGGGGTTGACGATGACAGGCTACTTCTTGACTCGCCATGTTTTGACTATAATGCCATCCGCTCGTATCCGTCTGGCGGAGATACTGGCAGGTGGTGCATGAGATAGTGGGCTGCCGCCCACACCCGCTCGGGGTGATCCCCCGAACCCCTATCTTTTTTAATAAAAGAAGGGGGCCTGGGGCATAGCCCCAGATGGGGTTCGGGGCGATAGCCCCGAGAGGCGGCAGAAGTTCGGCCCTGACGAGGACGCAGTGACAGCGATAGACAAAATTACCGAGACGCCACTGGCTCAGGCCTTAAGCGAGCGCTACCTTGCCTATGCGTTGTCCACCATCGTGGCGCGTTCATTGCCCGATGTCCGCGATGGCCTCAAGCCGGTTCATCGCCGGCTTTTGTTCGCCATGCGTCAGTTGAAGCTGGACCCGGCCTCCGGGTTCAAGAAATGCGCCCGCGTCGTCGGTGACGTGATTGGCAAGTATCATCCCCATGGCGACGTTGCGGTCTATGACACGCTGGTTCGTCTGGCGCAGGAATTCGCCGTGCGCTATCCACTGGTGGAAGGTCAGGGCAACTTCGGCAACATCGACGGCGATAACGCCGCCGCCATGCGGTACACCGAGGCCAGGCTGACGGGGATTGCGCAGGCTCTGATGGAAGGCCTGGACGAGGACGCCGTCGATTTCCGTTCCACGTATGACGGCGAGGAACATGAGCCGGTGGTCCTTCCGGCCGCCTTCCCCAATCTGCTGGCCAACGGCGCCTCGGGAATCGCGGTCGGCATGGCAACCAATATTCCGCCCCACAATGCCGGGGAGTTGTGCGACGCCTTGCTGTATCTCATCAAACGCCCCGATGCCGATATGGCGGCGCTGGTGGGACTGGTGCCAGGCCCCGACTTTCCCACCGGCGGTGTGCTGGTCGAGAGCAAGGAAGCCATTCTGGAAGCCTATCGTACCGGCCGGGGTAGTTTCCGGCTGCGGGCGCGGTGGGGAGTGGAAAAGCTGTCTCACGGCTTGTACCAGATCGTTGTGACCGAAATTCCCTATCAGGTGCAGAAGGCCAAGGTGATCGAGCGGATCGCCGAATTGCTGGCCGAACGGAAACTTTCCCTGCTGGCCGATATCCGCGATGAATCCAGCGACACGGTGCGGATCGTGCTGGAACCGCGCAACCGCACGGTGGCGCCCGAGCATGTGATGGAACAACTGTTTCGCCAGACCGACCTGGAAACCCGATTCAGTCTCAACATGAATGTGCTCGACGGAGGTTTCACACCCCGTGTAATGAACCTGAGGGAAGTTCTACAAGCGTTTCTGGACCATCGCCACACCGTTCTGGTGCGACGCTCCCTTCATCGCCTGGAAAAAATCGCGCGTCGGCTTGAACTTCTCGATGGTTTCCTCATCGCCTATCTCAATCTTGATGAAGTGATCCGTATCGTTCGGGTGGAAGACGAGCCCAAGCCGGTTCTCATGGCCACGTTCGCCCTGACGGATCTCCAGGCCGAGGCGATTCTCAACATGAGATTACGTAGCCTGCGTCGTCTGGAGGAAATGGAAATCCGCACCGAACATGGCAAGTTAAGCTTGGAACAGGCTGAACTGAAAGAACTTCTTGCCAGCGAGCCGGGACGGTGGAAAACGATCTCCGATCAGATCAAGGACATTCGCAAACACTTTGGGCCGTCAACCCCCCTCGGCCGCCGCCGCACGGAGATTGGAACGCTTGCAACCGTTATCGAAATCCCCGACGACATTCTGATCGAGCGCGAGCCGATCACGGTGGTGTTGTCGGAGAAAGGCTGGCTGCGGGCCGTCAAGGGCCACGGCGATGCCGAGTTGAAATTCAAGGATGGCGATGCTCTGAAATTCGCGGTAACGGCCAGCACCAGCGACAAGATCCTTTTGTTCGGCAACAACGGCCGCTTTTACACCCTGGCCGCCGACCGTCTGCCCAAAGGGCGCGGTCATGGCGAGCCGGCACGTCTCAGCATTGATCTGCCCAACGATGCCGATATCGTCGCCCTGTTTGTCCACCAGCCGGGGCGTCGTCTGCTGGTGGTCTCGGCCGCCGGGCGCGGATTCATCGTCGAGGAAGACGAGGTCGTGGCCCAGACCCGCAACGGCAAGCGTATTCTTGATGTGGGCGAAGGCGATAGCGCCAAATTCTGCCTGCCCGTCTCAGGAAACGCCGTGGCCGTGATCGGCGAGAACCGCCGTCTGCTGGTTTTTCCCATGGAGGAAGTGCCGGCCATGAGTCGTGGCCGTGGGGTATCCCTCCAGCGTTACAACGGAACCGATGGCGTGGCCGACATCAAGTGCTTCACGATGGCCGAAGGTCTGGCGTGGCGATTTGGTACCGGCGTGCGCCGCGAGACCGACGTGCGGCCATGGCTGGCCAGACGCGGCCATTCAGGACGCCTGCCGCCTACCGGGTTTCCCAAGACCAATCGTTTCGAGTGAATGAGGTTCAGGTTTAGGGTATGATACGGACAATGTGGGCGCTGCCCACACCCGCCAAAGGCCTAGCCCGGATATCTCACCCCCCCTTGACATAACCTCGACGTGGAGCGGCGGCAGGATTTCATTAAGCCGCCATAAGGATTCCCGAGATAAGGGCGCGCGTCGCCGTCGCCACGTTGTCCGGGCGGCGTAG
>JADFXL010000045.1:11649-16001 GCA_015233585.1 Alphaproteobacteria bacterium | reverse complement strand
CACGCCAGCTCACCCCCTCGATACAAACGGCGACCGGCCGCCGTGACCGCGACCGATCATGATAGGCTGCTGGCGTGATGGAGCCGCGATATTGTGAAGTCTGGCGACGGCGGAAATCAGTTCATCGACGCGGTTGAGGGTATCCCTGATTTTCAAACTCACCCCCCGGTTCATGGGTGCCGTGGCGGCGCCCGTAACAGCTTTGCCGGTGTTGGTCATGATTTGTTTTCTCCCCAGTTGGCGCCTGGGTTCGTTGCCCTTTGTAGCGCCTCAATCCAGAGAGATTAGCCGTTTCCCGTTTCGCCAGGATTTCCTGGCAGACCCTATTTCATTTCAATAATTTCACAATCATTTCACCACCCCGAACGTCGCCACGTGAATCAGGTCGAGACGATGCGGTTACGCCCCCCGTGTTTGGCGATGTAAAGACGGGTGTCTGCGGCCTCAATCAGCTTGACCGAGTTCTGTTCACGGCTTGGCACCATGGTGGCAACCCCCATGCTGACGGTAACATGGGAGGCAACGGACGAAAAACCGTGGACGATACGCAAGTCGTTGATACGCGCGCGCAATTGTTCGCCCACCGCACAGGCGCCTGCGGTGTCGGTGTCGGGCATCAGGCAGACGAACTCCTCGCCCCCATAACGGGCCACGAGATCGGTAGCGCGGGTCACACCCCGCTTCATGGCGCCAGCGACCTTGCGCAGGCAGTCATCGCCAGCCAGATGGCCATAGTGATCATTGAAGGCCTTGAAGAAGTCGACGTCGAGCATGATGAGCGACAGTTTCGTTTGCAGCCGAATGCCGCGTTGCCACTCCTTCTCCAGGGTCTCGTCAAAGCGGCGACGGTTGGCGATGCCAGTCATCTCATCGTTGAGCGACAGATTCCACAAGAGATCGCGATAACTCTTGAGTTCAAGGTGAGTCTTGACCCGCGCCTTGACGATAGCCGGAACGATGGGTTTGGTGATGTAGTCAACGGCCCCGAAGCCAAGCCCTTTGGCCTCGTCCTCGACATCGTTCATGGCGGTAACGAAGATGATGGGGATGTGTTTGGTGTTTTCGTCAGCCTTCAGTTCCAGACACACCTCATAGCCGTCCATGTCGGGCATCATGACATCGAGCAGGATCAGGTCTGGTTTTTCTCGAATCGCGACCTCGATTGCGTCGCGGCCATTGGTCGCAGCAAAGATCTTGTATTGCTCACACAGGAGACGATGCATGAATTGCAGATTGGTAGGCTCGTCGTCGACAACCAGAATACGGGACAAAGGTACCTGTGCAGTAAAATCGTCCAGTTTATTCATAGGGTTCTCAGCTTGTCGGCCAAAACCTGCGCGCTGGCGCCTGCCGTCTTGAAATCCAGCACGGTCAACGTCGTCTCCACCGCTTGCACCTCCCCCTCCAGGCCCACACCAACCAATCGACGCTTCAAGTCTTCGAGGATAGCAAAAGAATCCATGTCATGCGACTGTAATGAATCGATAAGCCGCAAACAATCTTCCAGCAGTTTTTGCCGATCAACCCGTTCCACCGAAGCCCCCGGCAGCGGGTCCGTCTTGGCGAGCGGCGTAGGATCAACTTCTAGTTGCTCAAGAGACCGAAGAACTTCGCTCAAACGATCCCGCAAGATCGCGAAATGCTCGGCAAACCTGTCCTGCTGTCGGCGTTTCAGGGTGCCGTCAAACACCTCGGCGGCTCGGAACAGATCCATGGCGCCCAGATTGCCCGCCGTACCCTTCAGGGTATGAGCCAACCGTTGAGCCTCCGCCAGATTGTCATCGTCCAGAGCCTGGCGGATCCGTTTGGCGGTTCCGGCATTGGTGTCGGCAAACCCCCGCAACAGCCGCCGCAACAGCTTGACATCGCCCTGGAGGCGGCCCAGGGCGGCATCGACATCGATACCGGGCAGATTGGCGGGAATCCCGTCTGCGGCACCGGACTCCCCTGGCGGGGCCGTACCATCCACCGCCCCTTCGACATCAACCCTTTCGATTGCAGATTTGACACCCGCACGTGGTTTCATCCACTGATTCAGACGGTCCAGCAATTGGGCAACGTCGATCGGCTTGGATACGTGATCGTTCATGCCCATGCGCAGACACTGCTGGCGATCCTGGGCCATGGCGTTGGCCGTCATGGCGATGATCGGCAGGTCGGCATAGGCTGGCAGGCGGCGAATACGCCGCGCCGCTTCATAACCGTCCATCACCGGCATCTGAAGATCCATCAGCACGGCGTCGATATCCGCCCCGGAAGTTCCGATAAAGGATACCGCCTCGGCACCGTTGACGGCCAAATCAACCTTGGCGCCCTCCCCTTCCAGAATGCTGCGCGCAACTTCCTGATTGATGGCGTTATCTTCCACCAACAGAATGTGACGCCCCGCCAGAGTCTTGTGCCGCCGTTTCGCGCCCAGCCGCTTTGCACCGGGAACGATCTGCGGCCCCCCCTTGATCCCCAGCGCGCTATAGAGAGTCTCCAGCACGATGAACGGACTGACCGGTTTGATCAGAACGCCATCTATCCGCAAGCTCCGGGTCGCGCTCATCACCTCGTCGCGGCCATAGGCGGTGACCATGATGATAAGCGGCGTGCCGCCGATGCCGGCATTGGCGCGGATGTGTTGTGCCACGTCCACCCCGTTCATTTCCGGCATCTTCCAGTCCAGCATCACCAGATCATAGGGCGCCTCCCCGGCATCGCCGGCCCGGACCATTTCCTGCAACGCCGCCCGGCCACCATCCACTTCGGTCACTTTGAGGCCAAAGCCCCTCAGCATGGCGCACAGACTGGCCCTCGCCACTTCGAAATCGTCCACCACCAACGCCCGCATCGCGGCAATATCCCGGATGGGAAGCACCGGAACGCGTTCCGCCTCAATACAAATCCCGAACCGGACGGTGAAGGCGAATTCGCTGCCACGGCCAAACTGGCTGGTGACGCCGATGGTGCCGCCCATCATCTCCACCAGTTGCTTGGAAATGGCCAGCCCAAGCCCGGTCCCGCCATATTTGCGTGTGGTGGAGCTGTCGGCCTGGGTGAAAGCCTGGAACAATTTCTGGGTCTGTTCGGGGGTCATGCCGATGCCGGTATCCCGCACCACGAACCGTAGCGCGACCATATCGCCCTCAACCTCACCCGCCGTGACCGAGACCACCACCGATCCCTGTTCGGTGAACTTGACCGCGTTGTTCGACAGGTTGAGCAATATCTGTCCCAGCCGGGCAGGGTCGCCGATCAGGCAGTTGGGGACATCCGGGGCCGAGACGATGGCCAGTTCGATGTTTTTCTGACGCGCTGCGGCATTGACCATATCCGCCAGACGGACGAGTACGTCGGAGAGACGGAACTCAGTCGATTCAAGATCAAGTTTACCCGCCTCGATCTTTGAAAAATCGAGAATGTCGTTGATAATGACCAGAAGAGAATGAGCCGCCGTATCGATCTTGTTGATATAATCTTTTTGTTTGTCGTTGAGCGGGGTTTGCTGCAACAAATACAGCATCCCGATAACGGCATTCATCGGTGTGCGGATTTCGTGGCTCATGTTGGCCAGGAATTCGCTTTTGGTGCGGCTGGCCTGTTCCGCCACCTGTTTGGCCTCGACCAGCGCCGCCTCTACCTGTTTGCGGCTCGTGATGTCCATGTTGATGCCGACCACGCGCAAGGGCTTGCCCCAATAGTCGGTGAAAACCTTGGCCTTGGCCTGAATCCAGCGCACCTCGCCCGGTTTCCCTCCTATCGAGGGCCGCACGATACGCCATTCCGCTGCCAGCTTGCCGGTGGTCATGGAGTGGCGAACCTGCTCCTTCACCCGCCAGCGGTCTTCCGGATGGACATATTCGAGCCATCGGCTGATGCTCATGTTGGCGTGTTCGCGCGGCAACTTGTAGATATTCAGAAGTTCGTCCGACCACACGCTCTGGTTGGTAGAAAAGTCATGATCGAAGGTTCCGATGCGCCCGACACTTTGCGCAAGGTTCAATCGCTCCTGGTTGGTTCGCATGGTCTCTTCGGTGCGAATGCGATCGGAGATGTCAACGAAATTGACCACTCCGCCGACCGCCACACCATCGCGCAGAATGGGAAACGCGGAGTAGGCCACGGCGAAGCTGGTACCATCTTTGCGCCAGAATACCTCGTTCGAGACATGCACGCCCTTACGCCCGGATATGGCATTGTATACCCGGCAGTTCTCGCTTGGATAGATCGAGCCGTCGGCATGGCTATGGTGGGTCATGGTATGGATGTGCGATCCGATCAATTCCTCGCGCGTGTAGCCCATCATCTCGGCGCAAGCCGGATTGACGAACACGCAATGGCCGGTCAGGTCGATGCCGAAGGTGCCC
>JADFXL010000045.1:0-11628 GCA_015233585.1 Alphaproteobacteria bacterium | reverse complement strand
GCGCTGGCTCAGTTCCCGTTCGTACTCGTTGCGTTCGGAATCACGGCTTTCCACCGTCCGCATCAATTCGGCGAGGGACTTGGCGACCATCCTGAGTTCATCGTCGAAATGCCCCTGGCCCAATGCCAGCATCGCCGATAATTCCGGGGTCAGGACGGGCGCGTTGGCAAACCGATGCGAGGCGTTGCCCAGGACGACAATACGGCTTGCCATCTGCGTGACCCACTCGCCCAGCGCAAACCAGAACAGGAACGCCAGCCCCGCGAAAGTGACAACGCCAATGACAAAAAATTCCTCCAGCGAAAACGGATAAAGGCTTTTTTCGTGAACCATGAGGATCGGCACGTCGCCTCCCCCCGGCTGCCACGGCCACGGCACAAAATCCGTATTCATTCCGGCATCCGGCGCGGCGACCGCATCCGCCGACGACTTGCCGGTCAGGGCTTTGTTGGGTACCGGCCGCATGGAATTGGCCACGATCCGGCCATGCCAGGTAACGAACAACTCCGTATCGCGATAGGAACTGTTGTAAAGAATGTCGCCATCAATGGCACGGTAAAAAAATGCCCGCGTCAGCAAGGTGCCCAACCGTACCGGTATGGTATAAACGCGATAAAGGGTTCCGGTCTCGGACGAGAAATACCAGTTTCCGATCTTGTCCAGGCCGTTCGCGTCCAGAGGCTCCCGCTGCCCGCCAAAATCAATAATCACCTCCCCGCGCGAGTCGACGAAGCGGATGATCCTGAACTCGGCGGCGATATTCAATGCGGTCAGCAGTTCGACAACCCGCGAGGAATTTTGTTGCAGATCCTCGCCGAGGGGAAGAAATTCGATCGACGTCTTCACACTGACGGCCGCCGTCTGCCATCGCTGCTCCAGCCGTTCCACCCGTTTATGAAAATATTCAGCGACGCCGCGATTTCTTTGCTCCTGCATCTTTTCCTGAGTGACACCGTAAATCAACCCCCCGATCGCGATAACCAGGAGAAAAGGCAGGCCAGTTGCCATCATGAGGCGCAATACAGCTTGTCGTAACAGCGAATTGGTTGGGGTAGGAACGATCTCGTTCATTCTTTACGGCCAATACGTCAGATAGTCGATCAGTCCGGCAGGGCATCGCTGTCGGGAAAATTGCTGGCCCGGCGATCCGGGCACTGTTCCGACAAAACCCTGATTTCCTCGATAAGAACGGTAAGTTGATCCAGTTTCTTGGCCATGTCGACCGAGAACTGGTTGATATCGACCACATTCGTGTATTGCTTCACTATACTGGAGGAATCCGACAATAGCCTGATAAAATCCTGGACACTGCGCGGCCTCGCCACATAGACCTTATGGACGTTGCGCAGGTTGTCCATGAGAATGTTGATCAAAGCCTTGATGAAGGGGTCCGTCTTGGTCATTTTCTGCTCGACCACCCCGGCGGGAATGCGGACCAGAACACTGGCTTCCAGTGCCACGGCCGAAGCCATGCGGGAACTGCCGTCGATAACCGCCATTTCGCCGAACAAGGCCCCTTTGGTCATGGTCGCCAAGTGAACTTTTCGATCCTCAAGGTGTTTGTAGATGGCGATGCGGCCCGACTCCACCACATAAGCGGCGTCGCCTCTGTCCCCCTGGGAAAAAATCTTCGTTCCTCTGGCAAAGGAACGCCGTTCAAGAAGTTTGTCGGTGAGTAACACGATGGCCTCCCTGACGCATCCACCACGACCGCGTCTTTGAAGAGCCAATTTCACCGCTTTCGCGACATCCCGCAAGTCTTGTGTACAGGGCGCGTCTCGTGTCCAGGGCGATGGTCGCATATGGGATTCCCACCCACGGGACCAATACACCATTAGGACTGGACAGAAGCGAAAGAATCGGTGATCGTGCCTTCCGATAGGTTCCATGCAGGCCAAGCCTGCTGGATTAAAAGGGAACACGGAAGGGACGACCCTGCCAGGGGCCTGATCCGTGGCTGCCCCCGCAACTGTGAGCGGATGAGTCCTTGTCTGCAAGGCCACTGGGTAACCGGGAAGGCCGACAATTCAGGACTATGACCCGCGAGCCAGGAGACCTGCCTGTCATACGGATAGTTTAACCGGTCGCGAAGGGCGACTGTCGGGACGTTCTCGATTCCACCCCTCAGCGTCCTTGATTCCCGCACGGTGGGTGCGGGAGAGGAGATAGCGTTCATGTTTCCCAGAATATTCGAGAATGGCGGCAACGGTCTGCGCGGCAGGGTCGCAGGCATCAGCATCCTTTTGGTCGGGTTCAATGTCCTGGCCTGGGTCTGGGCCTTCGTCGCGTTCCGCAACTATCCCCTGCTTATGGGAACCGCGCTGCTGGCCTACAGCTTCGGGCTACGCCATGCGGTGGATGCCGACCATATCGCGGCCATCGACAATGTCACCCGCAAACTGATGCAGGAGGGCAAGCGTCCGGTGGCGGTCGGGTTATACTTCTCGCTGGGCCATTCCACCATCGTGTTCATCCTGTCGGTAGTGCTGGCGGCGACCACCTCCGCCCTTCAGGAGCGTTTCGGGAACTTCAAGGCCATTGGCGCCCTGGTCGGCACCTCGGTATCGGCGTTCTTTCTGTTCGCCATCGCCGCCGCCAACATTTACATATGGACGGCCACCTGGCGGACCTTCCAGACCGTAAAGGGCGGCGGCCGCGTAGTCGAGGAAGACCTGTTCGCGATGATGGCGGGCGGCGGCCTGCTCAGCCGCCTGTTTCGCGGCCTGTTCCGGCTGATCGAACAAAGCTGGCACATGTATGCGCTGGGCCTGCTGTTTGGTCTGGGCTTTGAGACGGCAACCGAGGTAGGCCTGCTGGGAATTTCCGCGACGGAGGCCGCCAACGGTCTGTCGCCCTGGGCTACGCTGATTTTTCCGGTGTTGTTCTCGGCGGGCATGGCCCTGATCGACACCGCCGATGGCGTTCTCATGCTGGGCGCCTATGGCTGGGCCTTCGTCAAACCGATCCGCAAGCTGTATTACAACCTGACCATTACCTTCGTCTCCGTGCTGATCGCCGTGCTGGTCGGCGGGCTGGAAACCCTTGGCCTGCTGGCCGGTCAACTCAAACTGGGCGGCCCGTTCTGGGAATTCATCGGGGTGGTCAACGAAAATTTCGGCTTGCTCGGCTATGGCATCATCGGGGTCTTTGCCTTCGTCTGGCTGGCCTCGCTGGTGGTCTACCGCCTCAAACGCTACGACGAGATCGAGATGCTGACCTGAACCGTGGGGGCGTGGGGGCGTGCGTCACGTCCCCACATCTTTCCTTGGCATCTACCCGCCGCCCCGCTATAAAGATGGATCATTCCCGAGAATGTGGGTCGCAAGGCCCCGCCCACGACCGCACTTTGCGGGGCGTTGGGACTATTGGGACAACAGGTGCGAACACGCGCCGCCCGAACTCAAGGATCGGAAAAACCCGATGACGAAGCGTCACGCCTCCAAATACAAGATCGACCGCCGTCTCAGTGTCAACCTGTGGGGACGCCCCAAGAGTCCCATCAACAACCGCGAATACGCGCCCGGCCAGCACGGCCAGCGCCGGCGCAAGCCTTCGGATTTCGGCACGCAGTTGATGGCCAAACAGCGCCTCAAGGGCTATTACGGCAATGTCAGCGAACGCCAGTTCCGCAAATACTATGCCGAAGCCGTGCGCCGTCGCGGCGATACCTCGGAAAACCTCGTCGGCATTCTGGAGCGCCGGCTCGATGCCGTGGTCTATCGGATGAAATTCGTACCGACCGTGTTCTCGGCCCGTCAGGTGGTCAACCATGGCCATGTCCTGGTCAATGGCAAGCGGGTCAACATCGCGTCGTATCTGGTGGCCGACGGCGACGTGATCGAACTGCGCGCCAAGGCCCGGCAGATGCCGCTGGTCCTGGAAGCCATCGAGTCGTCGGAACGGGACACCCCGGAGTACGTGGAAGTCGATACCAAGGCCTTGAAGGGCAAGTTTATCCGGGCGCCAAAACTCGCCGATGTGCCGTATCCGGTGCAGATGGACCCGCACTTGGTGGTTGAATTCTACTCGCGTTAACGTGAGGAATGCGGCGTTTGCGGAAAGATCTTTGCTTCTCTGACGCGAACGCCGTACCCTAGACGGTGTGAATTGGTGGGCTGCTGCCCACACCCGCTCGGGGCGATGCCCCGAACCCTTTTTTTGTTGATTAATAAAAATAGGGTTCAGGGCAATAGCCCCGCGCAACCTTCGGAGGGGCACCCGCCGTGAAAACCGCCGTCATCGTATTTCCCGGTTCAAACTGCGACCGCGATGTTGCCGTTGCGCTGGAGCGCAGCAGTGGCCAAGCGCCGGACATGTTGTGGCATCGCGAAACCGAGGTGCCTCGGGATATCGACCTGTTCGTTGTTCCCGGCGGATTCGCCTATGGTGATTATCTGCGGGCGGGGGCCGTAGCCGCCCACTCGCCGGTGATGCGCGAGGTCAAGGCGCGAGCGGATGAGGGAACCCCGGTCCTGGGAATCTGCAACGGCTTCCAGGTTCTGACCGAGGCGGGACTGTTGCCGGGCGTTCTGATGCCCAACATGGGCCTGCGGTTCCTCTGCCGCGATGTCTATCTTCTGGTGGAAAGCCACGACAGTCTGTTCACCGATCGTTATGATACGGACCAGGTGATCCGTCTGCCCATCGCCCATCACGACGGCAATTATTTCGTCGATGACGACACGCTGAAACGGCTCCAGGACCATGAGCAGATCGCTTTCCGCTATTGCGATGCCGACGGGGCGGTCACGGCCGCAGCCAATCCCAACGGCAGCCGCGACAACATCGCCGGTGTGTTCAACCGCGAGCGCCGGGTGCTGGGGCTGATGCCCCACCCCGAACGACTGGCGGACCCGCTTCTGGGCGGCATTGACGGCAAACCCATGTTCGATTGTCTGGCGGAGGCATTGTCTTGAAACCGAAACGTGTAGGACTCCCGAGGGTGGTCAGACGCCCCTCTCCCGCCACCGAGCCGGTCCCGGATATGAACGAAAGCGATGGGAACGAAGGCGAGCCGAATGAAAGCTGGGCACCCCCTCCGCCCGTCGCGGTAGTTCCCCGCTCGCCCCAGCCCGCTGCCACGCCGCAAATCGCGACCGAGCACGGCTTGTCCGACGAGGAATACCAACGGGTTTTGAGCATCCTGGGGCGAACGCCCAACCTCACCGAGCTAGGCATCTTTTCAGTGATGTGGAGCGAACATTGCTCCTACAAGTCCTCGAAAAAATGGTTAAAAACCCTGCCGACCACGGCGCCGTGGGTTGTGTGCGGACCGGGCGAGAACGCGGGTGTGGTGGATATCGGCGACGGTCTGGTCGTGATCTTCAAGATGGAGAGCCACAACCACCCCTCGTTCATCGAGCCTTACCAAGGGGCGGCAACCGGGGTTGGCGGCATCCTGCGCGATGTGTTCACCATGGGCGCACGGCCGGTGGCCAATCTGAACGCGTTGCGCTTCGGCAGCCCCGACCATCCCCGCACCCGGCATCTGGTGGCGGGCGTAGTGGCCGGGATCGGCGGCTATGGCAACTGCGTCGGCGTGCCGACGGTAGGCGGCGAGGTCAATTTCCACCCCTCCTACAACGGCAATATCCTGGTCAACGCCATGACGGTAGGGATCGCACCCAGGGATCGCATCTTCTATTCCGCAGCCTCGGGCGTCGGCAATCCGGTAGTGTACGTCGGCTCGAAAACAGGGCGCGACGGTATCCATGGCGCCACCATGGCCAGCGCCGAGTTCAACGCCGATTCCGAGGAAAAGCGCCCAACCGTGCAGGTTGGCGACCCCTTCACCGAAAAGCTCCTGATCGAAGCCTGTCTGGAACTGATGGCCACCGACGCTATCGTCGCCATCCAGGACATGGGTGCGGCTGGCCTGACTTCATCCTCGTTCGAAATGGCGTCAAAAGGCAAGCTGGGCATCGACATGGACCTGGACGCGGTGCCGATGCGTGAAACCGGCATGACACCGTATGAGCTGATGCTGTCGGAGAGTCAGGAACGGATGTTGATGGTCCTGAAGCCCGGCAAGGAAAACTTGGCCCAGGCCATCTTCCGCAAATGGGAACTCGACTTTGCCGTCATCGGCCACCTTACCGACACCGGACGCATGGTACTGCGCATGGGTGGCGCCGTGGTGGCCGACCTGCCCATTGATCCTCTGGCCCAGGCTTCCCCCGAGTACGACCGTCCCTGGGTGCCGACACGCCGGCAGCCGGTGATCAAGCCCGATGACGTACCAGGACGCGACTGGCGGCAAGCGCTGGGCAAGCTTATGGCCTGCCCCGATCTGGTCAGCCGACGCTGGATCTGGGAACAGTACGACCACATGGTGATGGGCGACACCGTACAGCGGCCGGGCGGCGATGCCGCCGTGATCCGGATTCATGGCCGCAATCGGGGCTTGGCCATGACCACCGATTGTACGCCGCGCTATTGTCTGGCCGACCCCAAGGAAGGCGCCAAACAGGCGGTGGCCGAGGCTTGGCGCAATCTGACCGCCGTCGGCGCCCGCCCGCTGGCCGTGACCGATAATCTCAACTTCGGCAATCCGCAAAAGCCGGAGATCATGGGCCAACTGGTCGAGGCCATCGCCGGCATGGCCGAGGCGTGCCGCGCACTGGACTTCCCCGTGGTCTCGGGCAATGTCTCCCTTTACAATGAAACTTCCGGCCAGGCGATCCTGCCGACGCCGACCATCGGCGCGGTCGGGATCATCGACGATCTTGGACGTATGGCAACCCTGGCATTCAAGGGCGAAAACCAGCCGGTGTTGCTGATTGGCGATGCTGTGGGCGGCCGTGGCGGCTGGCTTGGGCAATCGTTGTATATGAGGGAGGTTCTGGACAGCGAGGATGGTGCCCCCCCTGAGGTCAACCTCCAGATCGAACGGCGCAACGGTACCCTGGTCCGTGAACTGATCGAGCGGGGCGGCATTGTTACCGCTTGTCATGACATCGCCGATGGTGGCCTGCTGGTGGCTCTGGCCGAGATGGCCCTGGCCGGCGACATCGGCGTCGCCGTCGCCACCGATCCCGCCTCCGCCCATGCCCAGCCCCTCCACGCCTGGCTGTTTGGAGAGGATCAGGGACGCTACATCCTTACCGTCGCCGACGATGGCGCTGCCGATGCCGTCATGCGTGCCAGCGCCGAGAAGGGTGTGCCGTGCCGGCGCATTGGCCTTACTGGCGGTGACGAGATCACGGTTGATGGACCTGACGCGATGACTTTGGAAGAAATCCGAACCCTTCACGAAGGCTGGTTGCCTGACTATATGAATGCGGGCGGACCGATCGTTTAGGGATAAGCATAGGACAGGACGATTGCCATGGCGATGACGGCAGACGAAATCCAGCGGCGGATCAGGGAGAACATTCCCGACGCCACCGTTACCATAGAGGACACGGCGGGCGATGGCGATCACTACGCCGCCCATGTGGTCTCGGCCGCGTTCAAGGGCAAGTCGCGGGTCCAGCAGCACCAGATGGTTTATGCCGCTTTGGGAGGGGGCATGAACGGCGAGCTTCATGCTTTGGCTTTGCAGACGGAAGTGGGGTAGAAGATTAAAGACGGGGGACGCGGCGCGTCCCCCGAACCCCCTGCTTTAATTAGATCATTAGTAAAATAACGAGGTAGTAATGAGCGACAACCCGGTTTTTGATCGGATCACGCAGGAAATCTCCGAGTATCCGGTGGTTCTTTATATGAAGGGAACGCCCATGTTTCCACAATGCGGCTTCTCTGCCGCCGTGGTGGACGTGCTGACCCGGTTGGGCGTCAAATTCAAGGGCGTGGATGTTCTGCTTGACCCATCATTGCGTGAGGGCATCAAGAAATTCGCCAATTGGCCAACATTTCCACAACTCTACGTAAAAGGTGAGTTTGTCGGCGGCGCGGATATTGTCCGCGAAATGTACACCAACGGCGAATTGCAGCAAATGCTGAAAGACAGGGACATTGTCTGCGCAAATGCATAAGATGCGCTGGCTTGTTGTCGCGGCTGGCTTGGCCCTGGGCGCGGCGCTGGTCGTGCGCTACCGGCTCATCGAACCGCAGGCCATTGGGGAAGCCTGCCAGCTTGATACGACCCGCTGGTTGTGCGTCATTCGCCAGGGATTCATAACCGCGTTCCGCTTTGACCTGTTCGGAATCGCAAGCTTGGTTCTGGCCGTTGCCGCCTATGCCCCACCAGCCGGACGCCTAGCCAAAACCCTGGCATCAGCCGCCATGGTCACGGGAATTATTGGCTTGGTCCAATACAACGCCAACCTCTCCGCTCCCGGTTTATTGTTGGCCCTGATGCGAATGGTCCGCCTTAATCGAGGGGGCCTTAATCGAGGGGGACCGGGGGAGGCAAGCCTCCCCCGCCTTTCTTTCTTCTTTTCTTTGTCTCCTCATGCAAGGCGGTGGGAACGCTCATCGCCATCTTCAACACTGCCCCAGCCGGTTGCAGCGTATAGGCCGCCACCCAGTCAACAAAGCGGCACACGACATCGGGCAACGCCGGCACTGGCAGTCTGGCCAGCACCAAACGCAGCCTGGCGGGATCCACCGTACCGGAGCCGCTGCCCCAGACCACGCCGATCACCTCGCGCCGCCCCAATGGCACCCGGACGAAATCCCCCCGGGCCAGCTTTGATCCGGGCGGAACCAGATAGGCGTAAGGACCGGAAACCGGAAGCGGCAGTTGAACCGCCACCACCCCGCCGTCGTGAGCCTCGTTTTGCATGGTGTGAGAATATTCGCAGTATTAACCAATATCGAACGAATTCCTGGCACGTTGGCCGCGTGGGAAGAATCTGACTAGGGGGACTGGGGAAGTGGCTAAACACGAAGATGCCGCGAAAGCGGAATATATCGGCGCATCACCGGAGGAGGTGATCGACTTTCTGCGACACCATCCCGAGTTTCTGCTTGATCATATCGACCTCCTTCCCTCGCCACCACCGCGCTGGGACGCGGAGTCGGTAGTTGACTTCCAGCACTTCCTGGTCCAGGGGCTGCGCGAACAACTCGACCGGCTGCGCGGCTGTACCGACGAGTTGCTCGTGACCACGCGCAGCAACATGTCCACCCAGAGCCGCATTCATGCCGCCGTGCTTGCCATGCTCGATGCCGAGGGACTCGATGGGCTGTACCGGGTTATCGCCGATGATCTGACATCGCTTCTTGACCTGGATATCACGGTTCTCTGTTTTGAACCGGGAGGCGATTATCCGCAGATATGGCCCATGGCGACGCTGGAAACCGGCGATGTTGACGATTTGATGGGCGATCGCGAGGTGCTGTTGCGGGAGCGGGTAAACGGAGACCCGCGACTGTTCGGCGAGGAGGCCGAACTGGTGCGATCCGACGCGCTGGTGCGAATCCGCATGGGCGCCGATCTGCCCGAGGGGGTTCTGGCGCTGGGCACGCGCGTTGCCGACGCCTTTCATCCGGGACAGGGTACCGAACTCCTGTTCTTCCTGGCAAGAGTGCTTGAAAGCAGCGTGCGGCGATGGCTGACGGCGGCAGAGTAATCTTCTATCCCGGCGATGCCGGGTTGCGCACTGCGGTAACCGCCTGGCAAGCCTGGCTGTCCACCGAACGCCGGGCCTCTGACCACACGGCCGAGGCGTATGGCCGCGATCTTTCGGCGTTCCTGACGTTTCTTATCGGACATCTCGGGAACGAGCCGGGTCTGAGCGATCTTGTCGCCCTGGGAATCGCCGATTTTCGCGCCTTCCTGGCCGCCCGTACGGCCGACGGCCTGTCACGGGCTTCGCTGGCCCGCGCCATGTCGACCCTGCGCGGATTCTACCGCTGGCTGGAACGGGACGGGCATGGCGCCAACACGGCGATTCGGGTCATGCATTCCCCGAAACTGCCGCGTTCGATCCCCAAGGCTCTCGGCGTGAAGGAAGCCCTGGAAGTGCTGGAGACCTGCGCCGAATCCCACGTCGAGCCGTGGCAGGCGGCACGGGATGCCGCCCTGGCAACGCTCCTCTATGGCTGTGGACTGCGCTTGGGCGAGGCTCTGGGCCTGAATCGCCGCGACGTGCCGACGGGTGACGTGCTGCTGGTGACCGGCAAGGGCCGCAAGCAACGGTACGTGCCGGTGTTGCCTATTGTCGTGGAAGCGATCAACGCTTACCTGAAGCTCTGCCCATACCTGCTGGCACCCGGTGACCCGCTGTTCGTGGGCGCTCGTGGCGGGCGGATCAATCCCGGCGTGGTGCAGCGGCAAATCCGCTTCGTCCGCGCCCTGCTGCAACTCCCCGACACGGCGACACCCCACGCTCTGCGCCATAGTTTCGCCACCCACCTGCTGGCTGGCGGCGGCGATCTGCGCACCATTCAGGAACTGCTGGGCCACGCCTCGCTGTCCACCACCCAACGTTATACATCGGTCGATATCTCCAAGCTGCCCGCCGTTTACCGCGATGCCCACCCGCGCGCGCGCAGCCATGTGCATGACAAATAGTGGACTGCCGCCCACACCCGCTCGGGGCGATGCCCCGAACCTCCTCTGTGTTCCTTTATAAAAAAAGGGGAGCCTGGAGTATCGCCCCAGATGGGTTTCGGGGCGATAGCTCCGAGATATATGGCCTCATGGGGCCATGAGATTACAGTCCGCCCTCACTTCCGTCTGTGACTCCGCTGCAGAGTACTTTATAAACAGCTGCTCCGAACCGTGAGCGAGTGCCGCCAGTGATGATGACGCCTGCCTTGAACACCTATCGCGATGGTCCCGACGAACGCGGGCATTTTGGCCGTTATGGCGGGCGCTATGTCGCCGAAACCCTGATGCCGCTGATCCTTGATGTTGAGCACTCCTACGAAATCGCCCGATCAGACCCAACGTTTCATGCGGAGATTGCGCGGTATCTGACCCATTACGTCGGTCGCCCGAGTCCGCTGTACCTGGCCGAACGCCTGACCGCCGCCCTGGGTGGCGCCAGGGTCTACCTCAAGCGTGAGGACCTGAATCACACCGGCGCCCACAAGATCAACAACTGCATCGGCCAGATTCTGCTGGCCCGCCGCATGGGCAAGACCCGCATCATCGCCGAGACCGGCGCCGGTCAGCATGGAGTCGCCACCGCCACAGTATGTGCCTTATTCGGGCTGAAGTGCGTCATCTACATGGGTGCCACCGACATCGAACGCCAGGCGCCGAACGTGTTCCGGATGAAATTGCTGGGGGCCGAAGTCAAGCCGGTGGTCAGCGGCGCGGCGACGTTGAAGGACGCCATGAACGACGCCTTGCGCGACTGGGTCGCCAACGTCGATGACACCTACTACCTCATCGGCACCGCCGCCGGCCCACATCCGTACCCGGCCATGGTGCGCGATTTCCAGTCGGTGATTGGAAACGAGACCAAGGCCCAGATCATGGCTCAGGCCGGACGGATGCCGGATACCCTGGTGGCCTGCATCGGCGGCGGCTCCAATGCCATGGGGCTGTTCCATCCCTTCCTCGACGATTCGACGGTCCGCATCATCGGAGTTGAAGCCGCCGGCTACGGCCTCGATTCCGGCAAGCACGCCGCGTCGCTGACCGGAGGGCGCCCCGGCGTGCTGCACGGCAACCGCACCTATCTGCTGCAAAACGACGACGGCCAAATCCAAGAAGCCCATTCCATTTCC
>JADFXL010000044.1 GCA_015233585.1 Alphaproteobacteria bacterium | reverse complement strand
GCAATAGTATAATTTCGGTCGGGCGCACCGGTATCCAGCGGACCAACGAAAAAAGGCGCCCCACCAGAGGGCGCCTTTCGTCACTCACAGACCACAGGGACTAGCCGGCCAGAAGGCTCCACACCTCCGGAGACCGGGATACGCGGCTGGCGAATTTGTCGAGTTCCGCCTGCATTTCCTTGGGCAGACGGTCCCCGAAATTGGCGAAATGCGCCTTGATGCCCTCGATCTCGGCCACCGCCCCGTCCTTGTTGATGTCGGTGATCGCCTTGAACTGGGCGCGGGTGAATTCGAGGCCGCTCCAGGTGATGTCCTCGTACCGAGGCATCAGGCCGAAGGGGCCTTCGATGGCGTCGGCCCGGCCGTGGACCCGGTCCACCACCCACTTCAGCACCCGCATGTTCTCGCCATAGCCCGGCCAGATGAACTTGCCGGCGCCGTCCTTGCGGAACCAGTTGACGCGGAAGATCTTCGGCAGCTTGGGAACCGAGGCCCCCATCTTTACCCAGTGTGCCCAGTAATCGCCCATGTTGTAGCCGCAGAACGGCAGCATGGCCATGGGATCGCGGCGAATGGCGGCCTGACCGATGGCGGCAGCGGTGGCTTCCGAACCCATGGTGGCGCCCATGTACACGCCGTGGTTCCAATCAAACGACTGATAAACCAGCGGGAAGGTCTTGGACAGACGGCCACCGAAGATGAAGGCGGCAATCGGCACGCCAGCGGGGTCTTCCCACGCCGGCTCGACGCTGGGGCACTGGCTGGCGGGGGCGGTGAAACGTGAGTTGCCGTGGGCTGCCGGGGTCTTCTCCGCCGGAGTCCAATCCTTGCCGGTCCAGTCGATGGCGTGGCTGGGAACCGGGCCGTCCATGCCTTCCCACCAAATATCCCCGTCATCGGTCAGCGCGACGTTGGTGAAGATGGTGTTCTTGGTGATGGTCAGCATGGCGGTCGGGTTCGAGTGCATCGAGGTGCCCGGTGCCACGCCGAAATAGCCCGCTTCCGGGTTGATGGCGCGCAGGGTGCCGTCCGGTCCGGGCTTGATCCAGGCGATGTCGTCACCGACGGTCCACGCCTTCCAGCCCTCGAAACCCGCAGGCGGAATGATCATGGCCAGGTTGGTCTTGCCGCAAGCGCTGGGGAACGCCGCTGCCACATAGGTCTTCTCACCCTTGGGCGACTCGAGGCCCAGGATCAGCATGTGTTCGGCCAGCCAGCCCTCATCGCGCGCCATGTTGGAGGCGATGCGCAGCGCGAGGCACTTCTTGCCCAACAGAGCGTTGCCGCCGTAGCCCGAGCCATAGGACCAGATTGAGCGGTCATCGGGGAAGTGAACGATATACTTGTCGGCGATGCTCGGGGCGCACGGCCACGCCACATCTTTCTGTCCATCGGCCAACGGCGCGCCCACGGAATGCAGGCACGGTACGAATGGCCCGTCACCCAGTACGTCCAGAACCTTCTGACCCATGCGGGTCATGATCTTCATGTTGACCACCACGTATGGCGAATCGGTGATCTCGATGCCGATCTGTGCGATGGGGGAGCCAAGCGGCCCCATGCTGAAGGGGATCACATACATGGTCCGGCCGCGCATGGCGCCGTCGAACACCTTCTTCATGGTGACGCGCATCTCGGCCGGGTCGGCCCAGTTGTTGGTCGGTCCGGCATCTTCCTTGGTGGGGGCGCAAATATAGGTACGCTCTTCAACGCGAGCCACGTCGCTTGGATGCGAACGCGCCAGGAAACAGCCAGGCCGCTTTTGTTCATTCAGTTTGATGAAAGTGCCTGCGGCAACCATCTCGGCACATAGACGGTCATATTCCGCCTGCGAGCCATCGCACCAGACGACGTTCTTTGGCTTGCACATCGCGGCGACTTCGTCAACCCACGCAATCAGCTTCGCATTCTTCGTATTATTCGACATTCATTCCCCCATAAAGGTTTCTGGAGTGCTTGGTTTCCTCGGACGGTGCGCAACGTAACACACCCGAATTAGGCTCGCTAGCCCGTCTCCCGTTCGTGATAGCAAAATAATGGTGTTGTGATGGGCAATGTCCGCAAATTAGGCAAACCTGGAGCCGAAGCCCTATTCGTGAAGGCTGTTCTGTCGCTCCGCCATTGCCTGCAAGGTTGGCAAAACGGCTTCCGGGGCATGGACCGGAGTCTCGAACGCGATGCGATAAATGCGTTTGCCCACACTCAAATCGAATCCATCCGTGTCCAGAGCCGTCATGATCCAGTTATTACCCTGACGGAGGGATGCCGCGCCAGCACATTGCGCCAGAAGCGGCCTGTGTTCCGTATTTAATTGTTCAAGGATCGCCATCTCGGCCTCCGCCATGATCGCTGCTGCGGCTTCCGATACCAGCAGGGACGGGTCGAGCCAGGAGGCGCGCGCGAATCCGCCGACGAAGTGAGCGCGTTCAACGATCACCCGGTAGAAGCCGAAATCGCCAAAATCAGCATACCGAGCCGCTTCGGGATGGCGAGCAAGGAAGCGCGCGCGGTGGCGGGGTGTGTCGCTGCGCTCCGCGTGCCCGACAATAGAAACGCGTGGCCACTGCTGCGGGTTCTCATGCTCCCGAAGCCCGATGAACAGCAAGGACACACGGGGATCCAGGGCGATGTTGGCGGCATGATCCGCAATGTCGGACAAAAGCAACAGCGGGGTTCCGTCGTGATCGGTGGCCACCGTCACCAGCGAGGTATAAGGAGACATCGTCCCCGGCATCAAGGTGGCAAGGGTGGCATGATCTGCCGCGCGCATCATGCGTCGAACGGCACGGCAATGATTCCGGTTCGGCTGCGCGGATTTGCTTTCTTGCATCATGGGGAAGATTTTGGACTAGTTTGATCCAGGTTGCCAGCCTTCATTATGAACACAGGGCGTAGTTGAACCCTGTGGGCGCTCTCCATAGGGCGGCATTGTCAGGGTATGGGCGGCGGCTTCCGTCCGTACAAAAAAATGGAGCGAGTCAAATCGACCCGCTCCACCTTTTTTCTCAAACACTTCCAGGCCTGATCACATTTTCAGGAGAGCTGAAATTGTCATGATAGTCCCGACTGCCGCCGTGACATACAACACCACGGCAATCGGGATATCCTGACGGAGTCCGAAGTCATGGGCGGTGATCCGCAGCCGGTGAGCTGCGTGCCAGGCGGGCAGAAAGATAACGACGAACAGCAACAGTTTGCCAATGGGATTGGAGGCAAACGCGTGAACACGGTCATAAGACATGGCTTCCCGTGATATCAGATGGAACGGGACGGCCAGTCCGGTGATCAGAATCATGACGGGAGTTACAAAGGCCGAGACCATGCCCCCGCCAGCGAACAGGCCCCATATGATTGGCTTATGTGATTTCGCCATGGTTATTTCCCCGCAATCAAGAGTGCCAGCACCGAGACCACGACCCATCCGGCGTAGTGGGCGCCGATGATAGCGGCGTCGGGAAGCGGTTCGTCACCGACATGCATCGGCATCGCCTTTGGCGTGACGTTGAACCAGGTGGTGGTATGGATCACGGCGAAGACCAGAAACACGATGTGCATGAACACGGCTTCCGTTGAGAACGTCCATGCTATGAAATGTTCCCACGCTTCGCGCCCTTGCTGAAGCCGCCACACGCCGTCGATCGCGACGGCGGTATACAGGCCAATGAACAGGGAGGTGACTTCCCGCAGCATGTAGTTCATGTAGCGAGGGTGTTTGAGCCACCACGTGGTTTTGGAAACTTCTCGGATGTATGGTTTGCGGCCCATCATTTACCCCCCGGCAGGAGTGCCTTGTAATAGTCCATGGTGCTGGCGATCTTGGTTTGCTGGATGGCGGCGGCAGGATCGACGTGCTTTGGACACACGTCCGAGCACGCGCCGACGAACGAGCACTCCCAGACACCCTCATGGCTGGCGGACACTTCCTGACGCAAGTCCCGACCGCTATCGCGCGAGTCGAGGTTGTAGCGATGAGCCATGGACAGTGCCGCCGGTCCCACGAACTCGGGATTGTGGGCGTACTGCGGACAGGCCGCGTAACACAGGAGGCAGTTGATGCACAGCGTGAACTGTTTGTACTTGTGAAGCTGGGCGGGGGTCTGAAGGTATTCCCCCTCGCTGACCGGCTTTTCGCTCTGGGCGATGATGTAGGGCCGGATGCGGGTGAACTTCTCGATGAAGTCGTCGATAACGACCACCAGATCCCGTTCGATGGGGAAATGGCTCAAGGGTTCGACCCGGATCTTGCTGCCGTAATCGCGCAGAAATGCCTTGCAGGACAGCTTTGGCTCGCCATCAATCATCATGCCGCAACTGCCGCAAACGGCCATGTGGCACGACCAGCGATAGCTGACGGTGGTGTCGAGGTTGTCCTTCACGTAGTTGAGGGCATCGAGAACGACCCACTCTTCCACATAAGGAACAACGTAGCTCTGAAACGACGGCGCCGCATCGGTTTCCGGGCGGTACCGCATCACCTCAAGCGTGATGGTGCGATCGTTGCTCATTCATCCCTCCCGTAGATCCGCTCGGCTGGCTGCGAGGTCGTGATCTTCACATCGAGATAATCGATCCTCGGGGTGGCACCGCCGGTGTAGTGTGTCATGGTGTGCTTAAGGAAGTTGACATCATCGCGCTTCGGATAATCGAGTCTCTGGTGAGAACCGCGCGATTCCTTGCGTTGCAGGGCACCATGGGCGATCGTCTGGGCAACGTCGAGCATCGACCCAAGTTCCAGCGTATAGATCAGGTCGGTATTGAAGACGCTGCTCTTGTCCTTGACACTGACCTGTGAGTAGCGGGCGCGAATCCCGTCGATCTTGTCGCAGGCTACCTTCAGTTCCGCCTCTGTGCGATAAATGCCAGCCCCGTCTTCCAGGGTGGTATTCATCTCCTTGCGCAGGCCGGAAACGGACTCGGTGCCGCTGGTCTTGGTAAAGATGGCATCGACCCTGGCCTTGGCATCGGCCGCCAGCTTGGTAGTCCCGGCGGCGTTGAGGTCGCGGCCCTCGCCCTTGATGTATTCAACGGCATTGCGACCGGCGATGGCGCCGAAAACCAGAAGCTCGCCGAGCGAATTGGAGCCGAGGCGGTTGGCGCCGTTGATGCTGACGCAGGCGCACTCGCCAGCGGCATACAACCCCTTGATCGGAGTCGCGGCGTTGATGTCGGTGTGGATACCACCCATCATGTAGTGAACGACGGGGCGAATCGGCACCAGTTGGGTGACGGGGTCGACACCGATGTAGCTGCGGCAGAGATCAAGGACCATGGGCAGCCGTTCATTCAGCTTCTTCTCGCCCAGATGACGCAGATCGAGATGAACCATGTCGCCGTGGGGGGTCTTGATGGTGCGGCCCTTGCGTTGCTCTTGCCAGAAACACTGACTCAGGCGGTCACGGGGGCCCAGTTCCATCGACTTCAGACGTGGTGTCGGCTCTGGCTTGCCCAGGTCATAGTCCTGGAGATACCGGTAGCCGTCCTTGTTGACCAGATAGGCGCCTTCGCCGCGACACCCTTCGGTCAGCAAAATCCCGGTGATGGGCAAACCGGTCGGGTGATACTGGACGAACTCCATATCCTTGAGGGGCACGCCGGCCCGATAGGCCATGGCCATTCCGTCGCCGGTCTTGATGCTGCCGTTAGTCGAGAACGGAAACACTTTTCCGCCGCCACCGGAGCAGATGATTACAGCCTTGGCGTTGAACAGCTTCATGATGCCGGTACGCATCTCGATGGCGGTAACGCCGGTGCAGCGCCCGTTTTCCACCATCAGATCGGTCGAGTAGTATTCATCGAACCGCTTGATCGACGGATACTTGATGGAGGTCTGGAACAGGGTGTGGAGGATGTGGAAGCCGGTCTTGTCGGCGGCAAACCACGTCCGCATGACCTTCATGCCGCCGAACGGCCGCACGGCGACCTTGCCGGAGGCTTCCCGGCTCCAGGGACAGCCCCAGTGTTCAAGCCGGGTCAGTTCCTTTGGAATCGTGTTGACGAACACCTCAACGGCATCCTGGTCGGTCAGCCAATCGCCGCCGGCAACCGTGTCGTGGAAATGGTATTCGATTTTATCATCGGACTTGATGACGCCTGCGGCGCCGCCCTCAGCGGCGACCGTATGACTGCGCATCGGGTAGACCTTTGAAATCAGCGCAATGCTGAGACTCGGGTCCGCCTCGGCCACTGCGATCGCGGCGCGTAGCCCCGCGCCGCCAGCGCCCACAATGGCGATATCGGTTGTAATTGTTTCCATTTCTATGGTTTCCCTCCCCCCAAGGGTCCAGCAGACTTTGGATGCCAGCAGACTGATTGAGTGACTGTTACCAGATGAGTGACTGTTCCCGGTTGAGTGCGTGTTTCCGGTTGTGTTTTCGGTTGGGCATCCGTTTCCGGTTTTCCCGAGCAGTGCCGTTTTTCCAAATACCGACACGACACATGTCGGATGTTTTTCACGGCCGGTTCCGAATCCCTGGCGAAAGGTTATCCCCCTCGCATCCATTTGTCTATCAGTCCGAGTGCCGCCAAGTCAACATATCGGACCCCGATTCCCTAAATTTAGGCTTTTCAGGCCCACCCAACCAGGCGGGGGGAACGCGTGAAACCCGGTCCCCGGGAAGGACCGCGACGAAGTGAGCGCTCCGGCTGATTTCGCAAGCTTCTAAACGCCAAAACTTGTGTCGCAAAACAGCAATGGCTACGATACACTCCAATGCCGGGTCAGGTGAAACTTAAGTGAAAAAAACCATACAGAGCCGCGAAATCAGCGGCCGTGTCACAGTGGGAGGTTTTCGTAATGCCCAGACACTCCGTAAGCCGCCATGTCAAGTGCGGCCGTGAGTTGTTGTTTAACTTGGTGGCTGATGTCGAACGGTATCCAGAGTTCGTTCCCTGGTGGATGTCGGCTACGGTGTGGAAGACAGACGCCGATACGTACTACACTCGACAAACCGTCGGAATGTCATTGATCTACCATGAGTTCCAGTCCCAGACCACGATCTACCGCCCGGATCGCATCCAGGTAATTTCGCGGGAGCGGCCGTTCCGGTCGCTTGACATGCATTGGTCGTTCGAGGTTCCGGCGCATGGCGGCTGCAATGTCCATCTGAATGTTGAGTATGAGTTGCGTTCGATGCAGTTCGGCATGTTGGCCGCCATCATCTCGGCCGACGGAGTCCGTCGTCTGGTTGACGCCTTCGAGGGGCGCGCCTATCATCTGGGCCGCCGTGCGGCGGGAAGTCATGTCGCCGAAGCTGCGGCTGCGGACGGTGGTCTTCAATCCAGTCATCCGTGACCGATCGACACATGATTTTCTCTGGGGCGAACCCCGGAGGGAATCGGCTGGAATAACGATGGCTCCCGTCAAGAGGAGCAAAGCTTGGGGGGCGTTATGGGTCAATCAGCGGGCGGTGCGGCAGTGGGCAGTGCGGTCCAGATCATGGACCAGCTTGAGGACGAGCCGCCGCCCGTTTCCGGGGCAGGCTCGACCGGGGTCGCGCAGCCGGTCCCGTTTTCCGGCGAGTCGATTACCATTCCCGATTACCTGCGGGATGTTTATCACTGGGCCTATCTCAGCCGTGTCGGACGAGCGGTGTTCGACCACCCCTTTGTCGTTCACGCCATTCTTTGGGGCAACATGCACCGGCTTACCCAGGCGGCGATCGATGAGTTGCTGCCGGGACAGAACGTTCTCCAGCCGGCCTGTGTCTATGGTAATTTTTCTCCGTGCCTTGCCCGTGCGATCGGCCCGGATGGCTCCCTGACCGTTACCGATGTGGCGCCCATACAGGTTGCCGGCTGTCGGCGCAAACTGGTGGACATGCCCCAGGCGACCGTCCGCCTTGGCGACGCGGCCCGGCCGACCGGCGGACCCTATGACGCGGTTGTGTGCTTTTTCCTGCTTCACGAAGTGCCTGAGACCTATAAAACGGCAATCGTGAATTCTCTCCTGGACATCATCACTCCCACCGGCAAGGTTGTGTTCGTCGACTACAATCGGCCAAGCCCCTATCATCCCCTGAAGGGGATAATGAGTCTGATATTCGACAGCCTGGAGCCGTTTGCGAAAGATTTGTGGCGGCGGGAAATCGAAAGCTATGCCCGCGACGCGGCGGCATTCACCTGGTCGAAAAGTACCTACTTCGGCGGGCTATATCAAAAAATCGTGGTTCGCCGGGTGGCCGCCTGAGGTGACGGATTCGCCTGTCCGTCCATGGCGCCAAAAAATCAAAAATAACTTTGAGTAAAAATCAACCAAAAGGTAAAGATGCGAGGGGTCTGGCCCCCTCGCGCTCCCCATTAACAAGATAATAAATGGGGAACACGAGGGCCGTCATGCCGTAGGCAAGTTACTTATCATGAGCACGTATGCCCAACGCACGTCGGCCCATGTCATCGATATTTCTCGCCGGCTTCATCGGCGCAATGCTGCCGTTGATATGGGGAATCGCAAATACCCCCGCGCAAGCCGAACCCGACACCGCCCTGCTTCCCGGCCTCCATGGCCAGGACCAGCGAATTATCGTTCCGGCCAACGAATTTCCCTGGAGCGCCGTAGGTCGCCTCAACAACGGCCTTGGCATGTATTGTTCGGGGGCGATGATCGGTCGCCATCTGGTGCTGACCGCCGCCCACTGTCTGTGGAATCCAAAAACCAGGAACTGGATTTCGATCGAATCCCTGCATTTCGTTGCAGGCTATCAGCGTGGCGAATACCTGGCCCACAGTACGATCAAGCACTATCACGTCGCCCCTGGCTATGCGGGCGGAATCAAGTCCGTGTTCGCGCAGGAGGGCCGTGATTGGGCGCTGCTCGAACTTGACGAGGACATTGGCGTAGTGACCGGCTTTTTCGGCATTGAGCGGTTCGGCCGTGTCGACGCGGAGGAAGCGGTTCGCGCGGATCAGCGGGTCGTTCGTGCGGGCTACAGCCAGGATCACAAGTACGTCGCCATGGCTCATCTTGGTTGCTCCTGGATCGGAACCGCCGTCAACGGTCAGATTTTGCACAACTGCGATGCGGTGCATGGGGATTCCGGTTCGCCGCTTCTCCGGTGGCGTGCTGGCGCTTTTCGCATCGTCGCCATCCACGTTTCACTCAACCGGGATGCCGGGAACCATTATCTGGGCGGTGCGGTGCCCGCCGCCGCCTTTGTCGATGCCGCTTTCAAACTGGGGGCCGCCGAAAACGGAAACACCGGCCCTGCCGAACGCGTTCCCATCGACACCGTGCAGCAGGTGCTGACTCGCCTTGGCTACGATCCCGGCCCGGTCAATGGCGGCCTTGCCACCCCCGCAATGGCGGCCGCCATCCGGCGGTTCGAACATCAGGCTGGCATGAAACCGACCGGAACGGCCAGCGTCTGGCTTCTGGGACGGCTGCTGGAGGGGGTGCGGTGAGATGGTATTGGCATAAAGCCAGGTTTCAGGTTTTTACCCGCATCCGCTTGAGGTATCCCGTCCATCAGGACGAATCATTTCATTTTCCTGGCATCCGGACCCTGTGGATGCGGTTCGCCTATTGACCCCCCGCCCTATCCTACCTATGGTGAGCGCCCATTGGACGGGCGCGTAGCTCAGCGGTAGAGCAGCTGACTTTTAATCAGCAGGCCCTGGGTTCGACCCCCAGCGCGCTCACCATGGATTTCAATGGGTTAGCGGAAGTTGGCGAAAACCCCGAAAATAGAGCGGACCCCCAGCGGACCCGCCGGGACGAGGTTTCATCGCCTGTTCACCGTCCCGTTCGTCATCGCGGTCAGCCCAGAGAGTCGACCACGCGGCGGTCAGTTCCAGCATATCGACAACCAAGCCGGTATACTCCCAGGGCTTCAATTGCTGGCGCGTCAGCCCGCCAGCGCATTGAACTGCGGCGTCCCGTCGATCCTGCCCCCATAATGTGTGACAAAAACAACACGGTCCGATGCGTCGGGCTGGATGCCTGCAAGCTCAAGGGCTTGTTCCGTGGTTTCGCCAGGCAGCGTCGGCACCAGGATAGTGCGGCCTGTCCCAGATGCAGCGGTTTCGAGTTTGGCGAGTCTCTGCTTCGTGTTCATTTCACGCTCCTCTGTTCCAGCGCAGCAATGCGCGCGTCAAGTTCGACAGTTTCGATTGCCCGGCGCTTCATCTCCAGCAATCCAGCAATGGTAGCCCCTTCGTCTGGCGTCAGTTCGCCCTCACTCACGGCCGCAACCACGGCCCCCAGTGCGGTCAGTACGTCACCGGCAGTTTGCAGGGAGGGCAAGCCGATCGACACCGGCCGACCTTTGCGAACCGGGCAGACACGTTCCAACACGAGTCGGGCGGTGACCATGTCGCCACCCGTGGCCGCGTCGATGACGGCGCGGGTCACGGCCTCTGTATCAGTGGCCATGAGTTTTTCGGCCAGCACCGTTGCGCGGTGGCGTGTTCCCTTCGCCTTGCCTCGCGGGTTGCCAGATTGGCCTTTCTGGAACTGGCCAGCCTGCTTTCCACCTGCATTTTCAGGCGCGGTCATCGTCGCCACCTTCACGGGCGCGGAGCATACGCGCGACATTCTGCCGCTTTACCCCGAAGCGAGCGGCAATATCCGTTGAGGATGCACCGGCCTGTTTCATGCTGGTCAGGACTTGCTTGCCGTGGTCGGTCAGTCGGCGGGTCTTGCCGATTCCCGCCCACAACGTGGCGTCGGGAGTTGGTGGCGCTGTTCCTGTGGTGTCGCACCATCGGTGCCCGGCGTGGCAACAGGCTCGCCAGCAGGTGCGGGTGCGCCTTCCAGCGGCGGTTCGGCGGCGGTAACAATCGTGGGCACTTTGGCAGGTTCAACGGCCAGGTCGTCAACGCGCTGGGTCAAGGTGCGTAACACGTCATCATGTTCCGAAATACGACGTATCACGTCACGCAATACGCCTTCGTCAATATTTCGCTGGGGCACGTCGCCTGGCGTATCACGACGTATTGCGTCTTGTATTGCGTCGACAAGCTCGGGACGGGTGCGGATCGCTCGGGCTATGTCCCGCAGCAAGGCGTGGTGCTCGGGCGCGGCGCGAAGGGACATGGTGGGCAGGGGCGACATGACGGCCTCGTGTTACGTTGTGTGACACGCAACACATAGGCTCGGTTGCCAGATAATGCAATACCGAAGTGTTGCGGCGTGTTGCAGTCGGCAGACACGGCACCATGAACGGCGGGTGCCGTTCGTCCGTCAAGCGTCCGTCAATACGGAAGGCGATCGTCAAACGGCGGCGGTTCATTATTTGAACGGTGGGTGCCATTGTCCCCAGTGGATCGGGTGCCGCTGGCCTGCTTCGGACGGCGGTTCCCGATCCTGCCCAGCGGTTGAACAAGGTTCGCCACCACGGACAAGCCGGTTTTCTCGGTACCGTCTTTTGCCGTCCAGCGATCCAGGGATAACTTGCCCTCCACGTAAGCGCGGTCGCCTTGCGCCAGGTTCGGAGCAACGCTATCGGCCTTCTCACCAAACAGGGTCACGCGGACCCAGGTTGTCGGGCCGTCCGCCCCCTTGCAGTTATCGACCGAGAGGGCCATGGACAGCATGGGCAGGGTGCCGTGCTTCACGAGCTTCATTTCCGGGGAGCGGCCCAGCCGTCCGATAAGAGCACATTCGATCATGATTCATTATCCTGGTTTGTGTTGGCATGGTAATTGCTAAGCGCGTGACGGTGCTATACGGATTTCCTGTCACTCGCGTCACCTTTTTTAGAGCGGTTCCAGGGTGACGCGAGTGACGGGTATTCTGCATATCCCCGTCAGGCGTGCGTGTGCGCGTGCGCATGAAAGGTGTCCCCTCACTGGTGCCAATGCGCATCATTCATATCCTCTCGGATCAGGCGAAGACCTGAGTAGCGACGACATGTTTTCGTTCGGCCGGCCTCGTATCCCCGTGTCTCCATGGCTTGGCCAAACCGCTTTTTGTCCCACTTATGTTCACCGTTTCGCTCGGCCCAGGCGTTCCAGGAGCCGAACAGATCAGCCGAAGTTTCCCAGCCTCGCACGTCGATTTCGGTGCATTCACCCAGCCAGGTCGCGAATGAGTCTTCTTCCGAAAGGTATTTCTCCGTTGCCGCAATGACCACCTTGGGCGGCTTCAATCCGATCCGTTGCCACTCCAGACAGCCCTGGATCGCCCAGGTGAGAATACCACCCCATTCGGCTTCAAGCTTCTGGGGCAAGGAGGCGTCGCGCTCTGCGGCCGGGATGGTGACGGTGAACGGCAGCAGGTGAAACCGGCGGCGAATCGCTTCGTCGATGCTGCGAAGGCTGGGTTTGTGATTCCCGGCAATCACCAGCTTGAGTTGCGGCTCGAACGTGAAGAAATCCTGTCGCATGAACCGCGCAGATATTGGGTCACCACCGGTCAACGACTTGATCTTCGCTTCCGCCCAGCGGCGGCCTTCCTCCGTTTCTTGGGCCGTCACCAGCCTGGCACCGCGCAATGAGGCAAGGTCGGTCGGGTGGCGATCGCTCGCCGTCGCGGTGAAGGTTTCCATGGGTGCCACGGCGGCATAGTCGCCCAGCAGCCGGGTCATGGTGTTCAGGCACACGCCCTTGCCGTTGCTGCCGGAACCGTGGGCGAAGAACAGGGCGTGGTCGCGGGTGACCCCGGTCAAGGCGTAGCCCATGATGCGTCGGAGGAAGGCCGCCAGGTCCACGTCACCAGCCGTGACGCGGTCAAGGAATTGCAGCCAGATTGGGCACTCACCTTCAGGGGCAACGGCTGTGATTTTGGTCAGATAATCCTCTGGACGGTGGGGGCGGATTTTGCCCGTGGTCAGGTCAACAACCCCCTTGGGCGTGTTCAGAACCCAGGGGTCGGTGTCCCACATTTCCACAGTTGCGGCGTGCTGCCGATCCGCCTTGGCGAGCTTCTCGACAGCGGCGGCAGTTCTGGCACTGGCGATATTCAAAGCGTCATCAGCTTCAGCCGTCGCGGCAGCGGCCCGGCAGATCCGTCGCTCCAAGTCGTACACCTTCAGCGTCTTGTCGAATTGCCAGCGACAGCCGTCCCATTCCAGCCAACGGCCCCAGCCGGAAACATAACGCCAGGTTCCCCCGTGCTTCGCCGTGAATTCGACGGCCAGAGCGTCCTCACTGAGCGTCGGTGGGGTGGCTTCGTTCTGGTTCGATGACGGTTTCCAGCGCGGCGTGTTGTCCAGTTCGGCGCGGATCGTGTCATACGCGTTATCCACGGCGGGCCTCGTGACGGATCGCGCCACCAGGTCACGGACGCGAGCCAGTTTGTGGGTGGCGTCTGATTCTGACGCGGGAGCCGGTACACGGTATACCGGAGTCGTCTGGGTATCTCCCAGCCCCAGCCAGGACCGCGCCCAGGTCAGCCCCGCGTCTCGCCCAAGCTCCCGGCGGGCGAGGTCGAGGATGTCGCCACCCTCGCTGGCGGAATGGTCGTGCCAAAGGCCAGCCTTTGGGCTGGCGATTGCGATGGACAGGGAGCCATGCTGACCATACCGTAATTCTGACCGTGACCGGCTCGATGGCTCGCCCAGTAGTGCCACGGCGGCGGACTCTGCCTGCCCTCGTAGGGCGGCGGCAATATCGGCGATGGATACGATGGCCATGGTTACGCACCCATCATGATGCTGGAGGCCAGCGCATGAATGCTCGCTATCGTGATCCGGGTTGCCTTTCCGAACTTAACAACCTCAAGTCGGCGTTGCTTGATCAGTTCGTACAACTTGGTGTTGCCGACACCAAGTAGGATGCAGGCGTCTTTCGGGGCAACAAGTAGGGGTTCGTATTTGGGATGGTCAATAGGCTTCGGCATGGGGCTACCTCGTTTGTTTGTGGCAGCCCCGCATTATTCACATGAGCGCGCCCCCGTCACGCCGGTTTAATCCGGGATTATCCCGATGTGGTAATGACGCCGGGAACACCGTCGTAAATTTTACGTAGCCGCTCCATCTCTATAGGTGTCCATGGCGAAAAACTTCGATTTGTTTGCACAACAACAATGGCTATTCCCATGTGTTCGGCCCAGGCTTCAGCAATAACGGACCTTCCGCATTCAAATAGTTCTGCTATTTTTTCAAGCGCAACTTCGTGCGATTCTCCTTCAAGTCGGTAATCGAGTACTTCGCCAGCCATTTGCATTCGTACTTGCTCTTCAGCCGGTGGACGCCCTTTCCTTTTAGCAAGACCCAGTGCCGTTTCGACGCTGCAAGGCTTTAACTTCGGTGGTAGCGATTCACCCCATGTAGGCTCAGGGTACACGTAGCGGCCCCCGTCCAGAATTGCGCGGAAACAATCCCGAACATGATCCAGTAATTGTGAAGGAATGGGTTTGCGTTCGTCAACGCATGTGCAAAACAATTCCAGCAAACGCAGAGCGTCTTCTTTCTCGGCCGTCCCACCGCGAACGGCAGATGCAATCAAGGTAATTTGTGGGTCGCTTATGTCGGAGGGGGTTGCCATGCTCATGCCCCCGTCCGCAGTGCAACCACATTGTCACCCGCGACGACAGCCCGGCCGCAGTAATCCGCCCAGGCATTCATAAGCTGGCGTCGTTTCGCGAACAAATCGCCCCGTCGATACGCGGCCTCCACCTTGTCGCCGATGGCATGAGCCAGGGCCATTTCGGCCACGTCGCGGGGGAAAGCCGTTCGCTCCGAAGCCCAGTCGCGAAATGAGGATCGGAACCCATGGGCGGTAATGTCTCCGTGCCCCATGCGCTCCAGGAGCGCCAGCAACGCCATGTTCGACAACGGCTTGCCAGCTTTGCCCCCGGCAAACACGAAATCGCCTTGCCTCATGGCTGCCATGGTGTTCAGGATTGCCAGGACTGGCGCGGTCAGCGGTACGCGGTGTTCCTTGCGCGCCTTGATCCTCTCGGGAGGAATGGTCCATATCGCGTTGGTCAGGTCGATTTCGTTCCAGGTGGCCCCGATGGTTTCAGACGTGCGAGTTGCGGTCAGGATGGCGAATTCCAGGGCACGAGCGGCCGTCCCGTCCCTTCGGCGAAGATCCGCCATGAAGACGCCCATGCGATCGTAAGGTAATGCCGGGTGGTGTTCGACCTTCGCCACCTTGGCCCGTGCGGGCAACAGGCTATCCAGGTGCCCCTTCCATCGTGCGGGGTTCTCACCTTGCCGATAGCCCCGCACGGTGGCCCAGTCCAAAACAGATTCGATCCGGCCCCGTAACCGGCTCGCCGTTTCGGTCTTCGTCGCCCATATCGGCTCAATGGCTTTTAGCACGAGGGGTAAGTCAACCGCCTGAACGGGCAATTCGCCGAAAACGGGAAATGCATAAGTAGCTAGCGTATTGCGCCACTGGTCGCCATGCTTGGCGTTCTTCCAGCCGGGAGCGTGGGCTTCAATATAGGCGTCGGCGCATTGGGCGAAGGTCATGCCCCTGGCTTTCTCCAGCGCCAAGGCCCCGCGTGCGGCTTCGCGGTCCTTGAGCGGGTCGCCTCCATCAAGCCGCAGTTTCCTGGCTTCCTCAGCCTTGGCGCGGGCTTCGGCCAGCGAGCGGGTGTGAGTCGGCCCAAGCCCCATATCGCGCAACTTGCCATCCGCCCGATACCGGAACACCCATGACTTTGCACCGTTCGGCCCAACGCGAAGGTAGAGGCCCAGGCCATCGCAGTACATCCCCGGCTTGGTCGCCCGATCCACCGCAAGCGCCGACAATCGCCTTCCCTTCCGCTCCATGTTCGCCCTCCTGTGAACACCCAATGAACCTTGTTCCATATGGGGTACCATACTTGCGGTGCGGATTGAAGCGAATTATGACGAAGCGTAACGAAGGGGTGAACCGTAACGGCCTTTGATTCCTATGGCTTTTTCGATGATGACGAAGGAGAGCGAACGATAGTTGGGCGGACACACCATCCGCCAGTAACCATACTTAGAAATATTATCTGCTCTCTACAATCGCGCAATCCGCCCTCTCTGGTCAGAAAAATCACCTAACATATCAAAGACTTAGAAACGCACCCGTGTCCTGGAGAGGCCCTCTCCGTGCACCTTGGGTTCCTATGTTTGGCCACCATCCCCTCTCTCTGGGCCCCCTTTCTCTTAAACCATAGCGCGGCCGATGGCCGCAACCAAAAGGTGCTGCCATGAGCTTATGCGGATTGAATTTGCGGAGACATTGGTCCCCAACCTGATGTACAGGAAGACCACCGCATCAGTCCCAGGGCAGCGATG
>JADFXL010000043.1 GCA_015233585.1 Alphaproteobacteria bacterium | reverse complement strand
GTTTAGCTGGCTGGCTGGCCGGTTCGATACGGTGTCCGGGCATTTCACCTTTGACCCCGCCACCGTGCCCCAGGGTCAGTCCATAACGGTGGAGATCGACCCGGCCAGCGTTGATACCAACTTCGCCGAGCGGGACAAGCATTTGCGAAGCGAACGGTTCCTGGACACGGACAAATACCCCAAAGCTTCGTTCGTCAGCAGCGGGTATACCGGGGACGCCAAGGGCGGTATCCTGAAAGGAATCCTGACGCTTCACGGGGTTTCCAAGCCGATCGAGATCAAGGTTGCCAAGGTGGGGGAGGGTAAAGACCCCTGGGGTGGCTACCGGGCCGGTTTCGAGGGTTCGTTCCTGTTGACCCGCAGTGACTTTGGCGTGAGCTATGACCTTGGGCCATCCGCCCAGACTATGGAAATGAGCCTGTATGTGGAAGGTATTCGGCAGTAATCATTAAAACCTGAGGGCGCCCATGTCCACCAACCTCAAGCTTTTGAACACCCGGGATCGGTTTGGTCTGGTCTCCAGGTTCTTTCACTGGACGCTTGCGGTTCTGATTTTCGGCATGGTCGCCCTTGGGGTTTATATGGTGGGGTTGACTTATTACGATCCATGGTACAATCGATCGGAGGTAATCCATAAGGCTGTAGGAATTGTGGGTGCTACGCTGGTTCTGGCCAAGCTCGTCTGGTCCTGGTTTTCGCCCCTGCCGGATCACGAACCCGGTCTCCGGCCGTGGGAGCGCATGGCGGCTGGGGTCGTGCAGAGGATATTGGTTGGTTTGATGATTGTGATGCCGGTCAGTGGCTATATCGTCTCGACCTCGGCGGGTGCGCCAGTGGACCTGTTCGGTCTGGCTCAGGTACCCGCTTTGCTGCCTAAGTGGGTGTGGTTGAGGGACGCGGCGATCCAGGTTCACTTCGTTTCTGTCTATGGGGGCATGGCTCTGGCGCTGCTTCATGCCGCCGCTGCTCTTAAACATCACTTTATCAACCAGGATAACACGCTCAGACGCATGACGTGGGGTTGAAAACGTGGGGGGAGTAACTTTCTCAATGATCCAACGCAACGAATCCAGCAAGCCGCCCATCGTGGTCTTGACCGGGGCTGGTATATCAAAGGAATCGGGCCTCGATACTTTTCGTGACGAAGACGGTATCTGGGCCAAGGTCAATATCGACGATGTGGCGACTCCCGGCGGTTTCAGACGCAATCCGACGGTGGTTTACGAATTTTACAACATGCGCCGTTCGGGGCTTAATGATCCCGGCGTGGCGCCTAATGCCGCGCATCTGGCTCTGGCCAGACTGGAGCAGGAATGGCCGGGCGAGGTTTTGATCGTCACCCAGAACATCGACGATCTGCACGAACGCGCGGGCAGCACCCGGCTGATCCACATGCATGGCGAATTGTTGAAAGCGCGGTGCCAGAGCTGCGAGGCCATCCGGGTGTGGACCGAACGCTTGACTGCCGAGGATGCGTGCCCGGCGTGCGGCCAATCGGGCCAGCTGCGTCCGCATATCGTCTGGTTTGGGGAAATGCCGCTGGCGATGGATGAGATTTACGAGGCCCTTGGCGAATGTGGCCTGTTTGTGTCCATCGGAACCTCAGGCAGCGTTTATCCGGCCGCCGGGTTTGTCAGCCATGTGCGCGGCCGCGACACCACCCATACCGTCGAGTTGAACCTGGAGCCGTCCCAGGGCGCCAGCCGGTTTACCGAGAAATTGTACGGTCCCGCCTCGGAATTGGTGCCCGCGTTCGTGGAGCGGGTGTTGACGCGAGGGTGGTGAGTTGAAGGTTGACCTTTCTGGATACGAAAAGAACGAGGGCCTGAGGCCCTCGTGCTCCCCATTTATCTTATGAGCGGGGAGTGTGAGGGGCCTATGGTCCCTCACAGCCTTTTTTCTTCTCGTCAACGAAAGCAGCCATAGACCCGGCCTGTTGATGCGGACCGGAGGCTATGCATGTAGACGCGATTTGGCAAAATATAACCCTGGATCATGACCTTTTGTTGAAATTCATGACAAGTAACATATCCTCTCTTGAGGCAAATGGCATATTGCAGCCTAAGTCAATTTCACTGTCTTCCCACGCCATAACCGTTTCACCTGGGAATAACATATGACTTACGATACTGATCGTACTGATAACAGCACAGACGCACACATACAGGATCAGCTTTGTCAGCAATATGAGCGTAACCATCGCTAGATACCCTTCGCCAATGCGTTATGTTCACGCCTGTTTACCCACTTCGTTGATTTTATGGCTAGTACCATGACATTCATTGAAGACTGAATGACTGCATCTCTGGCATTTTGTTTTATCAAGTTTTGAATAGACGGTTGCGATAGCTTGGCCTTTACTTGAGAAAATATTCTCACGACCAATATCGTCGACGTATCCGCCGCTTTCCAGTGGACCACGAACACCAGCTTTGGCGCGGATCAAATACAGGCCGCCTCCTTTGGCCCGATAGCGTTGCGCTTCCTGAACCATCGCTTCCGCCCCGGCGATATCGATGAAATTTATCCCGTTGGCAATGATGATCAAATGGTTCTGGGTGGGATTCATGTGCTCAATCGCACGCAACGTCTCCTGCATGTAATTTACGGCGCCGAAGAACAACGAGCCATCGATACGGATTATCTTGACCTGTGAGCATTCAGGCAGACTGTGATCGGAAGTGAATTTGCGGGTAGGGCTTTGAGGATCTGGGAGACGGGTCACGATTCGCGGCCGTGAGGTACGACTCAGATACACGACCAGTGACAAAATTATGCCGAGCATAATCGCCACTTCCAGTTCCAGAAATAACGTGGACAGGAATGTGACGCCAAGAATGGCGGTTTCAGAACGGCTGGTGCGGAGGACTTGATGGATATGATGGAAGTCGATGAGGCCCCAGGCGACAAGGAACAAAACCCCCGCCATCGCGGCGTTTGGCAGATAGGCCGCCCATGGCGCCACCAATGCCACCACCACCGCCAGGATAAAGCCAGCAAAAACCGCGGCTAACGGCGTTTTGGCACCGGATTCGTAGTTGAGGCCGCTGCGATTGAAAGACCCCGTAGCCACGTAGGCGGAAAAAAAGCTGCCGAAGATATTGGACAAGCCCTGGCCGATAAATTCCTGATTGCCGTCGATCTGTTGACCGCTCCGTACCGCTATTGCACGCGCGATAGATACCGCTTCCGTAAGGGCGAACAGTGTTGCGGCGATGGTCACCGGCGCCAGTTGGCGGATCGTTTCCATGGTGAAGTGGGGCATGGACAGAGGCGGCAATGAGGCCGGCAACGCGCCCACAGTAACGATTCCGGTGTGACTCGCTCCCAGGAAATGGTTCAGCGCCATGGATGTCATCGTAGCTACCATCAAGGCGCCGATCATGTACGGAAAACGGGGAAGGAAACGTCTGAACGCCAAGCCGGTCAGAACGGTCAGCAAAGCGATGCCGGTTACGTAGGGATTGATGTGCGAGATCTGCTTGGCAAAAGCGAATAGTATTTCATGAAAATGGGCGCCGCGAGGAATCGGAACCCCAAAAAAGTTCTTGACCTGATTGGCTCCGATCAAAATAGCCGCGCCCGCCGTAAACCCAAGTACTACGGAATGGGAAATGAAATTGACCAGAGTTCCGAGCTTTGCCAGTCCCATAACCAGCTCGATGATGCCGACCATGAAGGTCAGGGTCAGAGCCAACTGAACGTACTGCGGTGACCCCGGCTCGGCCAGGGCGCTCAATCCTGAGAACAAAACCAGCGAAGCTGCCGTGGTCGGCCCGGAAACCAGATGCCAGGATGAACCGAACAAGGCGGCAACGATAGCCGGCACCATTCCAGCGTACAGACCATATTCCGGGGGCATACCCGCAATCGTAGCAAAGGCGACGCCTTGCGGAAGCACGACAAGCGCCCCCGTCAAGCCTGCCATCAAGTCGCTCGTCAGTGTTTTGCTGTCAACTTTTCCTATCCAACGACCGGCTGGGAACAATTTTTGCGATAACGAAAGTTGAGCCCCCATCGTTATTCCAAGCATTGACCCCCCTCAACATCATGCCCACTGAACGACACCCGCTCGCAGGTCATTCCCGGTAAACCGATACGAAGATACGTAATTTTACCTATCAATATACGTATTCGTCCGATATGTAAAGGGGCTAGAGTCAGCGCAAGCCGATAAATTTGCTCAACCATTACGCTGGTAGGAGCGGGTTGGTGAGGCGCGGGCGGTATGCCTTGGGTGAGGTCGAGCGCAGAAGCAGGCATGTTTATGGGGAGGGAAGCCCATGAAGCTGAATTCGACGTGGGGTAACCCCCAGACCGAACAGTTTCGTTTGCCAGACTAAACGATCTCGTTTGATTGACTTGCTACACGGAACACCATACGCCAACCAATTTGGTGCACGGATGAGTCATACATTCCATGTGGTGCGATTTCGATGTGGAATCTGGCAACCGACTCGTTTGGTTACGACTGCGGAGGCAGATTGCAACTTCCCGTGAAACGGTGGCGGGGCCACACCGGGCTGCGGTAAACGCGGCTTAGGAGTCGCGTCTATTACCGTCCGAAAAATGGGAAAGGTACGGGAACAGGAATTCGTTCTGGTTCATGCCGGATCGCGCGCCCTGTGCCTTCATTGTACATTGCATAATGCGCAAACATTTCTGCAAATCGGTACATTATGCCGAAAATTATTATGGCGTGTGGCAGTAATTTTATGATCATGAGTCCAGATGTCCTTTCATATGCCGACATCCTTGTCGTCACTGTCGTCATCGTCAGAATTTACTTTGATCCCACTGGAGGCCCGTTCTATGCAAAGAAAGTTGCCGGATACGCCATCAGGACATGTCAACACTTTACAATACGATGAATGCCTGATAAATCAGGTTGATGCCGCGTTGCAGTAAGGGAAAATGCGTAAATGAATGAGTATGTTGCGCAAGTATCGTTCCGTTATTGACCGCAAAGGCGACCCCTGCGAGCCATGGTGAGTAGTGCGAGTTGATACCGCACAGTTTCTGCCCTGGGTATTGCTGCGACGTCTCACATTTGGCGCTGCCTACGTGGTGCTGCACGAAGCCCTGGTAGCAGCGGACTTGTTGGACCCGGTTGCTTATCACTTCGGCCCTCCGTGGAATCCCGCTGTTGGCTTGGCGCTGGCTCTGCTGCTGATGGGCGGTGTGGCTTATGTGCCGCTGGTGGCGTTTGCCGCCATCCTGGCCAATGTACAGATTCGTGGTTTTGGCCTGACCCTGTTCTCCTTGGGAGAAGGCATGGCCGTGGCGGCGATATACGGTGCGGCGGCCAAAATTCTTCTGCGCCACCAGTGGCTCGATACTCGCCTCAGCAGCTTTCACGATACGGTGCGCTTGTTAAGTGTCGCTATCGGTGCCGCCATGGTCCATGCCTTAATACTTCTGTTATTCAGGCACGCTGGAGATGGCGATGTCGTCAATCTTTTCCTTCGCCATTGTGCCAGTGACATTCTGGGTATTGTCGTTGTCACGCCATTTTTGCTGTTGCATGGTGGCGAGAAATTATTACCGCGCCCGATTTTCGGCAACATTGTCGAGGCATTCAGCATCATCATGGTGCTGTGGGTCGATTTTGGGATGCACGCTTCGGAAAAATTCAGGTTTTTTTACCTTCTGTTCGTTCCCCTCGTCTGGATTGCTGTACGCCATGGTCTCAAAGGAGCCACGGCCGGAATTTTGCTGGCTCAACTCGGCCTTATGGTTGCGATCCAATTCGTGCCGTTCCGCGACCCCTCCCTGACCCTGCTGCAACTCATCATGTTGACGTTGTCGATCACCGCTTTGCTGTTGGGGGCGCTGGTCAGCGAGCAGCGACGGACGAGCGCAGCACTAAAAGCCATCGTTACCATGGCGCCGGACGGGGTGATGACCATCGACGAGGCGAACGTCATAGAGACGGCCAATTCCGCCTGCGAAGCCATGTTCGGTATGCGGGCTGCCGAACTTGTGGGAAAGCGTCTTGACGCCGTGCTATCTGTTCTGGGACCAGCCGTTCTGCCATTCCGGGGTGAAACGAAGGCGGTCCGGCATGACGGCACGACGTTTCCGGTCGATGTTGCCATCGGTGACATTGATTTGCCCAATCGCCGTCTGGCTGTGGTAATTATTCGCGATATCAGCTTGCGCAAGGCAATGGATACTCAATTGTGGGAACATCAATCCAATCTTGCCAACGTTGCACGGCTCAGCGAATCCGAGAAACTGGCAACCGTCCTGGCCCACCAGCTCAATCAGCCACTCAGTGCGGTTATCGGCTACACCCGGGCCTCACAGCGCTTGCTGCGAGGTGGCCTGGAACCCATGGAGACCATCCTCACGGCCATGGACAAGGCCGTGGTGCAGGCGGAACGGAGCGGTGACATTATCCGAAGCATCCGCGATTTTCTAAGCAACGGCAGCATGAATATGGCACCGATCACGATCTCTGGCCTGTTCGATGAGTCTGCCCGCGTTGTCGCCCATGCCTTTGAGGCGAGCGAAATTGCATTGCAATTTGATTGTCCCGCGAGCCTCCCGCCCGTTATGGCCGACCCGCTTCAGGTTGAGCAGGTTCTCGTCAATCTTCTCCATAATGCCAGGGAAGCTATCACAAGTGCGGATTCGAAGACGCGTGTCGTCCAGATTTCGGCGAAGCTTACTCCCATGGAACCGGATTTTGTTGAAATTACCGTCCACGACAGCGGACCCGGTATTTTGCCGGATATCGCGGAAAATCTATTCACCCCATTTACAACGTCGAAGGCCAGCGGCATGGGCATGGGCCTATTCATCGCCATGTCGATCATAGAGGCACACGGTGGCATGATGCGGGTGGCCTCCGCCTCCACCACGGGAGCGTCGTTTTATTTCACACTTCCAATAGCGACTGTTGCCCATGACCCCACCCCCTGAACCCATCGTACATATCGTGGACGACGACGAACCTGTACGAGACTCTCTCAGTCTGCTGTTCTATTCGGTTGGGCTTGAAACGAAGACCTATGCCTCGGCTGCCGATTTTTTGGCCCGGTGCGATTTCGGACGGCCGGGCTGTCTGATCCTCGACATCCGGATGCCAGGCATGAGCGGGCTTGATCTCCAGAAGGAACTGATAAAACGTAAAATTTACCTGCCAATCATCATTCTCACCGGCCATGGGGAGATTCCCATGGCCGTAACCGCCCTGAAGCTGGGGGCGAGCGATTTTCTGGAAAAGCCCTATAACGACCAGCGGCTTATTGACAGTGTACAATATGCGATTGACCAGGGAAACCGTGAGCGCAACGTGCGCGAGGCCATGGCGCAGTCTCGTGCCTGCTTCAAACAACTCAGCAAGCGCGAACGGGATGTGATGAAGTTGGTGGTGGCTGGCGAACCGAACAAGGTCATTGCCGCCCATCTTGGCATCAGCCCCCGTACGGTCGAGATTCATCGCCACAACGTGATGGAAAAATTCCGATCTCGTAGCCTGTCCGATCTCGTGCGCAAGACTTTGCTGCTGGGTGTTGATGCGGATGTCGAGGAGTAAGAGGGGCAAAAGTCCGGGCACGCAGATGCAACATTCAGCCTGATTCCCCCATTGGGCTGCCGCCCAAACCCGCTTGGAGCGGTGCTCCAAACCTACTTTTTATTTATTAAAAACAAGGGGATCGGGGAATGTTTCCCCGAGCGGGCGCGGGCGGCAGCCCACTGGTGAAGCCAGATGCTGCACCTGCGTACCCGGCGTTTTGCCCCTCTTACGTCGAGGATTCGTAACTACCTGGAGCCACTACCCTTTTTCTATTAATGGGGTCTGGGGCGATAGCCCCCAGATAAAGCTCCCCCCGAGATACCCCCACCTACCGATCACATTCCGCCACGAACTGCTCCGCAAACTTACGCCAAGTCCGCTGGCCAAGGATGAAATCCTGCCCCCGCTGGCCGCGACGTTTGGCCTCGGCGCGGTCGGTGTAGAGTTTCTCCAGGGCCTCGGCGATTTCGTCGGGGTCGCTGTCGCACCAGCCGGTTCGGGCACCGTTCGGATTATCCAGCGGGGTCTGAGACCGCAGGGGGAAGCACACGTCTTCCTCAATCATCAGGTCCAATTGGCCACTGTTTGCCGCCACAACGCAAGGAATGCCGCAGCCCATGACCTCCATCGCCACCAGGTTGGTGGCTCCCTCGCAGCGGTTGGGGAACACCGCCGCGTCCACCTCCGCCAGAGTCATGGTCATTTGCGAACGGGACAGGAAGCCCAGATCGACAAAGGCATCCGCCGGCACGCCATTGGCGGTGGCCCATTGCGTGATGGCAAGTCCACCCGTTGCCGGATCAATGGTGGGAACGACCTTGGAAATTCGGGATTCGGCCATGGTGAGGCCGGATTGCGGCCAGAGATTATACCAGGCGGCAATGAGCACCGAATCCGGGCAGCGGGCATGGAAACGGCGGAAACCTTCGAGCACCACATCCTGGGCCTTGCGGAATTCCAGCTTGCCGCCAGAGAAGACGACGAAACGGTCCCCGAAACGGTTGGCCCGCTTTGGCAACACCAGCTCTGACGGATCAACGCCCTGCCACACCATCCGAACGTCCCGAACGCCGATTTCCTGGAGGAGGCGCTGGTTATAGAGGGAGTGAGCGATCATGTGGTCGTAGCCGTAGGCAACTTCCCGGGCCGCCGCATCGAAACGGGTATCCTCGAACGCGATCACCCCGATATTGCGGCGACTGCGAATATCGGACCCCCCAAGCATCCCGTTCCCCACCCCGTGGAGCATGATCAGGTCTTTGAAAATGCTGGCTTTGTCCTTGTGGTCGCGCAACGCCGCGAAGCGCTTGCAGGCTGCGGCCAAAGGCTCGACCTTCTCGCGGACGTGGGGGCGCATACTGTCGAGGACTGGCTCGTTGAACAGGAGCGGCGCCCGTCCGACTTCCAGCAGGTACAAAATCGTGTGGACGCCAACCAGTCCCCAGCCGTGCATTTCCGTCAAAGGCCAGGGGATACCATACGTGTCTGTGTTCCACTCGGGATAATACGGCACCGGGGATGAGCTACTCCACAAGCGGTCATTGTCGGCGTTGGCGGCGTCGAAGTCCGCATCGCTGCCAAGGCCCGACTCGCGGGTGCGCAACTGTTCCAGCACCCGTTTGACGACATCGCCCCAGTCGCCGGAGGCACGCTGGCGGAACAGATGCGCGATGGGGTACCAGGGAGAGTCCTCCCGATCCAGAAGCCAGCGCCAACTGGCGGTGTGTTTCAGAACAATCCACACCGGCACGCCCAGCGCCCCCGCAAGATGGGCCGTGTCGGTATCCGAAGTGATTACCAGATCCAGGCTCATCATTAGCGCCGCCCTGTCAAGGAAGGCATCGTTGGCGGCGGACGAAATGTGGGCCGCTTCCAGTTCGGTGCCAAGATCGATAAGGCGCAGATTCTTTTTGAGCGGAGACAGCATGTCCAGCCCCGGATCACCCTGAAGGCTGACCAGCCGCACCCCCGGCAACCGCGTCAGCGGCCCAAACCCCCGCAACGGGAAGGAGGGGCCGGCTTCCTTGGCATCGTCGGCAAAATCCTGCCAGCCGATCCCGATCCTGAACCCGTCCGAGGGGAGTTTTTCGCGCCATTTGGCAATTCGTTGCGGCTCGGCCACCAGATACGGCACCCCGGACGGGATCGTATCGAGCCGGGTGCCAAAGATGTGGGGCAGGCTCAGCAAGGGGCAATGAACGTCGAAAACCGGCAGCGGCGTCGCTTCCAGCGAAACGACGGCAACCCCCTGAATTCCCTTGAACAGTTCCACGAGGGGCGGACGCACCGCCAGAATGACATGGTCGGCCGAGCGAACCACGAGGGGCACATAGCGGACGAACTGGATGGCGTCGCTGAGATCCTGTTCGGCATAAAGCAGGATGGTCTTGCCCTCCAGGCTCTCCCCCGACCATCTGGGTTGGGCAAATTCCCCGTGAATGTCGCGCAGCCAGGTGCCGCCCTTAAGTCGCCACCGCCAGTCATTTTCCGGCCACCCGGCGTTGTAGTTCCCCTGTTGCAGAAGAATCTGCCCAAGACGGTAGTGGGCCTCGGGAAGGTCCGGGACGATGGCCAGGGTTTGCCGGAAGGCTGCCGCAGCGGCGTCAAGCTGATTCACCGTCTGGTACGTCGTCGCGAGGTTGAAGCTGGCCATGGCGGAGGCCGGATTGATAGCGAGGGCCTGCCTGGCAGCAAGAATTGCCTTTTCCCATTCCCCCATGCCATGCCACACGGCGGAGAGGTTGGCATAAGCCCAGTCGTAATCGGGTTTGATGGCGATGGCGTGCTGATAGGCGTCGACGGCTTCGTTGAACTTGCCCGCTTCCTTCAGCGCCACGCCGAGATTGCCATAGCCCATGGCAAAGTCGGGCTTGATGGCGATGGCTTGCCGGTAGATGGCAATGGCCTCGTCGAACTGGCCCAGATCCTGCAAAATCGTCCCGAGATTGGAATAGGCGTCCACGTAGTCGCCTCGGCGGGCGATGGCTAGGCGGTAGGCGACCATAGCCTCCTGCTTGCGGCCCTGCATGTGGCAGAGCAGGCCAAGATTGTAGCAGGCCTCGGCGTGGCCGGGGGCTATGGCCAGAATGGCCCGGTACAACGCTTCTGACTCTGGCGCCCGTCCCGCCTGATGGTGGGAGACCGCTTCGTCAAACATCCGGGAGGCGAGTTGTTCCGGTGGCAGTATCTCAGGCTCTGGCGGCGTCTCTGGCGGCGGCGGGACCGGGGAGGAAGAGCGCACGGAGGATGTGTTTACGGCTCGGCGTTGCTTACGGTTCATGAACAATTCCCCCATGCGGCTTTTATGGGTGCGGTTGATTGCGGGGATAATGCACCAGTTCGGCTGGCGTTACCAGAGTGGATCCTGCGGAAGCCACCAAAACCGACCACCTGCCGTCAGACCGCCTTGCTTGAAATGCGCTCCTCCAGATTATTGAGGCATTTTATGATTTCAGAAGACAGGCTACTAAAATCCCGGAGAGTTGCGTAGCACGCCTCGAAGTCTTTACGGAGCGCCAATTGCAGCAATTGCGCTCCCGTCTCGTGAAATTTCTTATGGAGTTCGTCCAGGGTCGAATATTCGTCCAGCATGGCATAGGCGCTGCCAACGCCCGTGTACCATTTCCCCAACTTGCAGGCATGATGGTCGGATATGTGGGGCATGAGATCGCGATTCAGATCGTGCCGGACATCGAACAAACCCTTCTTGATGCGATAGTACAAATCGACAAGGTCATGGCGCCATTGAATATGGTCCATCTGCGCCCGATAAAGAACACCGGTGACATTGGGCAGCCAGCGTTGCCCCGAGTCGACGAAATCAATAAAGTCGGAAAGGCCCAGCGGGTGACTGAGCCAAAACCCCTGGACCGTGTCGCAACCGACGAACGCCATGTCCTCGAACAGATTTTCCGTTTCGATTCCCTCGCCGACGGTATGCAGATTCAGCCGGTTCGCCATCTGAATCGTGCCGGAGACGATGCTTTTTGCCTTGGGGTTGTGGCCCACCTGCCGCACAAGGCTTTGATCCAGCTTGATTTCCGAAAAGGGAAGCCGCGACAGGATATCAAGCGAAGAATATCCCGTACCGAAATCATCCAGAGAAAAAAGAATGCCGTATTCCCTCAAAGCATTCATGACGGTTATCAGCTCGTCCGACGCCAGCGTTGCCGTCTCCTCCGTTATTTCCAGGTGAAGCGAAGTCGGGGCGATGGAATTGACCCTCTCCAGCGTTTCCAGGTAGGTGACGATACGATTTTTATGAAAATCATGGGGGGAAACATTTACCGCGATCTTGAAGTCAGGTCGTTTCGCCAGCAGGAAGGGCGCATCCCGCCCCAGCAGTTCAAACACCCTCTCGGTCAATATGGAAACAAACCCGGTTTTCTCGGCGAAGGGGATAAAGTCCTTGGGCATGATCACGTCGTTACCGCAGTTCCAGCGGATGAGCGCCTCAGCGCCAATGACGTCCCCCGTATGCAACGATATCTTCGGCTGGTAGTTGAGCTGGAACTGGTTCCGGTCCAGGCCATCCTTCATATCGTGGAGGGTGATATGGTTCATTATGACACGCTCTGAATTGGGGTTGTTTCCGTCGCCTGGGGTAAAGACACTATACGCCTTTCAGGCGTGTTGTCCAGGTAGAATATGGCACTAAACTTGTCGACGCCCTCTGCAGCTCGTCCGTTGCATGTCGGACTATACCTCAGATTATAATCGACGGGTATCACCCAAACAATTCGGAATGGGTGCCGGTGGCAACCAGCACCAAGGCTTCCTCGGTGTCGAGCCAAATAAGGAGCCAGTCTGGCTCGATATGGCATTCCCAGCACGGACTCCAAATACCCGACAACCGGTGGGGACGATGTCGGTTGGCAAGCGGCTCCCCTTTCCCCAGGCTTTCGACCACCTGCCATATCTTGTCGAGGTTTTTGCCGCGTTTTTTGGTGGCCTGAAGATTTCGCTCGAATCGCCGTGTGGTTTGGATGGGCCGCATCAGCGATGAGCAGCCTTCAAGGCTTCGAGATCGGGCCACTCTGTCAGGTTCTTGCCCGTCAGCGCATCCCGAATGGCCGCCTGGGTAGAGTCGTTAGGAATGCGCGCCGGAAACGGCAGATCGTGGTGCAGGGCAACCTGACGGTAGAACAACGTGATCGCCTCGGTGGGGGTAAGTCCGAGGGCGCCAAAAACAGCTTCCGCCTCAATCTTCAGATTGGCTTCAACACGGGCTTCGACACGGGCACGGACACTCTCGGTCTTGGGCATGGGGGCCTCCCTGGCGATGATGAATTATGGACCCCTGGCGGGGAACAATTCAAGGCTCGCGGACCATGAACCTCGCGCCGGGTCAATATGCTCCGTAGATGGGTGAAGGCGGTGGTTGGTAATCGGCGGGCATTGCGGTAATAAGGTGGGATCCTTTTGTCACCGGAGCCTGAGATGCGCGCCCGAACGGTATTTGTTGTCTTTCTGGCCATCACCCTGGCCGCCCTGGTTCAAGCGGGGGGCTGGTATTTTGCCTCCCACACGATCGCGCCGCCCGATGTCCGGGCGGTGGAATCGGTGTCGTTCTCGCCCTACACCCGCGATCAGAACCCGACCAAAGGGGCAGCCCCCACCGCCGAGACCATCGCGCGGGATCTGGAGGTGGTGACCAGAACCGCCAGGGGCATCCGCACCTATGCCGTGACCGGCGGCCTGGAGCAGGTGCCGCTGCTGGCCCAGCGCTACCGGAAATTCCGGGTCACCCTGGGCTTATGGGTCGACCGCGACGAAGCCCGCACCCAGCGGGAAATCGAGAGCGCGGTCAAGATCGCCAACCACAACAAGAACGTGGTCGCCGTGGTGGTCGGCAACGAAACCTTGTTGCGCCAGGACCGCAAGCCGGAGGAACTGGTGGCGCTGATCAAAAACGTGCGCCAGAAGGTCAAGGACAATACCCTGGTCACCACCAGCGAGACCTGGGATATCTGGCTCAAGCATCCGGAACTGGCGGAGGCGGTGGATTATATCTCGGTCCACATCCTGCCCTACTGGGAAGGCATTGCCGCTGAAAAGGCGGTCGCCTACACCTTTTCCCGCTATGACGAACTCCAGCGGGCCTATCCCGACAAAACCATCGTCATCGGCGAATTCGGCTGGCCCTCCGACGGCTATAACCGCCAGGATGCCAAAACCGGGCCGCTGATCCAGGCCCAGGTGATCCGGGATTTCATCGCCGGAGCTATCGAGCGCGACATCGACTACAACATCATCGAAGCCTTCGACCAGCCGTGGAAAACCGGCGAAGGCTCGGTTGGGGCCTATTGGGGCCTGTTTGACGCCGAACGCCATCCCAAGTTTTCCCTCGATGGGCTGGTAAAGACGAAGGGCCTCCTCAACAAGGCGGCGGCGGGGCTGTTGCTGGGGGCGGCGATCGCCATCTTCGGCCTGTCGCGCCGCCGTCCCACCCTGGGTCACGGAACCGCCTATGCCCTGGCCGCCAACGCCATGGCCGCTGGTATCGTCTCTGCGTTGTGGTGGCCGTTCGAGGCCTATATGAACGCGGGCACCTACGTCATGTGGGGCATCGGCGTGTTCGCCATCCTCCCCCTGACCGCCATCACCCTGGCCAAGGTTCACGAACTGGCCGAAGTGATTCTGGGGCACCCGCCGGAGCGGCTGTTGCATCCAGGTGCCGCGCATCTGGTCGCCAACCCGCCTCTGGTGTCCATCCAGATTCCTGCCTACAAGGAACAGCCGGAGATGCTGAAGGCCACCATGGATGCGGTGGCAGCTCTGGATTATCCCAACTTCGAAGCCCTGGTCATCGTCAACAACACCCCCGACGAAGCCTATTGGCGGCCCATTGAGGCCCACTGCCAGGCGCTGGGACCGCGTTTCAAGTTCGTGTTCCTGCCCAAAGTGGCCGGGTTCAAGGCCGGCGCCCTCAACGAGGCGATGAAGGTGGTCGATGCCAACGCCGAAATCCTGGCTCTGATCGACGCCGACTATGTGGTGGATCCCCACTGGCTCCGGGATCTGGTGCCGGCGTTCGGGGATGCGAACGTCGCCCTGGTCCAGGCGCCCCAGGATCACCGCGACGGCCGGGAGTCGGTGTTGAAGCGGATGATGAACTGGGAGTATGCCGGTTTCTTCGACATCGGCATGATCCAGCGCAACGAGGACGACGCCATCGTCGCCCACGGCACCATGCTGATGGTGCGCCGTTCCGCCTTCGAGGCCGTGGGCGGCTGGCAAACCGACACCATCGTCGAGGATACCGAACTGGGCCTGCGCCTGTTCGAGGCCGGATTTGCGGCGCATTATACCAATGTCCGTTATGGCTGGGGCATCCTTCCCGACACGTTCAAGGCGTTCAAGACCCAGCGCCACCGCTGGGCCTACGGCGCCATTCAGATCATCAAGAAGCATTGGCGCTTCATGCTCCCCCGCGTAGGCGCCCTCACCCCCGAACAAAAGTTCCAGTACACCACCGGGTGGTTTTACTGGCTGTCGGATGCGCTGGGGGTGCTGGTGGCCGTTCTTAATCTGGCGTGGGTGCCGCTGGTGCTGGGGCTGGACATGATGGTGCCGACGGTGGCGATGACCCTGCCGATCCTGACCGCCTTCGCCGTCAACGTCACCCATGCGGTGCTGCTGTACCGCGTCCGGGTCAAGGCTACCCTCGCCGACACCCTGGCCGGAGCCGTTGCCGCCATGAGCCTGCAACTCACCGTGGCCAAGGCGGTATTCGACGGCTTTGTCAAGGACGGCATCGCCTTCAAGGTCACCGCCAAGGGCGGCGCGGCCAAGGCCCGTTCCGGCGAGTCCGTGGCGTTGTGGGAGAGTATCCTGGGCTTTTTGCTGCTGGCGGCGGCGGCGGCTCTGACCTTGCGTAACGTTGAAAAGGTGGTGGAAATCAACCTATTTGCCGTTACGCTGGCGATTCAGGCGGTGCCTTTTCTGGCGGCAACGTTTATGCGGATGGTTGAGTTGTCGGGGCGGAAGGGATAGCGAAGATAAAGGTGCGAGGGGGCTGGGGCCATGGGTGCGGTATGCTCTTCCGGCCCTCCTCTTCTCAAAGCATGAGACGACGGACATCTCCGAGCAAAAAGCAGAGATAGGCGGAAAAGCGGGCTGCCGCCGCGCCATCAATCACCCGGTGGTCGTAGGAAAGCGAAAGTGGCAGCATCAGACGGGGGACGAAGGCGTCTTTCCGGTAGACCGGCTGCATCCTGGCTTTCGACACGCCAAGGATCGCCACTTCGGGCGCATTGACGATGGGGGTAAAACCGACGCCGCCGATGCCGCCCAGACTGGAGACCGTAAAGCACCCGCCGCTGAAATCTTCAGGCCGCAACTTGCGGTCCCGGGCCTTCCCGGACATCGCGCCTACCTCCGTGGCGATTTCCAGCAAACCCTTATGGTCCACGTCCCGAATCACCGGGATCACCAGACCTTCGGACGTATCCACCACGACCCCGATATGAACGTATTTCTTGAGGATCACGGCTTTGCCGTCCGGCGCAAGGGAGGCGTTGAAATCGGGAAAGGCCTTGAGGGCAGCGGTGACGGCCTTGAGCAGGAAGGAGACCAGGGTCAGGCGGATCCCCTGCTTGCCGAACGTCTCCGCCATTTCTCTGCGGAAGGTTTCGAGTTCCGTAATGTCGGCCTCATCGTGGTGGGTGACATGGGGAATGTGCCGCCAGTTGCGGTCTACACACTGCCCTGACAAGAGCT
>JADFXL010000435.1 GCA_015233585.1 Alphaproteobacteria bacterium | reverse complement strand
CAGGGCAGTCTCCCACGACAGAGGCTCGAACCGGCCCGACCCTTTCGGCCCCGTGCGCCGCAGCGGTGTGCGCAGACGATCGGGATGATGGACACGCTCGGCATAGCGGGCGACCTTGGCACAGACCACGCCATCGGTATAGGGATGATCAGCCGCCCCGCGCACCCGGCCGATCCGGTCCGGCGCCAGTTGCTCCACTTCCAGCGAGCACGCCCCTGGGCAATCGTGAGCGCAGACGGAGGGTAGATAGGTCACCAATTATCAGGCTCCTTGTGTCGCGAGCGTCCTTTTTTGAAACTGTACCGCCGCCGGGAGTCTTGATCAATGCGAGGATGCTGAAGTGGCAATAAAGCCCGGAACGAACCAGTAATTCTAGTATACTCGATATCAGGCAACGTATGCACGATTTCAGACAACGAGCGGGAGTTGACACCCGGCGGGAATTTCCCTAAATGCCGTACAGGCGCGGAGATTATGGGCATGACAACCTTTCCCGGTACGTGGGCAGTCGTGGCGGTCTTGATGGGGCTGGCGGTGAGTCCGCCGGTCCTGGCTCAGGGCGTGCCGTCTAGGCCGCATCGCGCCGCCGCTCCGGTGCTGACCGACGAAATTCCTATCTCCGAGATTCCCAATTACCGCGACTTTATGCGCGAAATCGTCATTGCCTTGAGCGCCTATGCCAAGGGACGCGATCCCGCCTTCGCCGTTCTGGTCCACGGCAGCAGCGAGCTGTTCGCCAAAAGCCAGCGCGAGGCGCAACTGGAAGACCTCAAAGACCCCGAAGGTCTCGACAAAATTCACCGCACGCCTCAGGGCACCCTGATGAGCCGGTTCGCCCATGCGGTGGACGGTCTGGTGCTTGACGGCCACACCTGCGGGGCAGAGGCGGAGGCGGAAGCCACCGCACAGCAGGCCGAGCACGCCGCCGCCAGCAAGGCCGAAGCCGAAGCCGCCAAGGCAGACGAGGCAGACGAGGCGGCAAAAAAACCGGTCCCCGTCAAGAAACCCATCCACCTGCCAAAGCCAACCGCCGCGAACCGGATTTCCCGGCTGGAACCGCTTCCCCCCAGCATCGAGGCAGACGACGCGCCACCACCACCACCACTACCACCGCCCTCTGCCGCAGAACCTCCGGCGGCCGAGAAGTTGCCGGATATCGCCATGCTTCACGCGGCCATGGGGGCCGTTGCCCAGGCGGCGCGGGACCGGACGGCAGCGTTGCGCAAATCCAAACACGACCAGTTGGCGACCGTGAAGAACGAAGGTATCCGGCTGATGGCCATCGAGCACTGTCACAGCGACGCTCAGGCCGCTCACGCGGTGGCGCGGAACGAGGCCGAGCACATCATGACCTTCGCCGATGCCGACCCGACCGGCGCTCTGGACCGGATCCCGAAGGCGCGGCCGTGGGGCGAGAACTCCCTCACCATCCATGCGCTGCGCGAATCCAGAAACATGCTGGTTCTGCTGGACGCCCACAATTACCCGCCGCGCCTGGAATACGTGACCAAGGTGGGCAGCAATAACTACGACCTCCTGATCATCGACGGCCTGAACCCTGGCCAGCCACCGTTGAGCAAGGGAGAGATTTATGACCTGCATTTCAAACGGCTTGGCGCCAAACGGCTGGTGATGGCCCGCCTCGACCTTGGGCAGGCCAGGGACTACCTTTATTACTGGAAGAACGAATGGCGCCCCGGCGCTCCGAAGTGGCTTGACTCGCCGATCCCCAATACGCCCGGCGCCGTTGCGGTGCGGTACTGGGACGAGGAATGGAAAAAGATCATCGGCGATTCGTTCAAGGGACTCATGGATCTTGGCGTCGACGGCATCATGCTGGACGGGATCGACGCTTACCGGCTCTTCGAGTCCCGCACGCCGCTTGAGTAAGGGGCATATCGGGAATACCCTTGCCATAGGCCCTGGAACCCGCTAGATTTCCGGCGTTGCGGGTGTAGCTCAATGGTAGAGCAGAAGCTTCCCAAGCTTACGACGAGGGTT
>JADFXL010000434.1 GCA_015233585.1 Alphaproteobacteria bacterium | reverse complement strand
TCGGGTCGGTCAGGGGGCTGCGGCGGTCGTCCATTACCGCGAAACCCAGTACCTCCGCCCGTGGGATGGTGAAGCGCAGGTAGAATTTGGTGCCGTGTTGGTAGACACCGGAGCGCTGCCTGAAGCCATCGAGATCCTCCAGCGGCGCTTGCGGGATTGTCCCGACGACATGTCGGCGATCTTTCATCTCGGGCAGGCGCGGGCGGCGCTGGGGGAGACGGCGGCTGCGGCGGCGCAGTTTCGCCGTTGTCTCGAACTGGCGCCGGAAGATCCCCTCGGCGCCGCAACCCGTCTGGCCGAATGCGAAGGCGCAGACGCCGCCGACCTGCCCGCCGCGTACCTCCGCTGCCTGTTCGACCAGTATGCCGAGCACTTCGATGAAGCATTGCTGGTTCGTCTGCGCTATCGCGGGCCATGGATCGTCCATGAGGCCGTGGTGCGGGTGCAGGGCGAAACGACGGGTGATATTCTTGACCTTGGCTGCGGCACCGGGCTGGCCGGGCTGCTGTTCCCGCCCTTGGCCCGCCACCTGGCCGGCGTCGACCTGTCGCCGAAAATGATCGACAAAGCCCGTGAACGAGGCATCTACGACCGGCTGGAGGTGGCCGAGGCGGTGGCCGCAATGACAGCGGCTCCGGCATCGTGGGACGTGGTGGTGGCCGCCGACGTTCTGGTTTACCAGGGCGATCTGGCGCCCATGTTCGCAGCGGCGGCGCTGGCGCTGCGTCCGGGCGGCATCCTGGCCGCAACTGTCGAGGCGGGGGATACCCTCGACTTTGAATTGCAAGCCACCCGACGCTTCCGTCACCACCCCGACTACGTGCGCCGCACCGCTTTGGCTGCGGGCCTTGATCTGGTGCTGAGTGAGACGGCTGTGCCCCGGTTCGAGCGAAACGAACCGGTCAAGGCTCTGGTGTTTGTGGTGCGGCGGCATTAGGATGCGTGCGTTACAAATCCCGTTCCACTGCCAACTGGCCGATCTTGGCGTGCAATTTCTCCAGATCGGCCTCGCTGGCGGCTCGGCCTTGCCCAAAAATGTCGCGGACATCCCTTCAATGGCCTAGCGCTTCCAGGTCGCGATCATCGTCTGGTGAATGCCATGCTTGGAGGCCAGTTCCGCCAGTGTATGTTCGCCCTTGCTCGCAATGGGCGATAGCTTAACACACTATCCGAATTCCTGGGGCCATCTCTTTTACGAGAATGCTACCACCTTGTGACGGAGGGCGGAATCCGTATTACTTTACCTTAATCTCAACTGTTGACGCCGTTATCAGTCCGCCCATTTTCTGGCGTATGACGTTGACCAGTTCTTCCAGACTGGCATAGGGCAGCGGGGCCAGGGCGGGGACGTTGGCGATGGAGGGGACGGCTGTCAGATCGCTCGTTGCGGCGAGGCATATGATGTTTTCCAGCGAGTGCGGTACGTCGAAACGGATCTTGAACCCGTTCCCGCTGGGGATTTGCACATTTTCGCCCGCTTTGACCCGTGGGTTCGAAGCGCGGTTGTTGGGGAATATGCGGAATACCTCTCCTGTTGCCTGGCGGTAAAAGCAATAGACGAACGCATCGGCCGACACCGTCGCTACAAAATTTACCGTCTCTCCGACAGAATAGACCGGGGAAACACCACGGTCGGTCACCACAGAAACGATGGGCGTTATCACCTCTGGTAGTACCGGCGTCACCGGCAACACTGGCGTTACCGCCATCGCCACCGCTGGCTCCACTGGTATCGCCGGCACCGGCGATACCGGTTCCACTGGCGTTGCGGGCGCGACTGGCGCTACCGCCACTGGCACCACTGGTGTTACCGCCTCTGGCACCACTGGGGTTACCGCAGCCAGTGGGGGTGGAGAAACTTTTGGAACCTCTACAGGCCGCAATATCAGCCACCCGGTTGCCGATGCCGCGATGATGACGCCACTCAGGGATGCTACAATCAGGGTGAGCGGGCGTTTTTTGTGAGATGTTGGAATCGCCCCGACGGGGGCGCCGACGGGGGTACCGAC
>JADFXL010000433.1:1568-2012 GCA_015233585.1 Alphaproteobacteria bacterium | reverse complement strand
CCTCCAGAGATTGAGCCGCTGGTCGTTCAGACGGCGCGGGAAGGCGGCGTCAGTCGGTTGTTGCAGCCTGTACCCCGAACGCAAAACACCGATGCCGCCTCTATTGATGCCATCGATTACGGGGATGCCGGACCAATTTCGGTCACCGGACGAGGCAAGCTGGGGACACTGGCCTATCTCTACCGGGACAACCGATTCGTTGGCCAGTCGCCGGTGGACACCGGCGGCAGGTGGACGATCGACATGGTGGCGGAGAGCACCGGCGAGGTCCATACACTACGCCTGGACACGCTTGTACGAGGCATTGGGACACAAGGCGTTGGCAAGACCGGCGGGCATGTTATCGCCAGGGCCGCCATTCCTTTTACCCGCGCCACGGCTCCCACCAGCCCGCCCCCTGGCGGGATCGCCGTGGTCCACTCGGAAAACGTGTGGCGAATCGCG
>JADFXL010000433.1:0-1411 GCA_015233585.1 Alphaproteobacteria bacterium | reverse complement strand
GTGCCCGCCCCTGGCCCGACGATACCGGGTCAGACGATGAAGCTTTCGATGGCCAATTACCTGCTCCCACCGATTCACCCCGAGGGCTGGCGTTTCATCCCTCTGTTCGCGGCGGCGGCGGCGGGGTTGTTTTACCTTTATCCGCCGCTGGGCTGGCTGGGAACGGCGCTTACCTTGTGGTGCATCGCCTTTTTCCGCAACCCGGATCGGACAACGCCCGTGGGTCCGGGATTGGTTATCAGTCCGGCCGACGGTATCGTTCAGATGATCGTCCCGGCCGCGCCGCCACCGGAACTCGAAATGGGCGATACCCCCTGTACCAGGGTCAGCGTTTTCATGAGCGTATTCAATTGCCATGTAAACCGCATTCCAGCCGATGGCCGCATCGTCAAAAGCGTCTACCGGCCTGGCAAGTTTTTCAATGCGTCGCTCGACAAGGCCAGTGCCGACAACGAACGTCAGTCCGTGCGCCTGGTTCTGCCCGATGGCCGCGAGATCGCTTTTGTTCAGATTGCCGGTCTGGTGGCCAGACGCATACGCTGTGATCTCGTGGCCAGCGCCGTGGTGCGGGCGGGCGAACGATTCGGACTGATTCGCTTTGGCAGCCGGCTTGATGTATACCTGCCGGAGGGTGTAATGCCTCTGGTGGCTGTGGGCCAGACGGCGATTGCCGGGGAAACGGTGCTGGCCGATCTTTTCGGCGTCGGGCCTGCGCGTGTGGGAGAGGTTCGTTAGATGTTCCGTCCAAAGCGGCCTCGGCTGAAGGGGCTTTCCTTCAACCGGATGATCCCCAATATCCTGACCTTGCTGGCCCTGTGCGCGGGGGTCACGTCCATGCGCTTCGGCTTGCATGGGGAGTGGGAACATGGGGTTGCCGCTATCATCTTTGCCGCCGTTCTGGACGGTATTGACGGGCGCATCGCCCGCTTGTTGCGCGGCACCACCAAATTCGGGGCGGAGCTGGATTCCCTGTCCGATTTCGTCAGTTTCGGCGTTGCGCCAGCCATGCTGCTTTATCTGTGGACGATGCAGAATGCTGGCGGCTTTGGCTGGGCGCTGGTCCTTTTGTTCTCGGTATCGTCGGCCCTGAGGCTGGCACGTTTCAACACCATGCTGGGCGAGGCTCCTTCCTGGGCCTACAACTTCTTTACCGGGATGCCAACGCCAGCCGCGGGGGGGCTGGTTCTGGTGCCGATGACGTTATGGTTCCGTACCGGGGCGCCGGTCTTCCGTCACCCGGCCCTGGTGTCGGTCGTCCTGATCGTCATCTCGTTCCTGATGGTCAGCCAGGTTCCGACCTATTCGTTCAAGCGGTTCCGAATTCCGCACAAGTGGGTGCTGCCGATCATGCTGCTGGTCGGTCTGCTGGCCGCATTTCTGGTGTCCGAACCCTGGATCACTCTGGGAGTCG
>JADFXL010000432.1 GCA_015233585.1 Alphaproteobacteria bacterium | reverse complement strand
GGCAGTCCTACCGTCTGCACCTGTCCTCGATGGATCTGGTACACGGATTTTCGCTGCAACCGGCCAACATCAATCTCCAGGTGCATCCCGGGTATGAGATGGTGCTGACTGTGACGCCCAATGCGTCCGGCGATTACGGCGTTGTGTGCAACGAGTTCTGCGGCATCGGGCATCATACCATGCTCGGCAAGTTGATCGTCGTGGACAAGAAGTAGGGGGAAGGGACGGACTATGGCTGTATCTGAAGAATTCCGCGTCTGCCCCGATACGGGCTTTCGCATACATCTGCCGGCCCAGCGCCTGATGCAGGCCAACGCCGTGCTCGACGTCGTGTTTCTGTTGATCGGCGGCATCTTCGGGCTGGGGGTCGCCCTGACTCGCTGGCCCAGCGTGCACCTGCTGCCCGCCGAATGGTTCTATATCGCGCTGACCGCCCACGGTACCGACATCCTGGTGGTGTGGATCGTGTTCTTTGAAGTGGCAATTCTCTATTTTGCCTCCTCGGTGTTGCTCAACTGTCGATTGGCGGCGCCCAAGATTGCGTGGCTCGCCTTCGTCCTCATGGTCGTTGGCGCCCTGATGGCCAACGTCATGGTGCTTCTGGGGCAGGCGACGGTGATGTTCACCGCCTATGTGCCCATGAAGGCGCATCCGCTGTTCTACCTGGGCCTGATTTTGTTTGCCGTTGGCGCCCTCCTGGCGTGCTTCGTGTTTTTAGGCACGCTGGTGATTGCCAAGCAGGAGAAGACCTACGAAGGCTCGATCCCGCTGGTGACTTTTGGCGCCTTGACGGCGGCCATCATCGCCATTTTCACCATCGCCTCGGGCGCCATCATTCTGGTGCCGACTTTGCTGTGGTCCGTGGGCTATATCGGCTACATTGATCCGTTGATGTACAAGGTAGTGTTCTGGGCTTTCGGCCATTCGAGCCAGCAAATCAACGTCGCGACCCATATCTCCATCTGGTATGCCTCCGCCGCCATTCTGTTCGGAGCCAAGCCGTTGTCGGAGAAGGTGAGCCGTAGCGCGTTCCTGCTCTACATTCTGTTCCTCCAGCTCGCCAGCGCCCACCACCTGCTGGTGGAGCCCGGCATTTCATCGGAATGGAAGATTTTCAACACCAGCTATGCCATGTACCTCGCGGTTCTGGCCAGCATGATCCACGGTCTGACGGTGCCCGGAGCCATCGAGGCTGCGCAGCGCAAGAAAGGCTACAACAAAGGCTTGTTTGAGTGGCTGCGCAAGGCGCCGTGGGGCAATCCGGTGTTCTCCGGCATGATTCTGTCGGTGTTCATGTTCGGCTTCCTGGGCGGCATCTCCGGCGTTACCATGGGCGTTGAGCAGATCAACCTGATCATCCACAACACCATCTATGTTCCGGGCCACTTCCATGGCACGGTGGCGGTGGGCACCACGCTGGCCTTCATGGGCGTCAGCTATTGGGTGGTCCCGTTCCTGTGGCAGAAAGAGCTGTTCATGCCCGGAATGGCCAAGCTGCAACCCTATATGTTCGGGTTCGGCATGGGTTTCCTGAGCCTGTTCCTGATGGGTGCCGGAACCCTCGGCGTGCCCCGTCGCCACTGGGACATGGACTTCGCCGACGCGGTGCTGAACTACAAGTTCCCGGCCGCTGCGCACCTGTTGATGGGCTTGAGCGGCGTTGCGGCGATCGTCGGTTCGATCGGCGCCCTGATGTTCATCCTGGTCATTGTTGGCACCATTCTGTTCGGCAAGCCCAAAGTGCTCAAGGCGGCTCCGGCCACCGTACCGGCACCGGGTCCGGCGGCGGCGATGGCGCATGGCAGTGCTGGCACCATGGCGGTGCCGGGAACCTTTGTTCTGGCCCTCGTCTTCCTGGCGACGTTCGTTCTGTATTACTACGTTAACTGGAAGTATCTGTCCGTACTTTGGCTCATGAAGTAAGTTAAAGCGGAGTTGTGTGGAGAGGATAACTTTCCACACAACCCGCATTTATTGTTTTTATACGCATATTATTTTATATATTCTTCTTT
>JADFXL010000431.1 GCA_015233585.1 Alphaproteobacteria bacterium | reverse complement strand
CCGGTATCCGCGCCTGGACCCGCGCGAAGGCATCGATCAGCCGCGACAAATTCTTCTCCGCCCGCAGTGCCGCCACGGTTCCGATCACCGGCAGGGTTCCGGCCAGTCCATGAGCCGCCGCAAACCCGGCATCGACGCCCCCGCCAAAGCGGTCGCAATCAACGCCGTTGGGCACATAAACCAGACATCGTTCCGGCAGCCGCCAGACCTCGCGCGCCAGTCCCAAAAGGGTCAGCGACGGGAGCATGACGGTGGTCCGCCGCAGCACCAGGCGCCGGGTCCACACCCGGCGGGCGATCTGCCCCTGTGCCTCCTCCGGGCCAAAGCCGTCCTCCATATGCAGGTGCCGGACCCGGCCCATCCCCTGATTGGCCATGGCCCATTCAATGGACCCCCAGTTGGAAGTCACCAGCAAATCGGGCCTGATTTCGCCAAGGACGCGGTGAAAACACCGCAAATTGGCCCAGGTTTCGCCTTTGCGAACCGGCACCTCCACCACGCGGGCGTCAAGGGTCTCCGAAAGCAGGCTCATGGCGTCGGTGCCGCCGTCCATGGCGACGATCCGGTGCCGGTAGTCGTGTCCGAAATGGTTGGCGAGCTGAGCAAACCGCACTTGCGCGCCGCCAACCCGGAAGGTGGGGAAAACGTGAAGCAGGGTCAGGGTCATGGCGTGGCGGGCTTCAAAATCGACCGGAACAGAGCCAACTGGCCCTGGGTGGTATCGTCCCAGCTAAACTGCTCGGCATGGCGGCGCGTGTCCTCGCGCCGGGGAAGCGCTGCAAATAACCGGTCGAGACCCAAAGCCAGACCCTCCGCCGAACGCCGGGCGACCAGAACGCCCGCTTCGGGGGCACACACCGCTTCCCTCGTGCCCCAGACATCGGTCGCCACCACGGGGGTGCCGCAGGCCATGGCCTCCAGCAGCACGTTGGCCCAGCCCTCGCGGCTGGAGGCCAGCACCAGCGCATCGGCGGCCGAGTAAATCGCGGGCAGCCGGTCCTGGGGCAGTTGACCCAGGAAACGAACCCGTTCGGCCAACCCCAAAGCCTTCGCCTGTTGCTGAAGGCTGGCGCGATCCGGCCCGTCGCCAACAATCAGCAGGGTATAACCGGGACGCCCGGCCAGGGCTTCCAGGATCAGATGATGTCCCTTGCGCTCGATCAGCAGGCCCACCGACACCAGAACCCTGCCGTTCACCCCCAGTTCCTGCCGGGCCGGCTCGCGGTCGAGGGGACGGAAACCGGCCAGGTCAACACCATTGCGCAAAACCCGCACCTTGTCCTCCGCACACCCCAGTTCCACCAGAGCCCGCTTCAGCGCATCGCACACCGTAATCAGGCCGGCGGCCCGGCCCGCCGCCCACACGATCTGGGCACGGGGCACCGCGAACCGGGGAATAAGGTTGATGTCCGTCCCCCGCGCCGTAATGACCAGCGGCTTCCCGAACTCCCGCGCCAGCATGGCCGCCGCCACTCCGTCGGGATAGAAGTAGTGGGCATCGATCAGATCGAAATCCCACTGGCGCAGAATCTGGCGTACCGTGGCCCGCGTTCCGGCGTAAAGCAATGCCGGAGCCACACTCATTCCGATCTTGGGTAGCACCGGGTAACGGGGGTGGCGGACAGGGAGGTCGTGCCGCGTTTCGGCCGCCGGCACCGCCGCGTACTTCCCCCACGCCCCGAACACCGGATGGGACGACGGAAACCACGGAACCGGAGCGACAACACGCGCCTCGACCTCACCCCCGGCAACCAAGTGCCGCAGACGGTTCTCCACGAACACGCCGTTGACCGGCTGCGTCGCATTGGGATACAGCGTGCTGAATGTCAGAATACGCAAGGGCCTTACACCTCCCCACTTGTGGGCTGCCGCCCACACCCGCTCGGGGTGATACCCCGAAACCCCTTTATAGTCCTCTTCTCTGGTAAAAACCCCCGCCTTCAGGCGGGAAAGGCTTCAGCCCTATGCCTTGACACCACTCTGTCATGACGCTATAGGCGAGGGCTCGCCCAGTCGCCTATAGCGTCATGA
>JADFXL010000430.1 GCA_015233585.1 Alphaproteobacteria bacterium | reverse complement strand
TGACGGCTTGGCGGACGCGTTGGCCGAAGCCAAGACACGGCTCGATGAAGGCGATATCGACATCGCCAGGGAGATCTATCTCCAGATCCTGGCCCAGGAACAGGATCATCCCTCCGCCCTGGCTGGCGTGATGCGTTGTTACATGGCCCATGGTGAGCCGGCCAAAGCCAGGAATTTCCTGGCCAAAGTGCCTGCCGAGATTGCCAGACATGCCGAAATCGTTTCGGTGCGGACCGCCCTGGAACTGGCGGCCCAGGCGCCGGTGGGAAGCGCGGTGAAGACATTGACCCAGCGACTCGCTGCCAATCCAGACGATCATCAAACCCGGCACGACCTCGCCATGGCCTACTACGCCAATGGTGACCACCCTTCCGCCGTGGAAGAATTGCTGGAGATCGTGCGCCGGGATCGCGCCTGGAACGAGGATGCTGCCCGTAAACAGCTTGTCCGATTGTTCGAAGCCTTTGGGCCAACCGACCCGTTGCCCTTGGCCGGACGGCGGCGGCTTTCGTCGTTGTTGTTTTCATGATGGTTGACCTCGCGCCATGACCCCTGGGCCGTTTGATAGCCCGCTTGAGGCGTTGCCGGTGGAAATCCCCATATTCCCTTTGGATGGGGTGTTGCTGTTGCCCGGTGGGCGGTTGCCGCTTAATGTGTTCGAGCCGCGTTACCTCGCCATGACCCTCGATTCCCTGGCGAATGGACGCATGATCGGCATGGTGCAGCCAATGGCGTCGCCCCTGGACAGTCCCGGCTCGGCCAACGCGGTAACAGGTATTTATGATATCGGGTGCGCCGGGCGTATTTGCAGCTTTAGCGAGACAGGGGATGGGCGCCTGCTTATTACGCTGGCGGGTGTATGCCGTTTCCGGCTGATTCGGGAACTTGACGGGGTGAAAGAGTACCGCCGGGTTGCGGTTGATTATTCCGGTTTTCGTGGTGATCTGGATCCCCCGACAGGCTCGCTGGTCGATCGCGTACGCCTGTTGGCTTCGCTGGGTTCCTATTTGACGTTGCACAATATCGCCATCAACTGGAAAGCCTTGGACAATTTCTCCGACGCGGCCCTGGTGACCACCGCTTCGATGCTGTGTCCATTCGTGACCCGAGAAAAACAGGCCCTGCTCGAAGCGATGACTTATGAAGAACGGGGAATATTGTTGATTGCCCTGATCGAGATGGGCATTCTCGAACTTGCCGGGGGAAGTCCCCGGCGGCAATGAATCTACACCAACGCCCCCAGCGTTTATCATTACCACACTACGGAAAGAACAGGACCAATGACGGAGCACATGACGGGGCGCAAGGCCGGGATTGACCCAAAGCTGCTGGAAATGCTTGTTTGTCCCCGCGTAAAAACGATCGGTTCGCTGCGTTACGACGCAAACGCGCAGGAGCTAATCAGCGATCAGGCCGGTTTGGCTTATCCGGTTCGCGACGGAATCCCCATTATGATCGCCGATGAAGCCCGTTCGATTGAAGCCAGCACATCAAGAAAGAATGGGGGCAAGAAATGAGCGTACTGAAATTTGGCAGCACGCATTGGCCATTGGAAATCCGTCTGTCCAAGGCCGGTGGATCGCTGGAAATCGACTTCGACGACGGCAACACCTTTGCGCTATCCGCCGAATTATTGCGCGTGCAAAGCCCGTCGGCAGAGGTTCAGGGGCATTCGCCTGAGCAACGCCAGATCGTATCCGGGCGTCGCCATGTCGCCATTACCGGGATCGAGCCGGTCGGGAACTATGCCATCGCCATCACCTTTGATGACCTGCATGATACCGGGATCTACGCCTGGGACTATCTCTACAATCTGGGCCAGAACAAGGACCGGATCTGGGAAGGGTACCTGGAGGAACTGGCCAGCCACGGCCTTAGCCGCGATCCTGCCGTGCAGTAAGGATCCCATTATCTTGGCTCTATTCGCAAATCGTATTGATGTGATGTATAATGGCGGAAACGCTGGAGGATTTCACGATGAAGCGAATGGCATTTCAGACGTGGTTGACTGAGGTCGACAGCCTGACGGAGAGACAGAAAGT
>JADFXL010000042.1 GCA_015233585.1 Alphaproteobacteria bacterium | reverse complement strand
CAACGGCGGCTTCGAAGATGGCCTGGGCCTGCATTTCATAGATTTCCGGGTAGGTGATGCCGAGGCGGCAGCCACGATGGCCGAGCATCGGGTTGGATTCGTGAAGCTGCGCGTTACGAGCCTTCAGAGAGTTAACATCAATACCCGTGGCCTTGGCCACATCGGCGATATCGGCTTCGGTGTGAGGCAGGAACTCGTGCAACGGCGGATCGAGCAGACGGATGGTGACCGGCATCCCCGCCATGATGGTGAACAGTTCGACGAAATCCTGACGCTGGAAGGGCAGCAGCTTGGCCAGAGCGGTGCGACGGCCAGCTTCGTCATTGGCCAGGATCATTTCACGCACGGCGATGATGCGCGTGGCATCAAAGAACATGTGTTCGGTCCGGCACAGACCGATGCCCTCGCACCCAAACTTGACGGCCGTGGCGGCGTCGAGCGGGGTTTCGGCGTTGGTGCGCACCTTCATGGTGCGGACCTTGTCGGCCCATTCCATGAGCTGGCCGAAGTCACCGGTCAGCTCCGGCTGAATGGTGGCGACGGGGCCGATGATGACCTCGCCGGTGCTGCCGTCAAGGGTGATGATCTCGCCTTCCTTGATAACATGGCTGCCAGCGGAGACGGTCTTGGTCTTGTAGTCCACGCGCAGATCACCGGCGCCGGCAACGCAGGGACGGCCCATGCCGCGCGCCACAACGGCGGCGTGGCTGGTCATGCCGCCACGGGTGGTCAGAATGCCCTCGGCGACGTGCATTCCGCCGATATCTTCCGGCGAGGTCTCGACGCGTACCAGAATCACCTTCTCGCCGAGCCTGGCCCAGGATTCGGCATCGTCGGCAGAAAACACCGCCTTGCCCGAGGCAGCGCCCGGCGAGGCCGGCAGGCCACGGCCCAGGAGATTCTTTTTGGCCTTCGGATCGAGGGTGGGGTGCAGCAACTGGTCGAGGGCGGCGGGGTCGACGCGCTTGATCGCCTCTTCGTGGCTGATGAGGCCCTCGTTGGCCAGATCAATGGCGATCTTCACCGAGGCCTTGGCGGTGCGCTTGCCGTTGCGGGTCTGGAGCATGTACAGCTTGTTTTGCTGAATCGTGAATTCCATGTCCTGCATGTCGGTGTAGTGCTTTTCCAGCTTGTGCCGGACATCGTCGAGTTCCTTATAGAGGTGAGGCATCACCTCTTCCATGGCGGGCAGGTCGGATTTCTGCTTCTTCTTGCCGACGATGGAGATGTTCTGTGGGGTACGGATACCGGCCACCACGTCCTCGCCCTGGGCGTTGACCAGATATTCGCCGTAGAAAGCGTTCTCACCCGTGGAGGGGTCGCGGGTAAAGGCCACGCCGGTGGCGCAGTCATTGCCCATGTTGCCGAACACCATGCTCTGCACACTGACGGCGGTGCCCCAGTCGGAGGGAACGTCGTTCAGACGGCGATAGGTAATGGCGCGGGTGTTCATCCAGCTTCCGAACACGGCCCCGATGGCGCCCCACAACTGCTCTTTGACATCCTGCGGGAACGGACGCCCCAGGGCTTCCTGAACCTTGGCCTTGTAGGAGGCAACCACCTGTTTCCAGTCTTCGGCGGTAAGGTCGGTGTCGAGCTTGTAGCCGCGATCGTCCTTCATCTGCTGGAGGATGTGTTCGAAGTTGTGGTGATCGACTTCAAGCACCACGTTCGAGTACATCTGGATGAACCGGCGATAACTGTCATAGGCGAACCGTTCGTCGTTGGAACGCTTGGCCAGACCGAGCACGGTCACGTCATTAAGGCCGAGGTTCAAAACGGTATCCATCATGCCCGGCATCGACACGCGCGCGCCGGAACGCACCGAAACAAGCAATGGGTTATCGGCGTCGCCGAACTTGCAGCCGATGATCTTTTCAATGCCGCCCATGGCCGCATCGACGGCCGGCGCCAGTTCGACCGGATAGGTCTGGCCGTTATTATAATAATATGTGCAAACTTCGGTGGTGATCGTAAATCCCGGCGGCACGGGCAACCCGAGGCCCGCCATTTCTGCCAGGTTGGCCCCCTTGCCCCCGAGCAGATTTTTCATCTTGGCCGTACCCTCGGCCTTACCGTCACCGAACGTATAAACCCACTTTGTCATAGCCCACTCACCCCTTGCTTGCTGGTCAACCTTCAATTTTAGAAAAATCCGCGACCACCGCCATAGCTGCACCAATCCGAGACAAGAGGCGCAGCCGGTTTGTCCTCAACGTTATGTTCTCGCAGTTCACTGTAACAGTTCCAAAGAACGCGTCTACAGAAGAACGCAAACGGGCCAGACAACCCATGGCCTCGTCATAACGTTCCCCGCCAACGGCACGCGCCAAATCCCCCTGGATTCCTTCAATCGCCGCGACCATGGCGTGTTCTTCGTTCTGGGTCAACAGGGTGGAATCAACCGCACCGACATAGCTGGCCACGTCCCGTTTTTCCTCGATTCGCACGATATTTGCGGCGCGGCGATAGGCCACCAGCAGGTTGGCGCCATCGTCGGTGTGAAGGAATCGATCCAGCGCCGCGACTCGGGCCAGCAGCCGCACCAGATCATCCTCATGGGTTTGGGCGAACACAGCGGCAACAAGATCGTGCCGCACACCCTGCTCGCGCAGATGAACCTTTAGACGGTCCGCGAAGAAATCGAGGAGATCGCGGGCCACCGCATCCGGATCGTCCACACCCGGTCTTGCAAGCACGTGAGATTCCAACGCCGTAGCGAACACTTTGGCCAACGGCAGACGCAACCCATTCTCGACGATCAGCCGGATCACCCCCAGTGCCGCCCGGCGCAAGGCAAACGGATCTTTTGACCCGGTCGGTTTTTCGTCGATCCGCCAGAACCCGGCCAGGGTGTTGATCTTGTCCGCCAGCGCCACCACGACGCTGAGGGGCCGGGTCGGGCACGAGTCGTTTGGCCCCAGCGGCGAATAGTGTTCGGCGATGGCGTCGGCCACCTGGGGCGACTCGCCATCGTGGATAGCGTAGTAGCGGCCCATCACCCCCTGGAGTTCGGGGAACTCACCCACCATGCCGCTGGACAGGTCGGCCTTGCACAAAAGCGCCGCGCGGTCGGCGGCGGCGGCTTCGGCGCCGGGGACATAGGGGACAAGTGCCAACGCCAACGCGCGCACCCGTTCGACCTTGTCGGCCACCGTGCCCAGCTTGGCATGAAAGATGCGTTCAGCCAGTTTGGGCACCCGGCTTTCCAGCGTATGACGGCGGTCCTGGTCCCAGAAGAACTTGGCATCGGACAGACGGGCGCGCAGCACCCGCTCGTTGCCGGCGATGATGGCCTTGCCGCCGTCCCTGGTCTCCATGTTGGAAACAACAATGAAGCGTGGCGCCATGGTGCCGTCGGGGCGCGTCAGGGAAAAATACTTCTGGTGCGTGCGCATGGCGGTGGTGAGGACTTCGGCCGGCACGTCCATGAAGGCATCGTCAATGCGCCCTATCAACACCACCGGCCATTCCACCAGCCCCACCACCTCGCGCAACAGCCCCTCGTCAGGTTTCACCGTCAGACCTTCGGCGGCGGCGGCGGTGACGGCGGCGTCCCAGATGGTGATCCGCCGCTGTTCGGGGTCGAACATTACATGGGCTTCATCCAGGCCCCGTTTCAGACAGGCAAAGTCGGTAACGCGGAACGTGTGTGGGGTCAGGAAGCGGTGGCCCTCACTCTCGCCACAAGCCTCGACCCCAGCAAACTGCACCGGCACCACCCTTCGATTGAACAGGCAGACGATGCGCTGAAGCGGCCGCACCCAGCGCGTCTGGCCGCTGCCCCAGCGCATGGACTTTGGCCACGGAAAGGCGATCAGCACCGCCTCGATCACCTCACGTATGACTTCGGCGGTAGCGCGGCCCTTCCGGGTGATGGTGGCGAAGTAGAACGGACCTTTGGGCGTCTCGCGCGTCTCCGCCTGGTCCAGAGTGATGCCGCTCGCGCGCAGGAAGCCCTGGATGGCGGCCTCTGGCGCATCGGCACGGGGGCCACGCCGCTCCTCGAACCCGTCGGGCTGGGCCAGCGGCAAATCGTTCACCACCAGCATCAGCCGTCGTGGCGTGACATAGGTCCGCACCTGAGCCGTATCAAGTGCGAATCCACCCTTGGCCAGCCCGGCGGAAACAAGTTGCGCCAGATCCTGAGCCGCCCGCGCCTGCATTCTCGCAGGGATTTCCTCGGAAACGAGTTCCAGCAACAATTCCGGCATGATGCGTCTCACGCTCCCTTTTGGGCGCGGCTGGCCAGCCAGCCCTCGCAACAAGCCTTGGCCAAGGCACGGACCCGGCCGATGTAAGCGGCCCGTTCCGTAACCGAAATAACGCCGCGCGCGTCCAGAAGATTGAAACGGTGCGAAGCCTTGATGCACTGGTCATAGGCTGGCAGCGATAGTTTGGCCCTCAGCAACGACTGGCATTCCTTCTCGGCATCGGTGAAATGGCGCAGCAGGATTTCGGTGTCCGCGTATTCAAAATTGTGTTTGGAGTATTCGACCTCGGCCTGATGGAACACATCGCCATACTTGACGCCGGCTCCGTTGAAATCCAGGTCGTAGACGTTCTCCACCCCCTGAATATACATAGCGAGACGTTCCAGGCCATAGGTCAGCTCCACCGCTACCGGGTCGCACTCGATGCCACCGACCTGCTGGAAATAGGTGAACTGGGTCACCTCCATGCCGTCGCACCACACTTCCCAGCCCAGGCCCCATGCCCCCAGGGTCGGGCTTTCCCAGTCGTCCTCGACAAAGCGGATATCATGGGCCATGGGGTCGATACCCAGGTGCTCCAGACTTCTGAGGTAAAGACGCTGCGGATCGGCGGGCGATGGCTTCAGCAGCACCTGGAACTGATAGTAATGCTGGAGCCGATTCGGGTTCTCGCCATAACGCCCGTCGGTCGGCCGGCGGGAGGGCTGGACATAGGCCACATTCCAGGGGTCCGGCCCCAGGGCGCGCAGCGTGGTGGCCGGGTGGAACGTGCCCGCTCCCACCTCCATGTCGTAGGGCTGAAGCAGCACACAGCCCTGACCGGCCCAGAACGACTGGAGCGCCAGGATCAGGGACTGGAAACTCCGGCGATCTGCCATCTCACTCCACCCTATTGAACAACCACGCGGAAGCTACCGGCCCGCCAGGGCAAGGTCAAGCCTCGGAACCATCGTCGCCAGCTTCATTTATAGGGACAATCAACCCGTCCACAGGCTCGGGCCAGCCCGTTCGCCACATAGGCGCCACACTGAGGACAAGGCTTGAGATCCTCGATCGTTGTCGGTGAGGGCGCCGGTCTCGGGGGCGGCGTCTCGGGACGCGCCATAGCCCGGTCGGCCTTGATTTCGGCCAGTCGCCCCAGATACCTGAAGCCATACCACAGCGCAGCGACCACGGCGCCAGTGAACAAAAGCTTGATGAGACTAAAACCCAGCATGGATCGTTTATGAAGGCCGATGCCTCTGCGGTCAAGCAGACTCCGGTGACGTTCGGAAAATTCGTGCGGAACGTGTGGGCTGGCTTCAAAGATGACGGATCGACAAAGCACCGTTCCATTTATGGTTCAGATATTCGACGACCAGCCGCCAATGACAATGGTGGGACTATACCCCATTGAATATGAGGAAACACTCGTTGGGAAATGCCGCCTCCGGCCACACCAGCCCAAGCAACCGCTTTGTTTCGCAATTAACAATCCTTCCGCGACGATACGGACTTCGATAACACTTGAGAACGCCTGACGCCAAAGGCAGGTTCGGGTTGCACCCTGGTGTTCCCAAATATGCAATTAGCTGTTGACGCTGCATCAAGAGCATTGCACTCTGCCGGGCACATAGTGGTTGGAGGGAGCGATACACATGAGATTCAAATGGTTATTTCCCCTAAGCTTGGCGCTGGTTGCGCCAACGACCGCAGGAGCGGTTGGAATTCTGCCCGGAACTTTCAGTCTGGGGCCGACGGCTAGTACTTTGGGTCTCGGCGTGGAAGCCAATTATCGCCTGCTAGGCCTTGTCGGGGTACGCGCCAGTATAAATTATTTCAAATTTGGCGACGATGTTACCGCAAGCGGAATAAATTATACTGGCAACGCGCGGCTTTTGTCGGGGGGCCTGACCGGCGATTTTTTCCCGCTTGCCAATATGTTGCCGTTTATCGGAGGCTTTCGCGTTTCGGGAGGCGTCCGAGTAAACGATAACCAGATTTCCATAAAGAGCACGCCGACGCAAAGCGTCACCATTAGCGGCAAGACCTATACGGCGGCACAAGCTGGCTCCATGACCGGCGTTACCCATTTCAACCTGTTCGCTCCCTACGTGGGTATCGGTTATGATGGTGGTTTAGGCCCCTTCGAGATCGGTTTGGACGTTGGCGCCATGTATCAGGGTACGCCGAATATTTCGCTTTGGTCTTCTTCCGCCGCGATAACCCAGAGTAGTCTGAATGCGCAAGCCAACACGCTCAACCACAATTACGGGAGCCTGATGGAGTTTTACCCAGTAGTCGGCCTGACGGCACGCTACAAGTTCTGAGCGCTGCCAGAACCGCGCGAAACCTAGCCGCACGAAGCCTTGACAGCCCCGGCCGCCCGGGGTTATCAAGGGCTGGTCCAGTATCCCGGAACACGGTGAAATTCCGTGGCGGTCCCGCCGCTGTAATCGGGGACGCTGATCCGCACGGCGAAAGCCAGCCACTGATGAGGAGTTCCTCACCGGGAAGGCGCGGGCAGCGGTTGATCCGAAAGCCAGAAGACCTGCTGGATGGGTATCCCGAGGGACGGAATCCGATGGCAAAGGATTTCGGCGTGGCATTGTGCCCGTCGAACGTCTCTCTTGCTGTATCGGAGATTGCTATGGATCAAACTTTCGCGCACACGATCCCCACCCCTATCGCCACCGAAAATCAGACGCCGCGCCCCGACGTTATCGCCATTCGCAAGACCTGCGATGCCGAGGGCACCGGGCTGTCTCATTACGTGCTGATGGACAAGCAGGTGACGCGGTGACGGCACAGCCGTACCCGCCGTCCGGGACGGCCCCCTCCGGGGGCCGTTTCGCCGCCGGGACCGCCTCCGCCAACGCTGCCGAGCCGGTTTTGCAGTCATATGAAATCGGCCACCCCACCCACGTCGCGCTGATCGATCCCGACACCGCCTTCTGGGGACTGGTCCATCGGGACCGGGTGGCCGACGTGACGGCCGGGGGAGCCTTGCTCGACACCTATCACGACAAAGCCCAGGCGTTCGCGACCGAGATGGACCGGCTGCGCTTCGGCCTGAAGCCGACCGCCGTTTATTTCAATCCGACTGAACGCTGCAATCTGAATTGCTCGTATTGCTACATCCCAGAGACCATGCGGCGCGACGGCAGCCATATGGACAAGGCCATGGTGCTCGACGCGCTTTCGCGTCTGCATGAGTATTTCCGCGGTCACATGCCCGAGGACCGGATGCCCCAGATCATTTTCCATGGGGCCGAGCCGTTGTTGAACCGCGAGGCGATCTTCGCCGGGATCGAGGCGTTCAAGGATCGTTTCCGCTTTGGCGTGCAAACCAACGCCACCCTGCTTGACGAAAAAGCGGTGGCGTTCCTCACCGCGAACAATGTCGGAATTGGTCTGTCGCTGGACGGCCCCGCCCCTTTCATCGCCGACCGCACCCGCCATAACTGGAACGGTGATGGGGTATTTGATGCCGTGGTCCGGGCCATGGATCGGCTGGAGGGCTATCACGGCTATAACGTGATCTGCACCATGACCACGGAAAATCTGCCGCATCTCACGGCGATGGTCGATTTCTTCCACGAGCATCGGGTTCCGGCCTGTATGCTCAACGTCACCCGCTGTACTCTGCCGGGCGCGCGTCTGGTACGCGGCGAGGACGACGCGGTGGCGAAGGCCTATATCGCCGCTCTGGAACGCACCCACCAACTCTATCTGGCGACGGGGCGCAAGCTGGTGGTGGCCAACTTCGCCAACATTCTCATCGCCATCCTGGCCCCCACGGCGCGGCGGCTGATGTGCGACATTTCCCCATGCGGCGGCGGGCGCAGCTTCTTTGCCCTCGCAACCAACGGTGATCTGTTCCCATGCAGCGAGTTCATCGGCCTGCCCACCTTTATCGGCGGCAATCTGTTTCGCGATCCGATCGAACAGGTTCTCGACAGCCAACCCTTCCGCCTCGTCACAGGGCGCAAGGTGGAGGATATCGAGCCATGCCGCACCTGTGCCATCCGCCATTTCTGTGGTTCGCCCTGCCCGGCCGAAGCACATGAGATGAATGGCGGCATGGACAAGATAGGGGCCTTCTGCGCGTTCTACGAAGAACAGGTCCGTTACGCCATGCGCTTGATCGCCGACGGGCGCCATGGCGATTTTCTGTGGGACGGGTGGGATGACGGGACCGACGAGACCGTCGCTATCGGGTGCAGTTGATGGAGTCGACTCTACCGGCCAGACGGGTGTAGAATGGCGCAAACCGGCTGGAGAGTGGCATGAGCGAGCCAACGATGGTGGATGTTTTGCGGGCCATTGCCGATCTGGGGCAACGGATGGATGGCGCGGTATCGGAATTGAAAGCCGGACAGGCCGAGTTGAGAGCCGGGCAGGCCGAGTTGAGGACCGGGCAAGATGCGTTGAGGACCGGGCAAGATGCGTTGAGAGAGGAATTAAAGGCAGAAATCCGCCATGTTTCCGACAGGCTGATTCGCGTCGAGGCCCGTCTCGAAGACATGCCCACGGCCCGTCACTTCGGGGCCATCGAAGGTCGGCTCGATGAAATGAGCCGACATCTCAATTCGGCATTGGTCTATGTGTCACCCCCACCAAAGCGTGGCCACGGAAGCTGAGTCGGAGCGTCGCCCGTCCGCCGAAATTCCGTTCCCGTGACAGATGGATAAAACGCGGACGACAAAAACGCGTGAGGAAGGGTTTGCTGGCCACTCCCATTTCCATGACAATTGACCCTCCTGCCCCCGCCCGGTTGTCCGTCCGCAGCTTGGCGCGTCCAGGGTTGACCAGCGCGAGTCTGGATCTTGCGGCGGGCGAGTGCATGGCGGTGATGGGGGAGTCAGGTGCCGGCAAGACTCTGCTGCTGCGAGCCATTGCCGATCTCGACCCCACCACTGGCACGGTAAGTCTTGATGGCCACGACCGTGCGGCCATACCGGCGCCGTTGTGGCGGCAGCAGGTCTCCTATCTGGCCAGCGACGCCGGGTGGTGGGCGCAGGGGGTGGCGGAGCACTTCGCCGACTGGAATACCGCCGCCATCATCGCCGCCGCCGTGGGGCTGACCGCCGAAGCCGGTTCATGGCCGGTGACACGGCTGTCAAGCGGCGAGCGTCAGCGTCTGGCCCTGGTCCGCACCCTTGCCAACGCCCCCCGCGTGCTCCTTCTGGACGAACCCACCGCCAACCTCGACGAGGCCTCCGCCCTGGCGGTGGAACGGCTTCTCCTCGATCGTCTGGCCAGCGGCGTGGCCATCCTCATGGTGACCCACAACCCTAACCAGGCGCGGCGAATGGCGCAACGCCTGTTGATCGTCGATGGCGGGCGCGTACGTGAGGAGGCAGGGTCATGAACTACATTCCCCTGACGGCGGGAGATCTGGCTATTGCGGCCTTACTGGTGCTGGCCAATGCCGGTTTGTCGTGGTGGCTGGAACTGGGTATCGGGCGGCGCCTTCTGATATCGGCGGTGCGGGCGGCGGTGCAACTGGCGTTGGTCGGCGTGGCGCTGACCGCCTTGTTTTCGGTGCGTTCGGCACCGTGGACGGCGGCGATGGCGGTGGCCATGATCCTGCTGGCAGGGCGGGAAGCCACCGCCCGTCAGGATCGGCAATTTGCCGGATGGTGGACCTATGGCATCGGCACCGCCAGCATGACCATGGCCGCCACCATCGTTACCCTGATCGCACTTACAACGGCGATTCAGCCGCAGCCCTGGTACGATCCGCGTTACGCCATCCCGCTTCTGGGCATGATTCTGGGCAACTGCATGAACGGGGTCAGCCTCGGACTATCCACCCTTACCGCTACCGTCGCCCACGAGCGGCCAGCCATCGAGGCCCGCCTTGCCCTGGGCGCTACCCGCCGCGAGGCGTTGCGCCCGTCCACGACACGGGCGCTCCGCGCTGCCACCACCCCCATCGTCAACGCCATGTCGGCCCTGGGTCTGGTGTCGTTGCCCGGCATGATGACAGGCCAGATCCTCGCCGGGGCCGATCCTGTCGAGGCCGCCAAGTACCAGTTGCTTATCATGTTCCTGATTGCTGGCGGCACCGGCCTGGGTGCGGTGAGCGCGGTGATCCTGGGCGTATTGCGATTGACCGACGCCCGCCACCGCTTGCGGCTGGATCGCTTGCGGGCTGCATAGAAAAAGCGGGCTGCCGCCCGTACCCGCTTGGGGCGATAGCCCCGTGCTCTGAGAGGAAATATCAAGTCATGCCAAGCCTACGGCGGGTCAGCATCGCACCGATGATGGGGCGTACCGACCGGCACTTTCGTTACTTTCTGCGCCTTATCTCCCGTCACGCCTGGCTGTACACGGAAATGGTCGTCGTGCCTGCATTGCTCCGCGGCGACCGTAAGCGGCTGCTTGATTTCGATCCCACCGAACACCCGCTGGCGCTGCAACTGGGTGGCAGCGATCCGGCGACCCTGGCCGAGTGTGCCCGCATGGCCGAGCAATGGGGGTATGACGAGATCAACCTCAATATCGGTTGCCCTTCCAATCGTGTCACCGCTGGCCGCTTTGGCGCCTGCCTGATGGCCGACCCCGATCTGGTGGCCCGGTGCGTGGAAGCCATGCGCAGGGCGGTGAGCACCCCCATCACCGTGAAGCACCGTATCGGGATTGACGACATGGACCGCTATGAAGATCTGAGCCGTTTTGTCCGCATCGTCGCCAGCGGCGGCTGCGAAGTCTTCATCATTCACGCCCGCAAGGCGTGGTTACAGGGAATAAGCCCAAGAAAAAACCGCTCGGTCCCTCCCCTGCGCCACGAGTTTTCTCACGCGATCAAACGGGACTTTCCCCACGTTGAGATCGTGACCAACGGCGGGATCGACAATCTGGACAGCGTGGCGATGCACCTGGGCACCCTCGACGGCGTGATGATCGGCCGCGCCGCCTATGAAGATCCCTATCTGTTGGCCGGGGTGGACCAGCGATTTTACGGCGACACAACCCCGCCCCTTTCCCGCCCCGAAGTGTGGGAGAGGCTGATACCCTATATTGAACGCCAGATCGCAGGCGGCGGGATCGCTTCCCGCATCACCCGCCATCTCTTCGGTCTGTACCGGGGCCTGCCCGGTGCGCGGGCTTGGCGGCAGCGGCTGAGTTCAGAGGTCGGACGTAGGGCCATCTGAAGGACGGTCACCACCACGTTTTATTCCCCATCAGCCAGCGGTCGATCGCCGAATCCACGCTTGCCAGAGATCTGCGCCGATGTATATCATTGGTTCTGGCTGGAATTATTTCTTCCAGCCAGAACCTTGGAGGCAGATGGATTATGGACCCACAACCCGCTCCCCCCCACATGTCATTCACGGCCCTTACCGGGACGAGCGAGCGAGTCAAGGTGGTCGACATCGGCGCCAATCCAATCGACGGCACGCCGCCTTACGTCGGCATGTTGCGCGCTGGGGCTGCGGATATCGTCGGATTCGAGCCGAATCCACAAGCTTTGGCCAAACTCAACGAGTTGAAAGGCCCCAACGAAACCTATCTCCCCTACGCCGTGGGCGACGGAAAACGGCATACCCTGAATTTCTGTCAGGCCGCCGGCATGACCTCGCTTCTCAAGCCCAATCCGAATGTGCTCAACCTTTTTCACGGGTTTCCGGACTGGGGCAAAGTTCTCGGCACCGAGGAAGTCGATACCGTCCGCCTGGATGACATCGAGGAAACCGCCAAAGTCGAATTCATCAAGATCGACATTCAGGGCGGTGAATTGATGGCCCTCAGCAATGCACTGACACGTCTGCGCGACACCCTGATCATTCATACCGAGGTTGAGTTTCTTCCCATGTATGTGGGGCAGCCGCTGTTCTCGGAAGTCGAGATCTTTTTAAGGCAGCAAGGATTCATGTTCCACCGCTTCTTCCCCATAGTAAGCCGGGTGATCCGTCCGCTCATATCCGAAAACAGCATTTATTCCGGGTTGAGCCAGATTTTCTGGGCCGATGCGATCTTCATGCGTGACATCACCCGTCTCGATTTGCTGACGGACCATCAACTCCTGGTCATGGCGATGATCCTGCATGATTGTTATCAATCGTATGATGTCGTCCTTCACCTGCTGAATGAGTACGACCGCCGGTCGGGAACGCAGATCGGAGGGGCGTATCTCTCTGGATTGCAAGCCAAGAAGTAACGTGCAACAGGCCATTGGGCCTGTCGTGGCGTCTTCTGGAGCAATTGTTTCGATGGACAGGGTGCTTGAGTTTCAATAACAGCCCAGACGTCGGTCAACAGAAACGAACCAATACGCGGGCTTGCATTTGTAAGCCATAAGGTCGATTCTGCCGTTATGGCAACGGTCCCGCACAACTCCCGTGTCGTCGCCGTCTTGGGTCCGACCAATACGGGGAAGACCTATCTTGCCATGGAGCGGATGCTGGGCCACCGCTCGGGCATGATCGGGTTCCCTTTGCGTCTGCTCGCCCGCGAGAACTACGATCGTATCGTCCGCATCAAGGGCGCCGCCGCCGTGGCTCTGGTCACGGGGGAGGAAAAGATCATCCCGCCCCATCCCGCCTATTTCGTCTGCACCGTCGAGTCGATGCCGCTGGACCGTCAGGTTGCTTTTTTGGCAGTGGACGAGGTCCAGTTGTGCGCTGACCCTGATCGTGGCCATGTCTTCACCGACCGTCTGCTTCATGCTCGTGGCCTGGAGGAGACCGTGCTGCTGGGTGCCGATACCATGAAGCCGCTGATCCGCCGTCTGGTGACAGAGGCCGAATTTGTCTCCCGGCCCCGTTTTTCGCGCCTGCTCTATACCCCGCCGCGCAAACTGACCCGCCTGCCGCCCCGCTCGGCGGTGGTAGCCTTCTCGGCCGCCGACGTTTACGCCATCGCCGAGATGGTGCGGCGCCAGCGCGGGGGGGCGGCCGTGGTGCTGGGCGCCCTAAGCCCGCGCACCCGCAACGCTCAGGTCGCCCTGTATCAAAGCGGCGAGGTCGATTATATGGTGGCTACCGATGCCATCGGCATGGGCCTCAACATGGACGTGGACCACGTATGTTTCGCCGCCGTCCGCAAGTTCGACGGCCGCGCCCCCCGCGACCTCACCGCCACCGAAGTGGCCCAGATCGCCGGACGCGCCGGACGCCATATGAACGACGGCACGTTTGGCACCTCGACCGATACCGGAGAATTTGACCAGGAAATCATCGCCAGGGTAGAAAATCACGACTTTACGCCTCTAAAAGGTATATTCTGGCGCAATTCAAACCTGAGATACACCTCGGTGGAGGCGTTGCTGGCCAGCCTGAACGCCCCGCCAACGGTGCCGGGACTGGTGCGCGCCCGCCCCGCCAACGATCAACAGGTGCTGGAAGTTCTGGCCGCCGACGAAGACCTTCGCAAGCTCGTCACCGCGCCCGAACGGGTACGCCTGTTGTGGGAAGTGTGCCGGATACCCGATTTCCGCAAGGTCATGGCCGCTTCCCACGCCCGCCTGCTGGGCCAGATCTTCCGCTATCTGGCTGGCCCCGAGGAGCGCCTCCCCCCCGACTGGATCGCGGGCCAGGTGCGGCGGCTCGATCGGATCGAAGGCGATATCGATGCGCTGGTCGAGCGGATCGCCCATGTACGCACCTGGACCTATGTGTCGCACCATAGCCAATGGCTGGAAGACCCCACAGCCTGGCAGGAACGCACCCGCGCCGTCGAAGACCGCCTGTCCGACGCCCTGCACCAGCGACTGACCCAGCGCTTCGTCGATCGCCGCACCGCCGTTCTGATGCGTGGATTGAAAAACAAGGGCGAGTTGCGGGCGGCGGTGAGCACCGATGGCGAGGTCAAGGTAGAGGGCCATTTCGTCGGCCGCCTGTCGGGCCTGTGCTTTCTTGCCGATGACAGCGAGGATGCCAACGCACGCCGAACCGTGCTGGCCGCCGCCGCCAGATCCTTGCCTCACGAGATCGGGCGCCGAGTCCGCGATATCGAAAACGAGCCGGACGATGCTTTTGCCCTCCTGGGCGACGGCACCCTGACTTGGCGCGGCGCCCCGGTCGCCCGTCTGACCGCCGGAAGTGAAGCCTTGCGGCCGGCGGTGTCGCCGCTGGCCTCTGATCTGGTGAATGAGGCCCTGCGCGAACGGGTACGCCGCCGCCTCGATGACTGGATAACGGCTCACATTGCCTCGATGCTGGCCCCGCTCGTCAAGGCCCGTGCCTCCCCGGCGCGCGGCGCCGTGCGAGGGCTGGTGTTCCAGCTCACCGAAGCCATGGGCACCCTGCCCCGCCGCGCCGTAGAGACCCAGCTCGCCGCTCTGGATGACGCCGACCGCAAAACGCTGGCGCGGCTGGCCATTCGTATGGGCGTCGAAAGCTTGTATGTGCCGGAGTTACTTAAACCGTCCCGTCAGCACCTCGCAGGGTTGCTATGGCGGCTGTATCACGACGAAGCCGCCGCTGCCGTTCCGGTACCAACCCGTGTCTGTCTCCCCATCGATACGAACCTGTCCGAGGGCACATATGCCGCCCTGGGTTACCGCATTCTGGGGGGGCTGGCGGTACGAGCGGACATGTTGGAACGCTTCGCCGCCGCCGTTCGCCACCACCGAAGAAGCCATGAAGCCGCTCCCTTGCCGGGAGAGGTGCTGTCCCTCCTGGGTCTTGGCCCGGAAAACGGAATTCGCCTGCTGACCGCACTTGGTTACGCTGTCGTAACGACCCCCGATGGCCTCACCGTTGGACAACGCAAAGGCGAGCCACGCCACCGCCCCCAGGTCAAGGCCGATGACAACTCTCCGTTTGCCAAACTGCGGCAATTGTCGGGACGGTAAAGAGTTAGCATTGGGCTGCCACCCAAACCCGCTTGGGGCCTGAAGGCCCCAAACCCCCATTTTTTGTTACGGAATAAATGGGTTTCCAAAGGCCCACGGCCTTTGGCGGGTGTGGGCGGAGCCCACATTGCCCGAAGGCAATTGCCCGGCATTTCGCGGCCGTTGCCAGCGAAAGCGATCTGTGGCACAAGAAGGCTTGCGTCCGTTATAACCGGGTAGGTAAGCGTATGATCGTAGTAACCGGCGGGGCTGGTTTCATTGGCTCCAATATTGTGGCGGCTCTCGAAGCACGGGGCTGCTCTGACATCGTGGTCTGCGACCGCCTGCGGTGCGGAGATAAGTGGCGCAACCTCGCCAAGCGGGAACTGGGCGATATTATCCATCCCGACCGTCTGTTGCCCTGGCTCGACTCCCATGCCGGGGCCGTGGAGGCGATTTTCCACATGGGCGCCATTTCTGCAACCACCGAGCGGGACGCCGATCTGATTCTGGAAAACAATTTCCACCTGAGTATGGATCTTTGGGACTGGTGCGCCCGCAACCGCGTACGCTTTATCTACGCTTCGTCGGCGGCTACCTATGGCGACGGTGCCCAGGGGTTTACCGATGACGCCGCCATCGAAGCCCTGGCGCAACTGCGGCCGCTCAACGCCTATGGCTGGAGCAAACTTCTGTTTGACCGGCGGATCATGCGGTTGCTGTCGCAAGGCGGGGCCGCTCCGCCACAATGGGCCGGCCTCAAATTCTTCAATGTCTACGGCCCCAACGAGGGCCATAAGGGTAGCATGAAGAGCGTGGTGGCCCAGATTCACCCGCGCATCCGGGCTGGTGAACCCGCCCGCCTGTTCCGCTCTCACCGCCCGGACTACACGGACGGGGGGCAGTTGCGCGATTTCGTATCTGTCTGGGATTGCCTGGATGTCATGCTGTGGCTTTACGACCACCCCGATGTCAGCGGCCTGTTCAACTGTGGCACCGGCCAGTCCCGAAGCTTCCGCGATCTTGCCGTGGCCGTGTTCCATGCCCTGGACATGGAGCCGGTGATTGAATTCATCGACACGCCTATCGAAATTCGTGACAAGTACCAATATTTTACCCAGGCCGATATGAGCAAACTACGCCAGGCTGGCTACGACAAACCTTTCCTGGCCCTGGAGGAGGGGGTGGCGCGATACGTCCGCAACTACCTTGGTGCCGCTGATTCTTACCTGTGACATCGAGAATAACCGCCTGAGGAATGTCTTCATGGGTTCGTTTGGGGATCTTCTGTTGTCCATCTTCATGTCGAAGAAGGCGCGGTCCAACCTGAAAGCCGCCATTGGCCCTACTCCCTCCAAGGGTGGCAAGACCAGGGGCGGCAAGGTTCTGACCGATCGCGAGAAAAACATCCAGGCGATGCAGTCCGGGGCCAAGGATCTGGTGAACGATGATCGCGCCGAACTGATCCGCAAGGCGATGGAAATCCGCCAAGCCAAACAAGCCATTTTCGCCGATCTCAACGAAGACCAGAAACAGAGGCTGGTGGCCGTCGCGCTTAAGAAGCTCATGCGCGGGGAGGAGAAGTAAACAGCGGACGAGCGCGGTATTTGACGAAGGGCCGCTTTTGCGCCTC
>JADFXL010000429.1 GCA_015233585.1 Alphaproteobacteria bacterium | reverse complement strand
CTGCCGTATCGTTTTCGGATTGCCGCAGAACTACAGTCAGCATCTGGGTGTGCGCCCCGCCGGTCACGACCGGGGACAGGATCGCCGCGCGAGCCCCCTTTTGCTGCATGTCCATCGCGTCGGCGATCAACCGATCGTCGTCGCTGTTTTCCTGCCGGCGCGCTTTCTGCCAGAGAACAAGGTGGATGTACTCAGTTCCGGCCGCACAGACACCCGCACGGCGCACGTCGATTGGAGCCTCATCGAGGTTTTCCTCGATGGCTATTTCCCCAATGCTCGGCCGATTTTGGAGAGCACACCATGACGGACACCGGGGAGCGCGTCCTTCATTTCACCCTTGGGCCGGTGCAAGGGTTCGTTGCCCAGGCACGGCGCACGCGTGATCTATGGGCGGGATCCTTCCTGCTGTCCTGGTTGGCCGGCCAAGCCATGCATGCCCTGGTCAGCGGCGGTCACGGCACCATTGCCTTTCCCATCGTGGACGACGACCCGCTGTTTCAGGCGATCAAGGGCCAGAAGGCTGGTAATCCGGTCATCGGCTCGCTCCCGAACCGCTTCAAGGCCCGGATCATCGATCCGAGTTGCAGTCCAGGTGACGTCTGCGCCACAGCCATTCGGGAGGCTTGGCGACGCGTGGCCAATGCCGTGTGGACGGAATTCGTCGGTAAAGCCGCCGTCGACTCCGGTAATGAAACCCGCGCCATCTGGAATCGCCAGATTGACAATTTCTGGGAAATGGCGTGGGTCATTGGCGGAGACGGGGATGCCGGCGGGGATGCCGCCTGGCTCACGCGCCGCAAGAACTGGCGTACCGAGCTGCCACCCTGCGAACCTGGCGATCACTGCATGTTGATGAGCGACCGGCAAGAATTGTCGGGCTGGGTCCGGACGTGCGGGGCGTCGCACAGGACACGGCAGGATGCCTTCTGGGCCGCTATCCGCAACACCGTCGTCGCCTATGTCTACAAGGGCCGAAATGATCAGGCCAAGACTCTGGAACTCGGAGCCAGCAAGCGGCTGTGTGCCATTGCCCTCGTCAAGCGGCTGTTCCCACTGCTGCCGGAGACCACGCTCAAGAGCGTGATCGGTTGGGTGCCCGACAAGGACGAACAGATAAAGCCTGATTTGACCGATCGGCCGGGAACCTTGCGTCTATGGCCATCCACGGCTTACATGGCCGCCGTGCCGTGGATCGAGCTGGCCGTCACGACGGATCGACAGGCCTGTGACGCCTATGCCAAGCAGGTTGGCCGGCGGGAGACCTCGTCGGGCATCCTTATCCACGCTGAACGCGATACACGGGTTAAACACCTGATCCAATTCGGCAGATTTGCCCGGATCGATGGTGGCCTGTTTTTTGCTGATGCCATCGAGGGGGAGGACTTTCTGGCCAACACCCAGAAAAAGCAACAGACCGAGGATTTGAAGAGACTTCAGGACCGGGTCGCCAAGACTTTGGAACACGAGGGCGGCGGACGGCGGCGTCACAAGGCCCGCGAGGCGTCGCCGTTCTACGCGGTGTTGCAGATGGATGGCGACAGCGTGGGCAAGCTTCTGCAAACTATCGGCGAAGCGAACGTCAGTCAGGCCCTGTCGATGTTCACCGCCAGCGTGCAGTACCTGGTGGACCGGCACAAGGGCGTGGTCATCTATGCCGGTGGCGACGATGTCGTCGCTCTGTTGCCGCTGCCCACCGCCTTGCCGTGCGCCGCCGCTCTGGCCGATGCCTACCGCAATGCCTTCGTCGAGATCCGCGGGCAGCGGCAGACGATTTCAGCCGCCGTCGTGTTCGCCCACTACAAGGTACCGTTCAGCGCCGTGATCCGTGATTCCCATACCTTCCTGGACGAAGTGGCCAAAGACCGCAACGGCCGCGACAGCCTTGCCGTCAAGGTTTGGAAATCGAGCGGCCCGGCCATCGAATGGGTCTCCGGCTGGAGCGGTTCGGACATGTTGGCCACCGCCGGAGCGGTCAAGGCGATGATGGACCTGGCCGTCGTCTATGCCAAAGACGATGAGCAGTCGACGAGTTTTCTCTACAACATCACGGCC
>JADFXL010000428.1 GCA_015233585.1 Alphaproteobacteria bacterium | reverse complement strand
CCGTGACCATTTCGTCAACTGGCAGCAAGACCCTCAGGGCAACTGGCTGGCCCGCTTGGTTTTCCCCGAAAAGGTCCAGGAATTCGTGGTCGATGTCGATTTGCTGGCCGACCTGTCGGTCATCAATCCGTTCGATTTTTTCCTGGAACCGGCGGCCGAGACCTTCCCTTTCGCCTACGCCCCGGAACTCGATCATGAACTCAAGCCCTTTTTGTTGTGCGAGGCGGCCGGGCCGCTGCTGAACGCGTATATGGCCTCGATCCCGACCGGCAAGCCATTCCCCACCACCGATTTTCTGGTGGCGCTGAACCAGCGGCTGAAAGAGGAAATCCGCTACACCATCCGCCTGGAGCCGGGGGTGCGCACGCCCGAACAGACGCTGGCGTTGAAAAGCGGGTCTTGCCGGGACTCGGCATGGCTGCTGGTGCAGGTGCTGCGCCGTTTGGGACTGGCCGCGCGGTTTGTGTCCGGCTATCTGATCCAGCTTGTGGCCGACGAAAAGCCGCTGGAGGGGCCAGCCGGTCCCGCCTCCGATTTCACCGACCTGCACGCCTGGGCCGAAGTCTACCTGCCGGGGGCGGGCTGGATCGGACTCGATCCCACATCGGGCCTTCTGACCGGCGAGGGACACATCCCGCTCGCGGCCTCCCCCGACCCCACCAGCGCCGCCCCCATCACCGGCCTGGTTGGGGACTGCAAGGTCGAGTTCGACCATCACATGGAGATCCTCCGGGTGCTGGAGACGCCCCGCGTCACCAAACCCTATAGCGAAGACCAGTGGCGCTCGATTCTGACTCTGGGCGAGCGGGTGGACGAACGGCTGATGGTGGGTGATGTCCGTCTGACCCAGGGTGGCGAGCCCACCTTCGTTTCAGCGGTCGACATGGACGGCGACGAATGGAACCTCACCGCCGACGGCCCGACCAAGCGCGCTCATGCCGATGACCTCATTCGCCGTCTACGCGCCCGCTTTGCCCCCGGCTGCCTGGTCACCTTCGGCCAGGGCAAGTGGTATCCCGGCGAAAGCCTGCCGCGCTGGGCCTTTTCCCTGATGTGGCGCGAGGATGACGAGCCGGTCTGGGCCGACGACGGCCTCATCGCCCGTGCCGGTTCGGATCATGCCTCCACGATCGCCTCGGCCGAAGTCTTCACCACCCATCTGGCCGAAGCTCTGGGCGTCGCCCCCACCTTCGCCCAGCCCACCTACGAAGACCCGGTCCATTACCTGATGAAGGAAATGGCGCTGCCGGTCAACGTCGACCCCATCGACAACCGTCTGACCGATCCTGAGGAACGGGCGCGGCTGGCCCGGATCTTCCGCCGGGGTCTGGGCAATCCGGTGGGTCTCGTTTTGCCGCTGCAACCGTGGCAAAGTCAGGACGGTCACCGTTGGGTCAGCGGTCCCTGGCCCACCCGCACCGGCCGCCTGATTGCCAAACCCGGCGATTCGCCACTGGGGTTCCGTCTGCCGCTGGACTCGCTGCCCTGGCTGGACGAAGACGACACGCCCCGGCTGGTCGAACGCGATCCGTTCGAACCGCGCCCCGCCCTGGCCCGCCACCAGCACACCATGACCCGCCGGGTGCCGGGACGGAGGGATCCTCCGAAGGCCGTTCTCGTTCACCAGCGATCCGGTGCGGGGAAGGACACGCCGCGCGAGACCGACCATGGCCTGGAATCGGACATCGTGCGCACGGCGCTGTGCGTGGAGCCGCGCGACGGCTGCCTTAACCTGTTCCTGCCGCCTCTGGAAACGGCAGAGCAATACCTGGATCTGGTCGCCGCCATCGAGTCTACCGCTCGCGCCCTGAAGATGCCCGTGCGCATCGAAGGCTATCCGCCGCCCTCCGATCCCCGGTTGCGCACGGTGAAAGTGACCCCGGACCCCGGCGTGATCGAGGTCAACGTCCAGCCTGCCGCGAACTGGCGGCAGCTTGTGGCCATTACCGAGGGACTCTATGAAGACGCGCGCCTGACCCGGCTCGGGACCGAGAAATTCATGATGGATGGCCGCCACGTCGGCACCGGCGGCGGCAATCACATGGTTTTAGGC
>JADFXL010000427.1 GCA_015233585.1 Alphaproteobacteria bacterium | reverse complement strand
CATAAACTTTGCGCGGAGTGGAGCCTGAACAGCGACTGGGTGCCGTCGCCGCCGCCACCGTCCTGGGCCAATTTCCGGTATAATTCGTGAACCAGAGCCAGAACGGGAAGATCCAGGCCGAGTCGCACACTTTCCTCTCTGGCAATGCCCAGATCCTTGACGAAATGTTCCACCATGAAACCCGGCGCAAAGTCGCCCTTTACCATCTTTGGCCCCAGGTGGCTGAGAATGGCGCTGGCGGCGGCTCCACCGCCCACCGCCTCCAGCACCCGCCCGGTATCCAGACCGGCCCGAACCGCATAAGCCAACCCCAGCGCGCCGCCGGAACGGCCCTGCTTCGCACTGACGGCATCGAGATTGAAACCGTGGATCACGCCCTCACGAACGTCGACTCGGGCGGTTCCGTCGAGCGCCGCCACCAGTTCGTATGGGCTGTGACCGGTACTGGCGAGGTTGGCTTCGATCCGAAGGATACCATCCGCCACCCCGAATTCCTCACGCCTTGACAACAATTGACGCAGGTTGGCGTCTTTGACCGCCAGTTGTCCCTTCAAGGTCGGAACCGAAGTCGTGTCGAGGCCCCCTTTCAGATTGAAATCGCCTTCGAACAATTTGCCGGTAAGGTCTGTAAGCGTGACCACACCCCGGTTCAGTTCGGCCACGAGCCGGGGCGACGCAAGCCGATAGCCGTCGTAACGGAAGCTGGAGGCCGTCACGGTGGCATCGGCATCCACCGGAGAAAGAACGTCGAAATTTATCGGCTCGTGTGACCAATGCCCGCTTCCGCCGGGTTCCTTCGCTCCCTCGTTCCTGGCTACGGGTTCCTGATTGCGCTTGTCCCGGCTGGCCGGCTTGGACGAGTCGGGTTTTTCGTCAGCGACCCTGGCCGGGGAACCGAAAACCATATCGCCGCCTTTCAGCACCACCGACAGCCTGGGCCGGTCTTTGTCCCACAGGAGCCGCAGGGGGCCGTTCATGTCGACCGTCCCAAGCCTGGCCGGTGAGCCTTTGTCTTTAGTTTGGGCCGTCACCGCTAACTCGGCGGTGGGAGGGGCTGGCAGGCCGTCCACTCGACCTTTAACCGATATCACGCCCCCCTCTATTTCGCCTTGGGCCGTAATATTCAGATGGTCCAGAGTTCCGCTTCCCTTACCCGACAAGACCAAGGCGTCGTGCCTGCCATCCGCTATCCCCAGGTTCAGGGCCCGCGCCAGATTTGGCGGCAGTTTCGTTCGCACTTCGCAGGTAAGATCGTTTATGTGGGGTGTGCCACCGAACCCGGCGATTTCGCCGGTGACAGAGACCGTGCCGCCGCCCAGATCGTCAACGGTGGCCTTGCGCAAGGTGGCCGTGCCGTCCAGCAGAGCGCCTTCCACCTCCACCCCCGCCATAGCGGCACCACGAAACGTGAGGGTTCCGACGTGCGCCCGCACATTGGCGTCGAACCCATTGAAAATGGCGAGCGGCGCCAGCACTCTTGAGGTTGAGCCGGTCGTGGGAACAGATTCTGTTGGCCCCGGTTTTGTGGTGGCACCGGGTTCGGGAGTTGCCGCTGCGGGGGGGAGGGGACGCCGCCTCTCGGGCAGATACGCATCCAGGACGGGGCCGCACCAGAACCGTTGCAGCGCCATTAATTCTGGTGCCATCCAGCAGCACATCCAGATCCGGGAGGCGCAACGGCTCGCCATCCCCCTTGATGACGGTCTTAAGTGCGAGCTTCCGCAGCCGGTCGGCAGGAATGCGTCCCACATTCATGCCGAGCCATTCAAGCTCGCCCCGCAGATTGTCGTCTGCCGCTTCGATGGTAAGGTCCAACTGCGGTTGTCCATTTACAATCCCGGCAAAGCCAAACGCCGAAACCGTACCGCCCATGGGCAACTCCGCCGAGACTTGGCTGAAGGTCACCTCGCTGCCTTGAAGCGCGGCGATAAAGTGGCCCTGATGGAGGGTGCGGTTACGGAAGACGATGGTCCCGGCGCTCAGGTTCAAAGCCACCGCGATATCGTCAGACAGATGTTCCCACCACGAATGACTCGCCTCACTCACCGGTCCGGCGGCCG
>JADFXL010000426.1 GCA_015233585.1 Alphaproteobacteria bacterium | reverse complement strand
TCCCAAAAGGTCGGTTCCTGCGGCAACTGAGACACCGTTAGAAGCGATGCCCCCGGCCGCTGGGCCAGACCCCGAACAGGCCCCCGGCCGGCGCGTGGATACCGAGGTATAGGCGCCGTTCAAAGGCCGCCCATGCACAACCTGCTCGACAGCGACGCCCTGGTCCTGACCAGGGCGATGCTGACCGACTCCACAACCGGCACCATGGTTTTCCGCACCACCGAGGCTGGCTGGCGCGTGCGTCTGGGTGCCGATCCGGTCGTCACGCGGCTGGGGACGGACCAGACCAACCGGTCGCTGATTATCGACGGGCAGATGGTGTTGAAGCTGTTTCGCCAGCCAGTGCCCGGTCCCCATCCCGAGATCGAACTAGGCCGTTATCTTGGGCGCTTCCTCCATACGCCCCCGCTGCTGGGCGAGGCGTGGTGCGGAGAGGCCGCCGTGGCTGTTCTGCATGGCTACCTTCCCAACCAGGGTGACGCCTGGACCGTTACCCTGGCCAGGATGAATCAGAGCCGCTACCAGATCATGGCGCACACCCTGGGGGTGCGGGTGGCGGAACTGCACCGGGCCTTGGTCGCGCCCACGTCCGACCCCGCCTTTGTGCCGGAACCCGTCACCGCCGCTGATCTTCTTGCATGGCGGGATCGAGTTTTCGCAACCGCTGAGACGGCACGCCAGGCCCTGCTTGCTTTGGGCGGTGGTGGTGAGGTGTTGCTTGCCCGCTGGCCGGAGGTCTCCGCCACGATTCAGGCTCTGGTTCCCGACCGGATTACGGCCGTCAAGACCCGGCTCCATGGCGATTTGCACCTGGGCCAATTCGTGGTGGCCGATGAAGATTTTTACGTCCTCGATTTCGAGGGCGAACCCACCCGCCCCCTGTCCCAGCGGCGTGCCAAGGACACGCCGCTGCGGGATGTGGCCGGAATGCTGCGCTCGTTCAATTATGCGGCGGAAACGGCAGGCGGGGCCGGGGCGTGGGAAACCATGGCGGCGGCGGCGTTTCTGGAAGGCTATCGCGCAACGGAAGACGCCGCATGGCCAGCGGAACCGGAGGCGGCACGCCGCTTGCTGGCGCTGCTGGTGTTGGAAAAGGCCCTCTATGAGATTGCTTACGAGGCGGTTCACCGCCCGGAGTGGGTGCGGGTTCCCGTGGCGGGGGTGGTGCGGATTCTGGATGATGGAACCAACGAACAATATCGTCGAATTTAGCTCCGGCAGGGTTAATATGGCCCCTGTTCCTGGCGAGAAAGGAGTTCCAATGAAAACGCCGAAGAACCTTACTGATGCGTTTCTCGGCGAAAGCATGACCAGCCGGAAATACCTGGCTTTCGGTCTGGCGGCGCTTGGGGACGAGTTGCCGCAGGTGGCAAAGCTGTTCCGCGCGGTTGCTGCGGCGGAGGACGTTCATGCCCTTGCGCATCTTCGGGCCATGGGGGGCGTCAAGACGACGGCCGAGAATCTGGCTGTCGCCATTGCGGGCGAAAAATATGCCATCGAGGAAAGATATCCCGGCTTCCTCGCGATCGCACTGGCGGAAGGTCACCACCCGGCCGCCGTATCCATGGGCAACGCCATGGCGGCGGAAAATGTCCACCATAGTCTGTTTACCGAAGCATTGGGTGCCGTTGAAAGTGGGCGGGATCTGCCTTCGGCGCGTATTCATGTCTGCAATGTCTGTGGCAACACGGTAATCGGCGACGTGCCGGGCCTCTGCCTGGTCTGCAAGGCCGAAAAATTCACGGAAATTGCCTGAAGACGCGGAGGAACCGTCAATGACAGGGAAAATAGCGGTGTTTCTGGCGGCAGCGGTGGCCGTTGCGGCGCTTGCGGCGGGAGCCGCAGCAGAGGAGCGCCATATCGCCATTACCGCCAAACGATTCGAATTCCGGCCACGGGAAGTGGTTCTGAAGAAAGACGAACCCGTCGTGCTCGAAATCACTGCCACCGACCGTCCCCATGGCTTTTCGGTGCCCGCTCTGGGCGTGCGTGCGACTGTGGCGCCGGGGGAGCCAGCCTTGATTCATATTACCCCAACAACCGTGGGCCGGTTTTCTTTTTCGTGTGATGTCGTGTG
>JADFXL010000425.1 GCA_015233585.1 Alphaproteobacteria bacterium | reverse complement strand
CGCCAGCGAGACCAGAAAACACACCTTTTGTGGTGTGGTGGCAAGGAGGTCGGCAGCCACCGTTACGGCCTCGCGCCGTCCCGACACCCCGCCCTGGGGCAGGAAACGCATATACCGCATGGCCAGGGCTTCGGCGGTTTCCGGGCCAGCGAAGATTTCATCGGCCTTGACGAAGCGTTCGAGCAGCTTTTTGAACGCCTCGAACTCCTCGCCGGGTTCATTGCGGGCCAGGGGTTGTGCGCTCTTGAGATACCGCAAGGCCGCATCCGTCAGGAAGGCGCGGGTCTGGGGGAAGCTCCCGGTTCCCAGCCGCTGGTTGATGTCGATCGCCGGATCGCTCGATTCACGGCCACCCAGGGCAAGATGCCCGTCCATGAAATCGGCCAGCCGCTGGATATACATGCCCAGATTGCGTTGCTGGCCGATCATGTCCTGAAGAACGGTGGACGCTCCAAAAACGTCGGCGACCACGGTGTCGGCCATGACGGCCAGCCGGTGATCACCGCCATTGAGGCTCTGTTTGAGGACTTCGGAGATTTTGCCGGTCCAGTTACGAATGCCGATCAGGTGGGCGGACAGGGCGATCATGGCGCAATAATCGCGATCTTCCGGCGGAGCGCCGGCGTCAACCGCCTTCAGGACGGCTGGAAGTCCCACGTCCTTGACGCGCGGAAAAGATGTGTCCCCCGCCTGTCGCGCCCGCTGGAGAACCTGATCGATCATCTTGAACAGCAAATCTCGCCGCACCCGGCTGCTCTGCCCGGTCAGGTGAGCCTGAATACCGGCCACCTTTTCCACGGCCGAGGCGGCAAGATTCTCGGTGTTGAGGACACGTTTGAGTTCGCTGTAATTGTGCAACAGCTCCGTCGGCGTCAGAATCGCTTCGTCGAGATATTTTCGCAACAGGCGATTGGTCGTGGCGCGGGCATCGGGTTTGTAAAGCGCGATGGGTTCGTTGCAAAGTGGCGCGGCCGCAATATCGGCAACCGACACATCCTTTTTTCGCTCGACCCGCTTCATCTGTTCAAAAAGCGTGGTTTCCCCGTAACTGCCATCCGGCCGTCGCCAATCCTTGATAACGCGGACGCCGTCATTTTTCTTGTCATTGAGGAGACCCTTGGCCAAGGCCGTCGCCTGGCCCTCGGTATCCAGGATCGTGTTCAGAATCCACCGGCCTTCATGAAAAACGTGGATCTCATAGTTGGTTATTCTTGCCACGCGGTCCTCGGTTCCCGGCTCAATCATTCCCACGGTCTGTGTTCGTTGCCGAAGGCACCGTGGATTATGGAACATTTGAAATCATGGATGGGCTGCTGTCAATCAAAGAACCGGCGGGATCAGAGCCATCGCATTTGAATAATGTGGGCGCTGCCCACACCTTGGCAAAAGGGCGGGGGGCTTTGGAAACCCATTTGTTTTATGGGGGTTTGGGACGGATTGGTTGCGTTGGTATCAATCGTCCCCTTTGTAACGATACCCGATGCCATAGAGGGTCTCAATCTGCGAAAATTCGCCATCGAGTTCACGAAATTTCTTGCGCAGGCGCTTGATATGGCTGTCGATGGTGCGGTCATCCACATAGATATGCTCGCCATAGGCGGCGTCGATGAGCTGGTCGCGGTTCTTGACGTGCCCCATGCGTTGCGCCAGAGCCTGGAGGATCAGGAATTCGGTCACGGTCAGGTCCACCGGCTGCCCTCGCCAGGCGCACAGGTGGCGCGTCGGGTCGAGCCTCAGATGGCCTCGGAGGACGGTTTTGTCGGCGGCGGATTTCGTGCCCTCTGCGGCCTTTAGCTCGGCACGGCGGGTCAGGGCGCGGATGCGCTCGATCAGCAGGCGCTGGGAGAACGGTTTCTTGATGTAGTCATCGGCTCCCATGCGCAGCCCAAGCAACTCGTCCACCTCGTCATCCTTTGAGGTCAGGAAAATTACCGGGATGGCGCTTTTTTGACGCAGTCGCTGCAACAACTCCATGCCGTCCATGCGCGGCATCTTGATATCGAGCACCGCCAGATCGACCGGATCGGTGGTCAGTCCGGTCAGGGCGGAGGCGCCATCGGTAGAGGTCCGCACGCGGAAACC
>JADFXL010000424.1 GCA_015233585.1 Alphaproteobacteria bacterium | reverse complement strand
AGCTATCTGGAACAAGCGACCACATCACACGTCTGCGCCCTTACCTGACCCACGTCCCCGCGTTCGCCTCCCACCACCGGACGGTTCGCCGAATGCCTTCGTCCACACTCACCGCTGGCGTCCAGCCGATCACATCCCTTATTTTTGAGCAGTCGAGGGCGCGAAAGGCGATCGTCGTCGGCCCGTCTTGACGCCATACCACCTGCGAAGGCCGATGCCCCGAATGACGCAGCACCAAATCCACAACCTCACCAACCGTCGTGCGGCGTCCTGAACCGACATTGAAGGTGTCGAAGACAACTTCCTCCGTCGCATTCAACATCGCGACGATCGCGGCACCGAAATCGTCGCTGTAAATAACATCGCGCGTGACCTGCGGGTCACCCCATACCTCGAACGGTTCCATCTTGTCTACGGCCTTGTGGATCAGCGCCGGGATAAAGTTGGCCGTGCGTGGATCGAACTTGGCAAAGGGGCCGAAGATATTGGAGGAGCGCGCGATAAGAATGTGCATCCCGGTCTTCTCATGCCAAAATCGGCACAACTTTTCGACATAGCGCTTGGCCCAGCCGACACCGAAATACGCGGCCTGCGGATCTTGATTCCAGTCGAGCTGGTCCTCGCGGATGTAGCCCTCGAATTCGGGATAGACCGTCGCCGAACTGACGTAGACAACCCGCCGCACGTCGGCGAAATGCAGCGCCTGCATGAGGTTGCTGTCCATTACCACGTTGTCCGTCACCTGATGCCAAGGCTCGCTGGCCGCCTGCTGCGCGCCGCCGCTGTTCGCCGCCGTCAGCACCGCCGCGTCACAGCCCTTGACAAGTCGCGCGCAATCATCGGGATTGCGCAGGTCGCCCTGAACATAGGTAAGCCGATCGTGCTCCAGAAAGCAACCAGAACGACTGCGAAATCCGGCTTGCACAACCGATGTCGGACTGGTCGCCAGGATCGCCCGTACCACGCTCGACCCGGCGAGACCGGAGGCCCCGGCCACAAAGATACGTTTGTTATTGAGGTACATTCGATGTCCGCCACGGAGTCTCATTGCCACGGGATCATCGCCAGAAAACAATTCAGGCGTCCCACCGCCTCCGACCCTCAGCGGTTCGGGAACATCTCGCCCAATTTGACACGCTGGCGCCAATAGTCGAGCAAATCCACCATCGTCTTTTCAAACGGAATCTCCGGCTCCCAGCCGGTGTGAGCCTTGAATTTCCGGGTATCGGGAACTTGCAGATCGGCATCAATGGGACGCATCCGCCCGGGATCGGCCTCCACCCGGATATCCTTGCGCGTCGAAATCGACAACAGAAATTTCAACATATCCTCGACCGAGCACGAGAAGGTACCGCCGATGTTGTAGTACTCGCCCGGAATCGGGTTCGTGGTTACCAGCAGATAATAGGCGCGCACCGCATCGCGAACATCGGCCCAGGTGCGCATGGACTGGAGGTTGCCGGTCTTGACCACCGGCGGGATCATTCCGACCTCGATCATGGCTATCTGCTTGGCAAACGTTGACTCGGCAAACACGTCGCCACGGCGCGGCCCGGTATGGGTAAACATGCGAGTCGACACCGCCTTCATGCCATAGGCCTCAGCATAGTAGCGGGCAATCAGGTCCGTACCGACCTTGGAAATGGCGTAGGGCGAGGCCGGATGAAACGTGCATTCCTCGTTGATCGGCAGCTTTTCCTTGCTGACACGACCGAATACTTCGGACGAAGCGCAGACATGGACCACCGGATCGGTATCCACACGCAGCAACGCCTCCAGCAAGCGCGCGCTGCCCAGGATGTTGGTGTCGAGGGTGTCGATCGGCGCGGTGAAACTGGTCTTGGGATAGCTCTGCGCCGCAAGGTGAAATACGTAATGCGGACGCACGGATTCGACCATGCGGATAAGGGATACCGTATCGCGCAACTCGAAATCCACAAGATGGATCCGATCCTTGGCGTTGATCAGCGGCATCAGGTGACGGATATTGTCCAGCGGGCTGCGCCAGCGGCAAGCGCCGTAGATCTCCCAGTCGGTGTTCTTCAACAGGAAATCGACCATATGAGAGCCAACCATGCCGGTGACGC
>JADFXL010000423.1 GCA_015233585.1 Alphaproteobacteria bacterium | reverse complement strand
GTCGGGAACAGGGTCGAAAAGGCAAGTTCGATCTCGGCGTCAGCGTAATATATGGCGGGATCAATAAAGCTGGCGATCCGCCCCTTTCGAACCAGAATATTGCCAGCCCACATATCGCCATGGATCAGCGCCGGCGGCCCGCCGTTATCGAGATACGTCTCAAGCCGAGCTGCAAATTGCGTTATCCGGCTCAGCAGCCGCTCAGGCATCCTTCCAGCGCGGGCAGCCTCCCGCGCCATGTACAGAAGGCGATGTTCGCGAAAGAATTCAACCCAGTTGGCGGAAGGCGTATTGGGCTGGACCAGACCGCCGATCAAGGTGTCGCGCTCCAGGCCGTAGTGGTCGGCGGTCGTCGCGTGCAGAGCCGCCAGCAATTCGGCGGCATGAGCCTGGGCCTCGGCGTTCAGGTCATCGCCAGCCTCAATGCAGGTCATCAACAGGAAATCATCGCCCTCGTCCAGCACCTCGGGGACCGGCCGAACACCAAGGCGCCCCAGGAAGCGCAACATATACCCCACAATATCGAGACCGCTGCCCCGTATCCCAACCTTGGCCACCACGGAGCGGCCATCCGCCAGCCGAACCCGGTAGACCCGCCCAACGCACCCCCCACTCAAGGGGCCGTGACCGGTAACACGAGTGCCAGTGATGTGTTCGATACGGGCGATGGTTCCTGGATCCATTGGTTCCGTGCCAGAAATGGCCTCCCCCCATCATCCCTCGCCAAAATTGATGCGCCGGATGGCAGCAAGCAGGCCAGAAGCACCCGCTTCGATCAAATCGAGCACATGTTCAAACCCGTCGATATCGCCGTAATAAGGGTCCGGTACGTCGGTCACGCCTATCTCTGGGGCGAAATTCATGAACAGTTCGATTTTGGCGGACGCGTTTGGCGGGCGGTTTCGCTTAATCTCACACAGGTGCCCACGATCCATGGCGACAAGGTAATCGAATCGCGTGTAATCTCCCGGGATCAGGACGCGGGCACGAATCCGGCTCAGATCAATACCTCGCCGCAGGGCGGCTGCCTGGGCCCGAAGGTCTGGTGGATCGCCAACGTGCCAGGCACCTACGCCTGCCGAGTCGATCGCGATACGATCCTTGATCCCGGCCCGGTTCACAAGATGGCGAAACACCCCCTCGGCCGTTGGCGACCGGCAGATGTTCCCGGTACAGACAAACAGGATATGGATCTTTCCGTTGTTCTCGGGATTCACGCTTCAAATCCCATGGATGTTGGATCGGGACATTCCTGAATCCCTTTCATGGGTTCATGACGAACCTTACCGTCTAATCTTATGCCAGTCTAATCTTATAGGTACTTCTAGTAAGTATCCTCCGGCAGAGCCGGAGGCTTTACGGTCACTGCCCCCTCAAAGGGGGCTTTCCGCGACCGGAAATAAAAAGCCCCCCCCACCTTCGTTCGTGCAGATCTAAAGGCCGGAAGATGTGAGGCATACGGTGCTGGACGTGGTGGTGGAGCCTGGGAACCGGCATACGTCGAAGACCTCGCACCCGCATCTGTGGGATCTGCTGGGACGGATGGGGCAAGAACACTGGCCCAGCCTGGTGCGTGGCGACAAGGACTGGGGCAACGAGCGCAACAGGGCCCGCTGCGAGCAGGAGGGATTGCCCTATTTGTTCAAGCAGCGCATGACCAAGGGTGTGCGCCGCGTGGTGGAAAAGATGGTGGGGCGTGGCGGTTGGCGGGATGCCGGACAGGGCTGGTCGGGCTGCAAGGCGGAACTGCGATTGTCGGGCTGGAGTCGGCAGCGCCAGGTCGTCATTCTGCGCCGACCTTTGCGCGAGACCCTGGCTCTGGTCCGCACGAACGACGACGGCCAGGGGGAACTGTTCTGGGCCGACGCCGCCGGCAGCGACACGGTCTGGGAATTTGCCGTCTTGGTGACCTCACTCGATCTCGAAGTCCTGTCGCTGGCCCAGCTCTACCGCGATCGCGCCGATAGCGAGAACCCCTTCGACGAACTGAAAAACCAGTGGGGCTGGGCCGGCTTCACCACCCGCGACATCAAGCGATGCCAGATCATGGCCCGGCTCATCGCCCTCTTCTACAACTGGTGGAGCCTGTTCG
>JADFXL010000422.1 GCA_015233585.1 Alphaproteobacteria bacterium | reverse complement strand
TATCTACTTTCCCGCAGTTTGCGCGATGACTTGGTTCCAGAACGGATTGGCAAAAATCAGAATCATCGAAACGACAAAGCAATAGATCGCTATGGATTCGATCATCGCCAGGCCGACAAAAAGAGTGCGCGTGATCGTTGTCGCGGCATCGGGCTGCTGGGCCAGAGACGTCAAAGCGGTGGCGACGGCACGGCCTTCGCCGAGCGCGGGGCCAATGCTTCCCAGCGCAATCGTCAGGCCGGCGGTAATGATTGAGACGATGGCAATCAGTGTCATGCTGTCCATGGTGTATACTCTTGTTGGCGTTGTTCATGCTTGGGCATCATGGCGACGCGGCCTTGCGGCCACGGGTGGCGGCCGCGATGTAAACCGCGGCCAGAATGCTGAAGATGTAGGCCTGGACCATGCCGGTGAGCAGGCCGAGCGCATTCATGACGATCGGGAAGATGAAGGGGGTAATGGTCAGCAGAATGGCCAGAATCATCGTTCCGCTCATCATGTTGCCAAACAGGCGGACCGCCAGGGCCAGCGTCCGTGACACTTCGCTGATGATATTGAACGGCAGCATAATGATCGTCGGTTCCATGTAGGATCTGAGATAGCCGCCAAGCCCCTGATCCTTGATACCGAAGAACGGCACCGCGACCAAGACGCACAAGGCGAGCGCCGCGGTTGTCGAGAGCGACCCGGTCGGCGGCTCGAAGCCGGGAATGACGGTGCCAAGGCTGGCTGAGGCGACAAACAGAAAAAGCGTTCCGAGGAAACAGACATAGGTCCTGGGCTGGGAAAGACCGACATCTTCGATCTGCTTTTCGATGCCGGTGACGATGATCTCCAGGAGATTCTGCCAGCGGGACCAGTTCAGGTCGGTGGAGAGAGTGCGGGTAATGAGCTTTGAGCCGACCGTCAGCACCAGCATCAGCGCCCACGTAAATACAATCGTGCCGTTGAGTTTGAAAAAACCGTGCTGCCAGAAGATCATCTCATCGGGGCTAAGGCGCATTGCCGGTCTCCCCCATATGGGCGGTCTGATGGTCGATCGGGCGGCGGGACAGCCACTTCACGGCCATGCGTGCCAGAACAAAGCCAATCAGGCATGAGAGCCACCTCTGCCAGTCTTCGCGCCCGACAAAATAAAATCCGGCAAGCGTAGCGCTTGTCCGCAGCAGCATGCTGCAGAAAAACCAAACAGCCGGACGAGGGGACAAAACGCCTTTGATGACAGTCCACCAAAGGCCGCCAAAGAAGAACGCGCCAAGCAAAAGGCCGGCCGCCAACGGTGGTGCGAGAAACAGAAAGTCAGTCAATCCTTGTCCTCCTGTTCGTCATGCATTTCCTTATCTTCCTTGGCCACCCAATGCCAGGCATTGAAACATCCGAGGGCGAGCCCGGCCATCAGCAAGGCCAGCGTCCATGTGTGCGGACCCGGGTAATGCCGGTCCAGCCAGATGCCAAGGGCCGCTCCGAGCAGGGTTGGAATCACCACCGACCAGCCGATCAGCCCCATCATTCCCAACCCGAACCCGACACCCTTGGCCCCGTTACGCCGCCCCTTAAGCTTGCGCGCGGCCTTCGCCCCGACCTCCCGACTGAATGACGGGTTGGCGCGTTTGTCCTGCGCCTCGTCATCCATGATAAAGCCCCGCCAACCGCCGGATGAGATCGCTTTCCATTTTTGCCAACACCGAGCGCACGGCCTGCTCGTGCTCATCCAGAGTGAGAAACTCTTTGTCCACAGCTTCGCGGAGATCACCGAGGTCGTTTCCGCCGAGCGCCCGGCGCACGGATACGACAACGTCCTGCCCGGCCTTGACCAGCACCCCTTCATCCACCGCCACCCTCGACTCGGTAGAGCACGATCTCTCGCCCCCCCTCCGACACCTTCTGCACCCGGATTGAGCCATCAATCACCAGAACGTAGCTTGCGCATTCAGAACCCTCGCGAAACAGCACGGTGCCGGCAGGAATGGTGACTTCGCGTCCCACACCCTGGAGGAGACGGGCTGTGGCGGGCGGTAATGCGAAGTTTTCTCGTCTCATGCCCGGTGGCGCAATGCGAGAAGGGCGACGACTATCCCGGCGAGAAAGTTCA
>JADFXL010000421.1 GCA_015233585.1 Alphaproteobacteria bacterium | reverse complement strand
GGACCTTGACCATGACGGTTATCTCACGCCAGCCAAACTGGCGCTTTTCCGCAGGCCTTTCGAATATGGCGCCTCATCCGCTTCGCGAGATCATGGCGTCCGGGATGGGGCGCAGGTTCAGCCCTATGGCGACAGCGACCCCGTCATGACGGCAGATACCGGACTGACCTTCAAAGTCAGCCTGGACGCTTTCCTGCGCCAGAGCGAAGAAACATTTCGCCGGCTGGATATCCGGCACGACGGAATGCTTGATCGCGAGGAGGTTCTCAAGACCTGCCCCTTGCATCCGCAGACGGACCAACGTCCGCCATCGGACAGCCCCCGCCAGGAACGGCGGCACCGGCATGATAGAAGTAACGCGCCAGGCAGTTCCAACTAGCCGCGCCCTCTCAGGCACGCTGCGCCAGGGTATCAGTCAGGCGGCTGTGGGGCTGTCTTCGCGGGAGCCAGCAGCGCGATGCGGGTCATGAAGCCGGCGGCATCGCCTTTGCTTAACAAGGGAAAAGCCTCGGCCACCGCTTCCAGCAACGGCCCCAGCCACGCCGCCTCGGCCTTGGCAAAATCATGGAGGACATAGCGGGCGACCTGATCACGGTCGTCCGGATGCCCGATGCCCAGTCGTACCCGCTGGTACAATGGCCCCAGATGAGCGTCGATGCTGCGCAGCCCGTTATGTCCGGCGCTGCCCCCCCCGAGTTTGACCCGCAGCTTGCCCGGTGCCAGGTCGAGTTCATCGTGCAGAACGATTACGTCCTCGGGCTTCAGCTTATGGAAGTGCGCCGCAGCGGCGACGGAGCGTCCCGAGTCGTGCATATAAGTTTGCGGCTTGAGGGCCAGCACCTTGACATCGCCAATCATGCCCTCGGCGAGGTGTCCCTGAAACTTGCTTTTGAACGCGCCGAAACCATGGCGGCGGACCAGATGATCCACCGCCATGAAGCCGATATTGTGACGATGCCCGGCATATTCGGCACCTGGATTGCCAAGTCCCACCACCAGCATCATGGTGGGTCGTTACCGGCTATGCCGCAGCCGCACCGGAAGCCCCCTCATCGTCCGACTTCAGGCCCGAGGGTGCGACGATGGTCGCCACCGTGAAATCCCGGTCGGTAATGAACGAGCGCACATCGGGCGGCAAGGTGAGATGATGGAGGTGAATGGAGTCGCCGATTTCCGTTCCGGTCAGGTCGATGTCGATGGATACCGGAATGGCCTCGGGCTGCCCCATCACTTCGATTTCGTGCTGAACGATGTTGAGCACGCCGCCACGCTTCAGCCCTGGTGAGGCCAGTTCATTAATGAAACGCAACGGTACGCCGACGTGCACGGTGGCACCAGCGGCGACGCGCATGAAATCCACATGAAGGGCCCGCTCGGTCACCGGGTGGCGTTGAACGTCGCGGCACATGACGCGGTCGATCTCTCCATCAATATTCAGGTAGAACAAGCGGGTAAAAAAGCCCGGCTTGCGGACCTCGATGTTGAGGCGTTTCGGGTCGATGGCAATCAGCTTCGGGGGTAGTTTGGCGCCGTAGACCACGCCCGGCACCTGGCCCTTGAGGCGTGTGGCACGGGCGGCCCCCTTTCCGGCCCGTTCGCGTACCGTAACGGGTATTTGTTCGAGTTCGCTCATCTAATTCCTCCAAACACAAAACGACGCCAGCCTCCAGGGGTGCCCAGCGCCGCGAAAGCCTGTTCATATCACCCGGAGACGGTGTTGGGGAAGCCTGTATTGGAGCGTAATGTCGCAAGCCGGTGTTCTAATCGAACAGGCTCGACACCGAACGTTCCTCGCTGATGCGCAAAATCGACTCGGCCATGAGCGCGGCGATGGAGAGTTGTCGGATATTGGGGGCCAGCCGTACGCCTTCGGTTGCCTGAATGCTGTCGGTGATGACGAGCGACTCGAGGGGAGAGGACGCCACGCGGGCCACCGCGCCGCCGGAAAGCACGCCATGCGTGGAATAAGCATGAACCGAAGCGGCTCCGGCCTCCCGCAACGCCTTGGCGGCATTGCACAAGGTTCCCGCCGAATCAACGATATCGTCCATCATGATGCAGAGCCGGCCCTTTACGTCGCCGATGATGTTCATGACTTCCG
>JADFXL010000420.1 GCA_015233585.1 Alphaproteobacteria bacterium | reverse complement strand
GCTACGCCGTATTGCGGAGCATGATGACGTGTTGCGTGATGTGTTGCGGCGTATTGCTGGGCTTGACGCCGAACCTGCCAGGGTGGTCGCGATCATCACCGCAGACGAAACGCACTTGGAAGTCGCTACGTTGCCCGCTGGCGAGTCTGTCACCCGATGGTGCCGACACCACGGAACCCGCGCCAGCGACTCCCGATGACGCCGCGTTGTGGACCGGGACCGACCGGACCCGCCGACTGACCGACCATGGCAAACAAATTCTGATCGACATGAATCAGGCCGGTGCCGCCACCACGGATATAGCCGTTCGCTTTGGGGTCACATGGCAGAATGTCGCTCGTATGCTTCGTGCCCTTGAAGGTGACTGACAATGCCCGAGCCTGCAAATACAGAGCGAAAGCAGGGGCACCGTTTCCAGAAAGGCCAATCGGGCAACCCCGCCGGTAAAGCGAAAGGTACGCGCCACTACGCCACCCTGCTTGCCGAAAAGCTCCTGGCCGATGACGCCGCCGACGTTGTGCGCGCCGTGCTGACCGCCGCTCGTGGTGGCGACATGACTGCCGCCCGGCTGGTGCTGGAGAGGATCTGCCCGGTTCGCAAGGGCAGGCCGGTGACGATCGACTTGCCGACGGTGACGACATCCGCCGACGTGCTGATTGCGCTGGGGGCCGTTGTGGAGGCCGTGGGCGATGGCATTTTGACGCCGGACGAAGGGGCTACCATTGCCGGGTTGATCGACACAAAACGCCGCGCGATCGAAACCGTTGAACTGGATGCGCGGATCGCTGCACTGGAAGCCGGAAGGGGAAAGTCATGACCATCAAGACGCGACTCGCCCGGCTGGAAGCTGCCACACAAATTGGGCGTGAGGTGACGCTCGAAGAGGTGGTCCAGTGGAGCCGCAACCGACCGCCCCACCCCGACCCCGAAACCGCCCGCAAGTATGAGGATTATCTGCGGCGCTGCAAAAACTCGGAGCTCTGCAGGCTCATTGCCGCTACCGCGTCGAAACGCCGCGAAGTGTGATGCCCGCCCCCCGCCGCAGAAACGACCGCACAGAGGCCCCCGGATATCTGGAAACCGATCTACCCAGACGGCAGAGGCGCGCACCGCCGAAGCCCTGGGAGTTGGTGGCGCGGTGCTGCGACCGGATGCGCTGGCACATGACCGCCGCGTGGTCAACTCGCTCACCCATGGACTGACCGCGATGACGACCAGAAAGTGAAACCTCGTCCTGTCGGGTCCGCTGGGGGTCCGCTCTATTTTTGGGGTTTTCGCCGGCTTCCGCTAACCCCTTGAAATCATTGGTGGGTGCAGTAGGACTCGAACCTACGGCCCGCTGATTAAGAGTAAATGGCTATACATGAACATTTGCGAACATGGATAAACACGAAATCGCGCAAACACCGCATAAACGTTGACTTCTTCCGCCACTGGCCTAGCATGGGTGAACATACTGGAATGGGGCATACCGCGAACTTTTGTGCCCCCGTTGTGCCCCCGATTTGGACCCGCTGATTGCCGATGGAGACCCCCCAATGCCCCGTGAAGCCACCCGTAAGGTTATCACTGACGCGATGGTTCAGAAGGTGAAGCCCGCCCAGAAGGGTAAGCGCATCGAGTATTGGGATGCCGTCGTGCCGGGGTTCGGTCTACGTGTCACCGACGCTGGCGGCAAGTCGTTCTTTCTTCGTACCCGCGTTGAGACCGATCAACTCCGTATGTCGTGGCCATACCCAGTAACATCGCTCCAGGACGCCCGCGCGGCGGCACGGAGCACGCTGGAAGAAGTTGCCCGTGGCATCGATCCGAAGGTGAAAAAGGCAGACGAGGAACGAACGGCGGCACGCAGCAAGGCCGATACCGTTGACGAGGTTGCCGCCGTATTTGTTGAACGCTACGCCAAACCCAAAAACCGAAGCTGGAAAGAAACGGAACGCATTCTCAAGGGCAATGTGGTTTCCTTTTGGAGTGGTCGCCCTATTGGCACCATCACCAAGCGCGACGTGATCGAACTTCTCGACGCCATCGTTGACCGGGGTAGCCCAAGGATGGCGAACCGCGTTCTTGCGTGCGTCCGCAAGCTCTTTGCATGGTGCGTCGA
>JADFXL010000041.1 GCA_015233585.1 Alphaproteobacteria bacterium | reverse complement strand
CCCACAGGATAATGCAATGACGGCGCGAAACAAGTTCGTCGTTCAACATGATCCGAATGGTTCCGGGCCGGTCTTTGCCCTGGTTGCGGCCAATGAGAAAGCTGTCGCCGCCGGTCGTCGGTACCGACTGATAAGACTGGGACCCGGAAGGTTGGATGTGAAGCATGATTTCCTGACGATCCGGCATCTGGCTTTCTCGGGATCAGAGATCGTAGACGACGCGAAAACCTACATCGCGCCGCCGCTCCAACGGGTCGGCAGAAGAACGAAACGCACAACGTCCGGCATTGCGCACGCTGTCAAAGCTGCCGCCACGCAGACAGCGGGGGGCTTTCGGCTTATCAAAGCGCGGGTTGCGGTCGTCGTGCCGCAGCCGGCTATACCAGCCGGCATCGTAGGAATCGGAACACCACTCCCACACATTGCCGCACATATCATACAGGCCCAAGGGATTGCGCCCCCCTGGATGGGCCAATACCGGCGTGGTGGCGCGATGGATCATGTCAATGTTGGCCCGCGTTGCCGTCGGTTCCTCCTCCCCCCACGGATACTGGGCGAAGCGTTGACCGGCCCGCGCCGCGCATTCCCATTCCGCTTCGGTCGGGAGCCGCCCCTGAACCCAGGCGGCATAATCGCGGGCGTCCTCCCACGTCACGCCCACCACCGGATGATCGTCGCGCCCAAACACCGGGTCGTCGATCAGAGGCGGCAGTGGACGGCCAACGGCACGGACAAAGGCGCGGTATGCGGCGTTGGTAACCGGGTGGATATCCATCAGGTACGGCGACAGAACCAACCGGCGATAGGGTTTCTCATTGGCCATGGGGGAATCGGCTTGCGACCCCATGTAGAACGAGCCGCCTTCCACCCGCACCCGCTCCACTACATGGCCGGAGGCACTGGCGCTGGAACGCTTCAACGCCTCGGTCTCGGACAGCAGGTGGATGGAATCGAGAACCGCCAGCACTTCCTTGGCCGAATCCGGGCGATTGTTCTGTTCATAAGCCATCATGGACAGCACCACCATGTCGAACTCGGCCGGCAGCACCGGACAGAACGAACTGGGCGGCGGAATTTCCTCCATGCACGGACGCGGCACCGTGCGTGTGCGGAGGATGTCCTTAAGCGAAGTCGGCGGAAGCTGGTCGGTGAACATCTCGTAGGCCATCACCCCCAGCGCGAACAGATCCGAGCGGGGGTCCACCTTGGACGGAGCTTCGAACTGTTCGGGCGACATGTAGGAGGGGGTGCCGCCAATGTTGCTCGCCCCGGCGACGGCGGTGGCGATGGAAATGCCGAAATCCATGATTACCGGATCGGCGATGTCGCCGTGGAACAGGAACACGTTGGCCGGCTTGAGATCGCGATGGACGATCCGCTCGTGAGCGAACACCAGCGTCTCGGTAACATTGCGGAGGAACGTAGGCCGCTGGGCGGCGGTGGCGGTAAGATCGCCCCGGTTGAGTTTCAGCCAGTCCTTGGCGTCAATGCCGGGGATGAAGTCCATGACGATACCGACGCCCTCTTCGCCCTCATAGACATCGTGGATGGCGCAGATACGGCGGTGGCGCAGATCCCGCGAGATGAGAACCTCTTCCCGCAGGCCCGCGACCAGCTTGGTGTTCTTGTTGGCGCTGGCGTTGAGCATCTTGATGGCTACGTCGCGGCCCAGCATCGTATCGAGCACCCGGTAGACATTGGCATGTCCACCCTTGCCGATTTCCCGCCAATCCGCATACCTGGCCATTAGAGGAGGTCTCCTGCTACGAAACGTTACTGGGCTTTAGGTGAGTTCGAATTTCCCGTTCCTTGTCCTCCTGATGCCGCCGCACAGGCACCGGAACCGGCAGTAGATGTGCCGCCAAATACACCAGTAGAACTGGCTGTGGTCACCTGGTTGACGTAATCGGCGCGGTACGCCTGACCTTCCCACACCGCCGAATAAGCACCCGTAATTGGTGCGCTGGACATATACACGGCAATCGGACTCGTCTCCGTCGAGGAGGTCGGCGTTGCCTTGATGCAGATATCAACCGTACCCGACGCCACCTCCGAAGCCGTAGGCGCAACGGCCGCAATAACGTAATTCCACGAATTCCCGGATGGCAGAATAAGCGTCGGGATGATCGAGGAAATGCACGCAGTCGTCGTCGTCCCGCTGCAATTGGTGGTGTCGAGCGCATTTGCCACATTCAGGCTCGCAACGATCGACGTCGTCCCCCCCGCATCCCCAGCATGTTGCGAGATGTAGCCGTTGACGGACGACAAAATCTGCCCTGAGAAGTTGACCGGATCGGCCGTCGAGGCAACCCGGATGAAGTTTTGAAGCTTCGGAATGCCGATGGCGGCCAGAATGCCGATGATGGTCACCACCACCATCAACTCGATCAGGGTGAAGCCGCGTAACCGCTGGCTCTTCCTCGCGTTTTCGGATATGGCAACAGAACTTTTCATCTCATACACTCCAGCAGCCTAATTAAGTTTGTAAGACAGGAGCACCCTGGACCCTTCCGTGTTATCCCCGGACTTGAATTCAAGGCGCACATAGTTTCGCACTTGGGGGCTGTACCACCACCGTTCATAAGCTTGGTAGGTCGACTGTAGACTTTTTATCCGCCCGACCACGACCCAGCAATCAAAGGTGCCCGCAGGAACGGTGATGGTTTCGTGGCCCTCGACCACCCAGGATTCCTGGGCGCGCAACGTTTCCGTGCCACGCATGGTCTCACGTACATCCCCCACCGGCGTTCCCGCCGGCACCTCAAAGATTTTCATGGGATTGCTGGTGCGGAAGACCACGGTACGGGTCACACCCCCCGTGAAACTGGCATCGACGAAGAAGGCGCGGCGCAACATCCGGGAATCCGACCCATCCTCCATCTGAAAGCGGGCCAAGCCGTCAGGTTGGACCTCGGATACCGAGAGCTTGTAGCCATCGCTGTATTCCCAATGGTCGCCCACCCGCATTTGCGGCAATTTCAGCGGCGCGGGCGTTGAATCCAGCGGCGAAGAGGTCACCAGGGACTTCGCCGTTGTGGCGGCCTGGGAAGACGGCGGCACCACCGGGGCGGTTTCCTCGCAGGCGGCCGTGGCCAGGACCAGCAGCGAGACCGCTGCCCGCGCAACAGCCTGGATGCTCACGGTGCTACCACCCACGAGCCAACACCGGCCTCGCCTGCGTGCGGGATCCGGTGTTCATAAATTACCGCCGGCACTTTCCCGGCAGCGAGCGCCTCTGGCTTGGAGAAGGCGCGAATCACCAGGGCATAGCCCTTTTCCTGAAAGGCCTCAACCGTGTAATTCCCGGTGGGGGGGGACATCGCCAGGGCCATCAACCCCTGGGTAAGGCCAGGATCGGTGGACGGGAAATAGACATACGCGAACTTGTCGGGGGTCTTGTCGGCGTTCGCCGTTCTTTCGCCGCGCAGCACATCCGCCGCCAGCATCTGCGCCCCGATCTCGGCACTGTTTTTATTCATGGCCGCTTCGGCGAAGGGATAAAGCCCCCCCCCCGCCATCAACAACGTGCCAAGCGTGAGGTTGATCGAAATGACGCGCTTGTTACTCACGTTACACTCTCCTGCCGATTCTATCAGCCCCGTCTCTATCAGCCCCGTCGAACCGCCGCCCCACCATTGCGCTCATTCGTCCGGGTGAACCTCCAGCCTGGGAGGAACCGACGCCGAGCGTCGCAGTTCATCACCGGCGGCGGAAGGGCTGAGCGAACGCGACTGCATATAACGACGGGCCGCCCCGTCGGTCTGGGCGATTTCATTGGGTCTGACGATCTTCGGCGTGATGAAGTAGACGGTCTCATCCAGTCTGTTGCTATCGACATCCGTTCCGAACAATGCCCCAAGAACTGGAATATCATGCAACCCTGGAACACCTTCTGAATTCTTGGTGCGGAAATCGTCTTTGATGCCACCGAGAACGAAGGTCGTTCCGTCGGGAACCAGCACATCGGTGGTAACGGTGGAGCCCGTCACTTCCACGGTGCTGTTGCTGGTAAGACTGGGTGCCGTATTCGTTGTGGTGAGGTTGAGACGGACCAGAGGTTTCACGGCCGGGTCAGGGGATAAGACCACCGATGGCGTAATATCAACGGTGATGCCGGCGTTCACGGTCTGGAGCGTTCCTGCCCCACCCGTGGTACCCGTGATCGCAATGCTAAATGAATCCTGCTGGGCGAACTTCGCCTGGACATTGTTCATGGTGACGAGGTGCGGCGAAGCGATCGTCTGACTGTCGCCGTTCGTCGCGAGCATGTTCAACTGGGTTTGCAAAAAACTTCTGTTGCTGTTCAACACAAATCCAGCCGTCGCTGAAGTGCCTGCATTCGCTGAGGTCGGCAGCGTGTTCGCCAAAATCGGCAAAGCCGATAGTGCCGCAACGCTCCCCAGGCTCGTACCCGCCGTGCTGGGCGTGCCCATGCCTTGGCTGATACCAACAGTTTTCATGCCATCATTGCTATCAACACTTTGGGAGGCAGCCCAGCTAATACCCAACGAGGATTCCTTGTTCGCTTTAAGTTGAACAATCATGACCTCGATCTCGATCATCGGCACCGCCTGATCAAGCTGCTTTACGATGGCTTCCACCTTTCTGATCGCCTCCGGTGTGCCGCGCACAAGCACCGAGTTGGTTCGCGCATCGGTCGACACCATCGGCCGCGCAAAGGTGAGTGATGAGGCGATCTCCTGGATCTTTTCGGCCTGTTCCTTGGGCATGTCCTTGGTCATGCTCTTGATGTCGCCGCCCAGGAGATTGTTGACGGTCTCCGCAATGCCGGGAACGGTAACCGACTGATCATAGAATTTCTTGGTGGTCGCGGCGACGGTCGCGAATTGCAGCGGGATGATTTTGATCTCCTGATTAAGGAAGTTCTCCCGGAAGGCGCGTTCGGACTCGGCCTTTGCCGCGGCTGCGGCATTGGCGGCCTCGACCTCGGCCCTGGCGGCCTCGGCGGCGGCCTTGGTCACCTCGCTGCTCGACGTATTGCCTTTCGCGCGGTCAGCTGCCACCTTCCCGGCGCTGGTGGCCATGTCGGTGATCAGATCCTTCAGCAGCTTGACCTGGTCGGGCGTGCCCTTCAGCAGCGCCGTATTGGTGCCCTTGTTGATCTTTATGTTCCCGCCCAGGCCAAAGTCCTTCATCGCCCCGACGAGGTCATCGGGATTCACCAGCCCCAGGCTGACGAAATCCTGGGACATTTCGCCCTTCGCCCCACCCTGTAGGATCGTCACCATCTTGGTGCCGGGATCATAGCTGTATTCCAGGTTGTTTTCCGTCATCAGCATGGTGAAAGCCGCCCGCAGCGGCATACTACTGATATGGGTGGACACCGGCCCCTTGACGCCGGGGCGGAAGATCACCTGGAGACCGTCAGCGCTCAACAGAGCGCGCAGCACGTCCTTGATGTCCTCGTCCACGCTCGTGTGTTCCCACGTCACGTCTTTCCAGGGGATATCCGTAGCCGCCGTCGTCCCAGGCACCGTAGCGCCGATTACCATCATAGCCGATGCCGCAGCTATTGCCGTTCTGCGTAGCGATACCATCCGACCTATCCCCCCAAAAGCTTTAACACACACCCCTTAAAACTGACTTTCTCTATATTCTCCGTCGCCCAACGTGTCCATAGACATTTTTCCATATGCCCTTTTACATAATTATTGATACATCAAGGCTCCGCTCCTACCCGTGAGCAAGTGTCCAGGCGCCAACAGGATCAACGAACAGTTTTAGCAGGATTCCATTGGCAAAAACGCTGGCCGCGCCCGCCGCCGCCAGGAACGGGCCAAACGGAAACGGATCCCTGCGGCGGATGCGGCCCAGCGCCATCAGCGGCAACGCCACCAGAACGCCCCCGACGCAGGCGCCAAAAAACACCATTGGCACCGCCTGCCACCCCACCCAGGCCCCGACTCCGGCCAACAACTTGGGATCCCCCCCACCCATGGCTTCGCGCCCCATCAGGCGTGATGCGGCCTCCGTCAGCAAGCGCAAGGCGGTGTAGCCCATCACCGCCCCCAAAATCGCGTCCGGCGCCGACAACGGCCGCAACCCCAGCGCCGAGGCGGCAAGCCCGGTCCACAGAATGGCGCCGCTTAACGAGTCCGGAATGAGCTGGTGTCTGATATCAATGGCGGTGACGCAAATCAGCGCCCAAAGCAACGCCACCGTCAGCCCCGCCTCTGCCGTGATCCCAAAACGCCACAACCCCAGCACTGCCGCCGCGACTCCCGCCACCTCCACAAGAGGGTATTGTATGGAAATCGCCCCCCGGCAATCGGCGCAGCGCCCGCCCAACACGGCATAGCCCACGAGCGGGATATTGTGCCGCAGTCGGATCGGCGCCCCGCATTGCGGACAATGAGACGGCGGCCACGACAACGACAGCCGCCCGGCGTCCTCCTCCTCTGGGGCCACCTCCGCCAGGATCATCAGCGGCAGGCGATGGATCACCACGTTCAGGAAACTGCCGATCACGGCCCCGGCGAAGATCGCCCCGAGCCATGGCAAAACGAAATTCAACTCCGGCATTCCTGGTTCCAATCAAGATCCTGGTCCCGACTCCGGGAGGATTCCTGCGGCCATCGGGGGCGGCCCTGGCGCCCGCAGGATCCTACGCCGGATCGGCAATCGAAGTCGAGTTCCCTGGAAGTTGTCCGAGGACGCCGACGGTTTCGTCGATCATCTGGTGGCCCACCTGCCCAGTGGCTTCGACACCGAAGCTTGGATCGGCGGTCGGTCGGGAGTATCATGGCGAAAGACCAATGCACACCCCACTTGAAGACCCGTGAACAGGACCATGGCCGGATGCGCTTCCTCAACCCCAAGACCGACTATGCGTTCAAGAAGATCTTCGGCTCGGATGCCAGCCGGGACATCCTGATCAGTTTTTTGAATGCGGTGCTCGACCTGACCGGCACGGGTACAATCGTCGATGTGATCATTCTCGATCCCTACCAGGTGCCACGGATCAAAGGATGGAAGGACAGTTGTGTCGATGTCCGGGCGCAGGACCAGAAGGGGCGCTCCTTCATCGTCGAGATGCAGGTGCTTGTCCATGCCGGGCTTGAGAAACGCATCCTCTACAATGCCTGCAAGGCTTACGTCGGCCAGATCGCCAGTGCCGAGGATTATTCGAAACTGGTCGAGGTCATCGCCATCACGATCACCGATTTCGTAATGTTTCGTGAACTGGCCGGGACTACCGGCATTTTCCGTCTGCGCGCGTCCGAGAACCCCAACGTGACCCACCAGGACATGGCCCTGGTATTCGTCGAGTTGCCAAAGTTCACCAAGACCGAAGCGGCGCTTGAGACCCCTCTGGATCGCTGGCTGTATTTTCTCAAGACGGCCGGTTCACTCGATGTCGTTCCCAAAGCACTGTCTATCGACCCGGCGATTGACCATGCTTTGCGGATCGCCAACAAGGCAGCCCTGTCGGCGGAAGAATTGGAGGACCAGGAGAAGCGCGAGCAGTGGATCGGCATACAGAAGGGAATGATGCTGGATGTTGACGAGGCACGACGACTAGGTGAGGAGAAAGGCCGCACCGAGGGCAAGGCCGAGATGCTCCTCCGCCAACTTCCAATGCGATTTGGATCTGTACCCCCTGAAATTGAGGAGCGAGTTCGCACAGCCACCAGCGATCAACTTAACGAGTGGAGCGTGCGCATGATGACTGCCCACAGTCTTGCCGACGTGTTCGGTCCCGACACGAGGCACTAAAGGCGTCTGCGTCACGCTGTTGGCAGGTCTTGATGATGTTGATAATAATTCGCACAAAGCAACTAAAAGATGAATAATTTTCCTGGGAGAACTTCAGTATCATTCACCGGCCGGCTTGTCTGCTGGTATCGTCTGGCCCACTTCTTGAGAAGCGTGGCCGTTACCCTGGGGGGGGGCGACGTGGTTCACGACGCTGCGAAACGCCTGGGGAAGCCCCCAAGAAACATGTGAGTCACATGTTTTTAATAGATAGCCACGCCAGGAGCAACCACGATTGGGGGGCAGATCTCCGCTGACCATATGATGGATACTTCTAAAAACCTTGCATCGTTGCCGGAAGACCAAAAATTTCGTCCGTCATGGCCGGGCTTGACCCACGGCTGTCCGGCATGATTTATGCGTCATGTTTTCACCCAATGAAATTCGAACTGGTCTGGGTTGCGTGGTGATTTTTGATCCGGGAGGAGCAACCGGTCGATGCGTCGGCGATGCATAAGGTTGGTGCGAACCAGACGGGCAAAGGTCAGCGGGCTGTTGATCGCAGTCTGCACGGTTTGAGTGAGGCGAAGCAGCAAGAAAGAAATGAGCGCGACGGCGATCTGTATGCGGACAGCATCCTCATATATTCCAAAGAACTTTCAAATCTTCAGGTTCTGTTTCACCCAGCGGAAAAACAGCTCGATGGCCCAACGCCGCTTGTAAAGATCAGCTATTTTCTTGGCACTAGCATGTATATCATTGGTGAGAATGCGCAATACCTTGCCAGTTTCGATCTTTACCTGCACCTCACGAACCGGTGCGGTGAATGGATTCTTGCGATTCTTAGCCTGTCGCTTGGGCAGGGTGCCGACCCGGTCGGATAAGACCGGGCCATTTGCCGGCACCTCACGCACTTCGGTTACCGTGAGTGGCGTATTGCTCTTGAAGCGGGTGACAATGCGACAGCCAGCGTCATGCAGCGAGGCCCACCAGCCATAATCGTAATAGCCAAGGTCGAAGACATAGGTCGCGCCAGCCGTGATCGGCATGGCGTGGGCGGCAGTGATGTCATTCACGTTGCTCGCCGTCACGCCGGCATAAACCGGGTAATCGGCATCTGGATCATAGACAAAGTGGACCTTGGCGCCACAGACTCCAACGGAAAACTGAGCCCAGCGCGCGCTCAGGGCGCTCAGGCGGACCGACGTTGAATCGATGAGATGAACACTGTCCCCCATCGTGCGGCGCAAACCGCGATGAGCCTGCGCCATCAATTCCGCCAGCATCTCTGAAAACACCTCATAGGACCGGTAACAATTCGCGTCCGCCAGCGTCGAGCGTTTCACCGGGACCATCCCCAGGTGGTATAGCGACGCTTGATGGCTCTCCAACCGCTCCACGGTCTCTCGCAAGCTCGTTGCCCCGGAAAGCTGGGCGTAGAGCATTGCCAGAAAATGTGTCTTGGTCGTCAAGTAGCGTCGATCATCCGCGCCGTGGGCTTTGATGACGGCCTCAAAGCGTGCCCAAGGAAGATGTTTCAAAAGGTCATGCAGAACGGTATTTTGATGCGGCACGGTGTTGACTCCTTTTCATGTTCAGGACGTCGCCAAACGCTTGAACATGAGTAGAATCAATGCCGTGCACCTTGTAAGGCATAAATCATGCCGGACAGCCGTGGGACAAGCCCGGCCATGACGGTCATAGGGATATGGGTCAATCTTTGTGTTCGTTGGTATTAGAAGTCCCCTGATCCTGGTGGCTGCGTTGTCCGAGGCTCTTGCCGGTATTTAGGCGGTGAGATGTAAGGTTCCCGCTCCCATGACGACCACCAGCGACGAGTTCGCCATCATGAAACGCCACACGATCTGTGGTCGTGACAATATTTGCATTGCCGGGCGGATGCTGCTGGAAGGTTTGGACGAAAAAACCCGACGGCGGCATCGGTACCGGAGTAGTCTTTTTCGGCCGTTGCCCCACAGGGGGCTTGTCTAACGGCATGCCACAGCCTCGACCGGCTGGATATGGGAGCCAGGCCAGCGCCATTCGCAATAGGGATGCTGATACAGGTACGAATTGTGGTAGCGGGGATCGCTGGTCACTTCCATACCCACCCAGAACGGTACCGGAAAGGCATCATTGCGCTTTCCCAGTTCGATCTCGGCCAGGATCAGCCCTTTATTTTCGCCCATGAATTCGTCGATGATCCACTCAAAGCCGGCGAACGTCACGTTGTGTCGCCGCTTTTCCAGCGGTGGCCGTGGGCAAACCTGGGTCAGCAGGTAATGGGCGTGATCCAGGGGAACGTCATATTCGAACTCGGCCCGCGCCTGACCGGGGGGGCTGGCGCGGTCCTTGATCGTCAGCCGGGCCACACCGTCGCACATTCTTACCCGGACGCTCGCCGGACCTTCGCAGGTGAGATAACCCTGGAGGATGTGCTGAACGCCGTTGGCCTTTGGCAGAGCAGATCCCGCCACCAGGAACTTGCGCTCAATTTCCCAATGAATACTCATGAAATGCCCCGATCCGGGTGCCGATACACGTCATCAGCCCCTCCAAAATACCGGAACAAACTATTTCGTCAAGTTAAAGGTTATTCATGTATATCAACAATATCATACAAATATCAATCAGATATCATACCGATATCTGTTCGCGCAATATAAAGTAGTTATTCCTACCCAGAAAAATATGGGGATATATATACTTTAGATTTGTCTTATGAAATGGATTCGCATGGCCGGATCCTGGGGTTTTTCTCTTGAATAAGGTGACGCTCCAAATGGGCGGCAGCCCGTCTCTACCTTTCCCCAAGCCCCAGCAATGCCAACAACGCCTCCCATTCCTTCACATATTCGGCACCGCGCCGCCCCTTGTCCTCGAACACCGACGAACCCGCTGCCGCTGCCGCCGGGTAAAGCTGCGTGTCCCGTAACCGCGTCACGACCTGGTACCCAAGCTGGCCTAAAAAGGTATCCAGTTGTTCCGAGGCTTTGGTGCCGGGGCGCAGGCGGTTGCCGACGATGGCGATGGTGCGCTTGTTTTTGCGTACGGCTTTGATCTCGCCGAGTTTGGCGAGAAACCGGCCAGTCGCTTCCTGATCGAAAGCGGATGGCAGCACCGGCACGACCACGATATCCGCGACGGCGATCAACTCGGCGGCGGCCTTGTGGCGCATGGCGGCGGGAGCATCAATGACCAGCCGTTCGATCCCAGGTTCCGGTTCGCCCAGTTCCTTGGACCAGTCCGCGCCGGTAATGACGGGCAGGCTGACGGGGCGCCGGCGGAGCCAGCCCAGACTCGATCGCTGGTGATCGGCGTCGCTCAGTTGCGTGCGATAGCCAGCCATGGCGAAGGCTGCCGCCAGGTGGGTGGCGATGGTGGTCTTGCCACACCCGCCCTTGATGTTGCCCACCAACACCGATAAAAGTGTCCGACTCATGATCTTCACCTTGTTTCCAATCCCGCCCTGGACCCTTTACCTTCGGTTCAGTGGCGAAAAAAGTGATATTTCTGCGATACTTTGATATTCGCTGAAATATTTGTTAAAACAAGAGGCAGCAGGGATGGGCGGCTTCAAGTCCACGCAGCTTACAAGATTCGGGGGGGGTTCATGGACAACGGTATGCTCGTGGACATTCTCAAATTCATGGCAATCGCGGTTCTGATCACGCCGCTGTGCCACAAGCTCCGGGTCAGCCCTATTCTCGGTTATCTGGCGGCGGGATACGCTGTTGGTCCCAATGGGTTGGCGCTTATCAGCGATGAAGGCGGCATCCGGTTGCTGGCGGACATGGGAATCGTGTTTCTGTTGTTCGTGATCGGGCTGCGGCTGTCGCTGGAGCGGCTGCGTGTTATCCGTCACTTCGTGTTTGGTCTGGGCACGGCCCAGGTGATGATTACCGCCGCCGTACTGGGGATCGTGGCCTGGGCGTGGGGGTTGCCGGCGGCCACGGCCCTGGTGCTGGGGCTTTCGCTGTCGTTTTCTTCCACCGCGTTCGTGCTCCAGATCCTGACCGAGGGCGCCCGGCTCAATACGAGGGTGGGGAGGGTCTCGGTGGCAATCCTGATCCTCCAGGATATGGCGGTGGTGCCGTTGCTGGTGCTGATCCCCCTGTTGAGCCATAATGGCAGCGGCGGTGATTTCCTGGTTGCGTTCGGGCTGGCGTCCGCCAAGGCTACGGCCGGTGTGGTGGTGATCTTTCTGGTGGCCCGGCTGGCCCTGCGCCCGCTGTTCCGGGTGGTGGCCGCGACTCATTCGCCGGATGCCTTTATCGCGGCGGTTCTGCTGGCGGCGATCGGCACCGCTTATGCCACCGCGTTGATTGGCCTGTCGTTGTCGCTGGGTGCGTTCCTGGCCGGCATCCTGCTGGCCAGCACCGAATTCCGGCATCAGGTGGAGGCGGACATCCTGCCCATTCGTGGTCTTTTGCTGGGATTGTTCTTTCTGACCATCGGCATGACCATCAACCTGAACACGGCCTTCCAGCACTGGTTCTGGTTTCTGGGAGGGCTGTTGGTTCTGGTGGTGTTGAAGTCGCTGATTCTCACGGCGCTGTGCCAGGAGTTCCGCTTTCCCCTGCCGGTGGCGCTGCAAATCGGCATGTTGCTGGCCCAGGGCGGTGAGTTCGCGTTCGTCACCCTGAGCAAGGCCTCGGAGGCGGGCATGATCCCGCCGCTCCTGTCCGAACAACTGGTTACCATCATCGCCGCCAGCATGGCCTTGACGCCGCTGCTGGCGTCGGCGGGGGACATCCTGATCCGGCGGCAGGAACTCCGGGACGCGGAGGCCCAGGAGGCTCAGGAGGGACCGGTCAACGACCTGGGCGATCTGAGCAATCATGTGGTTATCATGGGCTTTGGCCGGGTTGGTCAGACCATTGCCTCGGTGCTGCGCCGGCAGGGCATTCCCTTCGTTGCCTTCGACCGCAACCCCCACCTGGTTGCCAAGTTCCGGCTGCGGGGTGAGCCGGTCTACTTCGGCGGCGGCCGCAACATCGATATCCTGCGCAACATCGGCGCCGAGCGGGCGCGGGCCGCCGTGCTTACCATCGACAACACCGCCGCCGCCGAGCTGTTGCTGGTGCGGCTGGTCAAGGAGTTTCCCCATCTCCACGTTCTGGTGCGGGCGCGGGACCGGCGCCATCAGAAAAAGCTGGAACAGGCGGGCGCCAGCGCCGTGGTGCCGGAAACGCTGGAAGGCAGCCTGCAACTGGCAGGGTCGGTGTTGCAGGTTCTGGGCCGGCCGGCAGAGGAAATTCACGGACTCCTGGACACCTACCGCCGCAATAACTACGCCCTGATTGAAGAGAGCATTCACGCCGACGGGGCGTGAGGTTCTTAAATGGAATTCGCACATGTAGCTTCCGGCAACCAAATTTCCTTGCCCTGCACCGATACTCCACGTAAGCTTGGAAAGTAATGAAGCAAGGAGGTAAGCACACATGCAGACTGCACAACGGCAATCCATGGTGACTCGCAAAGGTCAGGTTACTATCCCCGTCGAGATGCGCCGCGCCATTGGGGTTGCCGATGGCGGACCGGTGATGTTTACCCTTGTGGATGGCGTTCTTACCGTTCGATCCGCTCAAAAGCTATCGCTGGCTGACTTGCTGTCCGGGTTTGATGCAGTTAGGCACCGTCACACAGCCGAGGAACGTGTTTGGGACGATGCTCCGCAGGGGCGGGAATCGTTATGAGTTATGATCCCGATGCCGGTGATGTGGTATGGCTCGACTTCACCCCACATGCCGGGCATGAAACCGCCGGGAGGCATCCGGCCATTGTGCTGACACCCGTCGCCTACAGCGTTGCTACCGGGTTGGCTCTTGTCGTGCCGGTGACGACGAAGGTTAAGGGCGGCAGCTTCGAAGTACCCATCCGTGGGGCAAGAAAGGCCAAGGGTGTTGCTCTAGCCAACGAATTAAAAACCATCGACTACGCGGCCCGCAATGCCGAAAAATTCGACGATTGCCCGGTAGACGCACTCAACCGTATCCGCGAAATCGGCGAGGCATTATTGAGGCCAACCACATGAGCGAAGCCGCCTTTGCAGCATTTCCGCAAGAACACCACAGAGTCGCACAACCAAGCACAGTTTCCCACTCTTGTGCCGTATGGTCCCCCTCTCAAAAACAATCGTTTTTGAGAGGGGGAAAAGCCGATAATAATCAAGGCCATACCTCCTCAATATGCTCAAATTTCGGCTTATAAATTATGATTTTTTCAAAGACGTCAGATTTAATTTTCAGATCGCCAATCCTGATTTCCTGTTCCTGAGCTGGATCTATCCAGTCTACCACTATTAAAAGCCAAAGATCATCACAGGATTTGTATTTTGAAGACTTTGATTCTTTATCCTTTACAATATCGATAAGTACGTTAGGTGACATATTTTCAACCTTATATGATTGCATCACACGCCATTTTGCATCCTTATACTCTTGCGTATTTAGATACACATAAGAGACCTCTGGTATGATCGCCTGAAACAGGATTTTCTCTATCTGCCCGCTTTCCAGCCAGTCAATGTGCTGCGCAAGCCAGTCAATGTGCTGCACAAGCCAGTCAATGTGCTGCGCAAGCCAGTCAATGTGCTGCACAAACTTGACAAGTTCCGTTATCAGCGTCTCCGTCTTATTAGAAGCGATAGGTTTCTTGTCATCGAACACAACTGTTATCTCTATGTTTTTACCACCCGCCTTACGATAGCGTTCTTGGGCATTTGTCACAATATTCTCACGTAGGGGTTTCTGTCTTTGCTCACTTCCCGGTAAGCCGCCAGGTTGGCGATAAAACATTGTTATCTCAATGCCAATCGTTCTCTCCCCTGTAAAAAGAACATCCGGCTTATCCCCATATGTGATACTACCTTTCGGTAGTTCGTATGCTCTGTAAAATTGTTCAAAGTAATGTTGCTCAATTTCACGGGTAGTCTTTTTTGGAGATTGCAAACTCATATTCCAATCCTTAAAATCGTCCACCCGCTCACGTTATAGCTACGCCCAATTTCCGTAAACATTTCCTTACCCTTCTCGCGCCATGCGATTGCCTCGCGGAATTGACAGCTTACGGTGCGAGGCCGAATTCGATTTTATCGGACATGGAGTAAGGATCAATGTCGAGATGCAACATGCCGATGATTGGTGTCGGCACACGTCGCCTGTCAACCGTCCGCATTTCCAAAAGCCCAAAAGCCTCAAGCTTACCCAATGTCCGCAACAAATTCGGCTCGGCGCGATTCGTCAGTCGCGCTAACTCGGCAACCGATTGTGGCTTGGCGTCGCGGATTATGCGGAGCAAGTTGCGATTATCCGATGTCAACAAGCGAAGAAGAGCCTCCGTGGATTCTATGCTTGATGACGCTGCATCTTCGGGGGCTGAGATTTCGCCTCGCGCCACCATTCGCATCTCTTTTTCAAGATCACTCATGATCTGTATTTTCATAATTTTGCCTCTTTTTGTTGCCCATGGATTGTTGTACTCACCACGGCGTCGCTAATGCCGCATTCTTCCAAAACACGCCGCACCTCGGCAAAAAAAATCCACCAGCAATTGGTCAGTGGTCGAGAACGCATAGGGCCTTCCAAGGTCGTTGCCGCTTCGATGCCAATGGTCATGCTCATCTTTGGCTTGGCGAAAACGCGAACCCAATGGCGGCACACCATGAGCATTGTCAAAGCCAACAAGTCGCTTTCCGTCTGGGTCGTGCAACGTGAAAGCGTAGCGTAATCCGTGAGAGCGCTCCGGCGTCGGTTCCACGCGACCAATCTCGAATTTGAGCCAATAGCCTTTTTCAAGATGGTGAACGCGTCCATTGAACGCCAAGAGAAATTCAAGTGTGTGTTCGTCAGATATGGGCACCTTCAACTAGTTATCCTCTCATGATAGGATAACATATACCACAACATAATTTCAAGACGGGTATTTTGGCACGTCATTTCTGCACAGAAAAAATGGTTTTAGGTCAACACGCTAAATTTTGTGCGAAATTCTTAATTTCTGCACAAAACCACCAAGCATGATGTCTGAAAACGAGTCTACCAACTTTCTAGGTAATGTGATTCATAGGCGCTCATCCGTTTCCATGGCCAAAACAGCCTGCCTCCTCACCCCCCATTTTTACCATTGCCATTCCCATTCCCCCCAAACGACAGCAGGAGTTCTGCGACCTCGACGGCGGCGGCGGGATTGACCATGCCGACGGTGTGATAGCCACTGTCCACATGATGGACCTCGCCGGTAACGCCAGCGCTCAAACCCGACAGCAGATAGAGTCCGGCCCCGCCGACATCCTCAATGGTGACGTTGCGTCGCAGGGGGGCGTTCATTTCGTTCCAGCGCAGGATATGGCGGAAATCGCCGATGCCCGATGCCGCCAGGGTTTTGATGGGACCGGCGGAAATGGCGTTGACGCGAATGCCCTGCTCGCCCAGGTCGAAGGCGAGATACCGGACACTGGCCTCCAGCGCCGCCTTGGCGACCCCCATCACGTTGTAGTGCGGCATCACCCGCTCGGCGCCATAATAGGACAGGGTCAGCAGGCTGCCGCCCTCCCGCATCAGGGGGAACGCCCGGCGGCAGACGTCGGTAAATGAATAACAGGAAATCGCCAGTGTGCGATTGAAGTTCTCCAGCGTGGTGTTGATGTATTTGCCCTTGAGTTCCTCCTTGTCGGAGAAGGCAATGGCGTGAACCAGAAAGTCGAGCTGCCCCCAACGCTCCCCGATGGCGCCGAAGACCTGGTCCAGACTGACGGGGTCGACCACATCCCCGGACATGAGAAAATCGCAGCCGATGCTTTCCGCCAGCGGCCGCACGCGCTTTTCCAGCGCCGCACCCTGATAGGTAAAGGCCAGTTCCGCTCCCTGTGCCTGAACCGCCTTGGCGATTCCCCAGGCGAGCGAACGGTCGTTGGCCACCCCCATGATCAGGCCTTTTTTACCGGCCATCAATGGGGCTGTTGGGGTCAGGATCGTCATGTATCCCCCTATAGCGATCGTGTTTCCCGAAACAGGTCGGATCGTACACCGGAACGTACCGGATGACCAGCCCTGCCCGTACAAGCCCAGGGCCTCGAACTCAGGTTAACGCGGAAAATGGCTTGCGCTCGGCGTGATTCTCTGAATCCCTCGGATTCGGAGGTACCCCATGCCGTTGACCGCCTTGGCCTTTGGAGAGAAATCGCGCTTGCAG
>JADFXL010000419.1 GCA_015233585.1 Alphaproteobacteria bacterium | reverse complement strand
GGTAAGAACGAGGGCCTGAGGCCCTCGTGCTCCCCATTTATCTTATTACCGGGGAGCGCGAGGGGCCAAAGCCCCTCGCATCTTTATCTTCTGGTTGATTTTCCATCATAAATATTTTCTGATTTATGGGGTGCCTGGGTGGTTACGGCAAAGCTTATGGAGCACAGTTCAGGGACACGGAAAAACGAACCGGCGGTGCGGCCCGCTCATCACCGACGCGCACCCTACTTCGCCGCCAGGAAGCCCGTTTTGGCCAGGATCTGGTGGAACTCGCGCAAGGCTTTTTCCTGAGCTGATGGGTCAGGGATGTCCGCCGTGAACTTTTGCTCGAACTTGGGCTGGCGGAGGATGGTCAGCACCCGGTCACGGGCCATGGTGGTGGCCTTGCCATTGGTGAGCACACCCGAGGTGCAGAATTGCACCAGCCGCATGGCGCGGATGCGCAGCGAGTCACCGGGGTTGTCCATTTTCTCGATCACCTGATTGTCGATCAGGTATTGGGCGATCATGTCGTCGAGCCGTGCCGCCAATGATTGGCACGTTTTGGCGGGCAGGGTGACGGTGGCGCACAGGAAGTCGTGGATCTTGACGATTTCCTGCATCCGGGTCTTGGGCGTGCCTTGCAGGCCAACCAGATCCTCGATCCGCCTGGCATTGGTGATGAACGACTCGAGGGTCGTGGAGATGAAGCTGCTCTGCTCGCGTCCCAGGTCGCTGCCAGCCAGGGCGACGTAGTAACGCACCTGCTGCATGGCAGTTGTCAGGATACTGGCCACGGTGCTGATTGCCTCTCGCCGGCCAGCGACGCCGCCGGTTTTCAGGAACGCGGCGTAGCGTAGCGCCATGGCTTCGGCGACGAGGGGACCACCGAACAGGGCGGGGGGAGTGATGACGCGCTCCAGCAGGTTACGGAAGGCCTCGAACTCGGCCTTGGGTTCGGTCTTCACCAGCGGTTGGCTGGAACGGAGCAGGCGCTGGAATTGCTCCAGCACCGAGGCCCGGGTTCGCTGCAATTGGTTGGCGGCGAAAAGCTGGGCGACGACCCGCAACGGGCTTTCATCCGGCCAGTCGGTAGCGGCGCGGCCGGCGCACAAATCCTTCAGCCGTATCAGGTAGGTCGCCAGATCGGGAACGGACCCGATCAGGTCGGAAACGACATTGCGGGCGTCGAAGATATCGGCCAGAACTCCGTCGAGCAACGGCAAGGCACGCCCATCCTTGCTGGCATCCTTACCCGCCTTGTCGATCTCGCCCAGCAGCATCGCGATTTTGGCTGGCCAGGTACGCCGTTCGACAAGCTCGCGGGTCAGGGCCACCAGGGCGAGGAAATCGCGGTCTTTGTCCGGTGCCGCCTGGTCGATGAGCTTGAGGGCTGCGGCAAAGCCGACCGATTTGACTCGCGGCAGGTCGGTTTGTTCCCCGGCGGGGCGGGCACGGGTCAGGGCCTGATCCAGGAAGGCGAATAACTCGTCACGGCGGGTGCGGGCGGACTCGGGGGCCCCGGCCTGATTTGCCTGCAACGTTGCCACGCGGTCAACGGCCTCAGCGACGGGTACGGCATCCATGGCCCGTTTGAACTCACGGCTGTCGTGCAGCAATTCGGTTGGGGTAATGACCGTTTCGTCGATGTAGCGGACCAGTAGCCTGCCGATCGTGCTACGGCTTTCTGTTTTATAGAGATCGAGATAGCTTTGGCAGGGGGGCGCGGAGGTGATATCGGCGATGGAATAGTCTTTTTTCTTCTCGCCTTTACGAAGCGTTTCGGCGATCACCTCTTCATTGTAGCTGCCATCAGCCAGCCGTTTGGTACGGACGACACGGGCACCTTCGTTGTCAGATTTCTTCAGAAGGTTCTGGTAATGGGCCTTGGCCTTGGCCTCGTCCTCAAGGGTCGTCTCCAGCACCCAACGCTGGTCACGGAAAACCTGGACCTCGAATTTTTCGAACCTCGCCACGGTTTTTTTACCTTGCTGACTGGTTTTACCTTGTTGGCTGGGCCATGTCGGCTGGTTTACTCACGGAACCCTCAGGTTGTTCCCAGGGGGGAATTTTTATCCGCAAGGCTGTCAGCCTGTCAATCTTGCTCTGTCGCTCCTGCCGGGGATTCACGGCCGTTACCCAAT
>JADFXL010000418.1 GCA_015233585.1 Alphaproteobacteria bacterium | reverse complement strand
ATGTAGTCCGGCCCCGCCTTGGCCGAGACGACCGCCACGCCCGAGCGGGCCAGATGCCGCAACAGCCCCAGGGTGAACACGGTCTTGCCGCTGCCAGAAGCCGGCGCGGCGACGATAAGACCAGAGCCGGTCACAAATAGGTCCGTATCTTTTCAGCCATGGCCTCGGGCGTAACGCCATGTCCAAAATGGGTAACGAACTTGCCGTTCGGTCCCATGAGATAGATGATCGAGGAATGATCCATCAAATAGGGTGTCCCGTTCTCGCCCTCCACGCGGGCGAAGTATACGCGATAGGCGCTCGCCGCAGCGGCCGTCTGTTCCTTGGTCCCACTCAGACCAACCATGGAGGGGCCGAATGCTGCCACATAGGACTTCATATGCTCCGGCGTGTCGCGCTCGGGATCAATGGTGATGAAGACGGGAACGACCTTGGCCCCTTTGTCGCCGAGCAGGGTAATCGCCTGGGCCATCGACTGAAGACTGGTCGGACACAGATCCGGGCAGAACGTATAGCCGAAATAGACCAGCATGAACCGTCCGCGAAAATCAGCATCGGTCACGGCCTTGCCGTTCGCATCGACCAGGGTAAAGGAGCCGCCGATCTTCACCTCGACCGCTTCCACGGACATTGAGTCATGCGCGGTATGGATAGCGACGAAATAACCGCCCACGGCGAGCACAACGACGACAAACAGGGCAAGAAGCAGGTTTTGTCGAGTCACGACGATCCTTCCCAAGAAGATTATTGAAACCACGCTCGCCGCGTCAGCCCACCATACGCCAGGCCATGACGGTGAGCATCCCAGCATTGGCGGTCAGCAGCAAGGGCGCGGCCTGCGCGGCCAGGCTTTGCCAACGGCTGGCAAGAACATGGCTCATCACACCGACACCGACCAGGGTCGGCACGGTTCCCAGAGCGAAGGCCATCATCGCCATTGCCCCGGAAACCGGATCTCCGGTGGCGGTGGCGACGGCCAGCGCGGCATAGACCAGCCCGCATGGGATGAATCCCAGCAGCACACCCAAGCCATAGCCGCGCCAGCCGGTAGGCTCCGAGAAGAGCGGCCTGGCCAGGGACTCGATGCGTCCCGACCACCAGAACGCCGATTTGGGAACAAACTTCGCCAACCCCGGCAAGGCATGTCCCAGCAACACCAGCGCCGCCACCATCAACAAGGTGGCCGCCACCCATTTCCAGCCCGGCAAGCTGGTCAACGATCCCGACACCAGCGCCCCTACGGCTCCCAGCACCGTGTACGTGGTCGTTCGTCCCAGGTGATAGGGTAGCAAAGCCGCTCCGGCCAGCCGGTGCCACTCGCGCATGTGGCTGGCCGGTATCGTCTCCAGCCGCGTCGTCACCTGCGCCAGAACAAACGGACCGCACATCCCGGCGCAATGGCTTATCCCGCCGACCAGCCCGGTGACCAGCAGGCCACCCATCAGCACGCCGTTCGTCGTCAGACCCGCGTGGCAGCGGGCAAGACCTGCGTCGAGCACACCTACGAGAATGTCATGTGTCATGTTCGCATCCACCAGTCCAGCGACTCCCGCAACCGCACCACCGGGCCAACTACGACCAGAGCAGGTGGGACCAGGCCCCGAGCCGCCACATCCTGAACCAGACCTGCCAGGGTGCTCTCAAGAACCGTCTGGCGCGGCGTGGTGGCGTCGCACACGACAGCGGCAGGCTCATCGGGCAGACGGCCCGCCGCCACCAGCCGCGCGCAGATGACGGGAAGATACTGCAAGGCCATGTAGAACACCAGGACCGGCACGCCCCGCCCCAGAGCCTCCCAGTCAAAAGCATCGGGATCGTGGCCGCTGACAAAGGCGACGGCGGCATTGGTCTCCCCCGCAGTAGCCGGAATGCCCGCATAGGCCAAACCGCCGATTCCAGCGGTGACTCCAGGCACGACACGGAACGGCACCCCGGCCGCCCGCAGAGCCAGAGCTTCCTCAGGGCCGCGCCCGAACAGGAACGGATCGCCGCCCTTCAGCCGCGCAACCCGCCTGCCCGCCTGCGCCAGATCGATCAGGCGCCGGGAAATATCGGGCTGTCGGGGCGATGGCCGACCACCACGCTTGCCAACGTCGATCACCTCGGCATCGGCCCGGCACAGCGCCAACACACGCGGA
>JADFXL010000417.1 GCA_015233585.1 Alphaproteobacteria bacterium | reverse complement strand
GGGGCAATTCACCCACACGCCCTATTGGAAGTGCTTGCAGATCGAGAAGACCAACCCGAAAATGAGCGAACAGGCACGGGACTGGTTCGATTCGATGTCGGTGGAGGACCGGGTAACCTTCATCCAGCGCAAGCTCGCCGGTTTGGGCGTCTACAATGGTCCGGTCAACGGCCAGAGCGATCCCCAGTTTACCAATGCCGTCGCCGTCTATCAGGCGCAGAACCAGTTGATTGCCGATGGGCGGTTGAATTTCGATACCTACTACAGCCTGCTTGACGACGACCATCCGGCGGCGGCAGGCGGGGCGCAGCAGGCGGCCCTGGTTATGCCCAAGCCGGTTGTTGCACCGCTTACCGTTGCCCTGACCTCCTCGAAGCCGGTCTACAAGGCGGGGGAAGTCCTGGACGCCTCGGTCGCCATCAGCCATGACGCCTTCCTGTATTGCTTCTACGATGACGGCTTGGGGCACATCGCCCGCCTCTATCCCAACCGCTATCAAAGTGCCGATCCGCTCGTGCGCTCGCGCAGCTTGCAGGTGTCTGCGGCCAATCAGGCGGTGAAGATTCGTTTCGACTCGCCTGGGGCGAGGGAGCGGGTTGCCTGTTACGGCAGCGATTCGGACTTCATCCTCAGCGCCGAGCTGAAGGAGAAGGAACTGGTGCCATTGCCGATGAAGACGCTGTCGGAACTGGCCGGGGCGCTGCGCAAGTCCAATCCGGCGCTGATCGAGAGTGTTCTGGAAGTATCCGTGCAATAGTCAGGTGGACGGGGGTGGGTCGGTCGGCCCGCCTCCTCCTTTTCCAGGAGGCGAGATCATGCGGCGACGTCTGCTCTGTGCATCGGTCGGCGTGGGTTTGGCCGTGATCATTGGTCTTCCGGCGTTTTCCGGAGAGATCGTGGTGGATAGCCAGTCCTCCCCCTCGCCATCGTCATCGTCATCGTCATCTTCTTCTTCGCCTTCTGGTTCTTCCCTTGACTATCTCAGCCAGGGGCAGAGCCGGGCGCGCGCTTACGCCAATCCGGGCCAGGCGGATTCCGCCGTCACCATCATTACGCCGGGCGATTCGTCCCAGGCAGCGCCTTCCCCCGCGCGCGACAACGCTGTCAACCTTCAGCGCAACAGCGACCGGGCCAAGGACTTCGCCAATCCGTCGGCGGCTGGCCAGGGAACAACGGTGGTCATCGTCGATCCCAACGCCCAGGTTCCGGCCGGTTCGGGGACGCGCACCAATGGGGCGAACGTCCAGCGCAATCTTGACCGCGCCCGTGATTACGCCAATCCGTCCGCGGCCAGCCAGAATTCCACCGTGGTGGTGGTGGTGCCGGGTGCTTCCGGGACCTCGGCCAACGGCAGTTCCCTCCGCGACAACAACTCCAATATGCAGCGTAACCGGGCGCGGGCCAGGGCCTATGGCAACGGCACCAACGGGACGACGTCGGGCCAGACCGTGGTCGTGGTTCCTCCGGGGGGCCTGTCGAACGGTATGGTCGACAACACCACCCGGAACGAGATGAACATGGAAAAGGCCCGCAGTTACCTCGGCGGGGCGGGCGGTGGGTCCGGCTGTACGGCGGCCAAGGTGACGGTCGGCGGCATCGAAGGCAACAACGGCGGTACCGTCAACTCGTTTATCGACGGCTCGCAGGCGGTGACATCCGGATCGGGCGTCAACTGCCGCTAAGGCGGTCGCCTATTCGGTGCGAACGGACACCCCGCCGCCCTTGCGGTCGATGACGTATTTCTGCCCGCTTTTCGACTTGTAGGAGGTGGCGTCCTTGGCGACGTGTTCGCCGTCGATATAGACTTCGCCATTAAGAACGCTGACGCCCTGGGAAGAGACGTCGGCCCCCATGCTGCCGATGCTGACCGACGAGGAATTGCCGGGTCCGGCCCCCATAACCTGGACGTTGGAGCCCTGGACCTGGACCATGGCGGGAGACGGAAGAACCGGCATATCCGGCATCGTTGGCGGGGTCGGGGCCTGGATTTGCGGCGGGGTCGGGGCCTGGACCTGAACCCAGCCGGGGCCGACGTTCACCGTGGTATTCTGGGCTGCCGCCAGGGCCGGTGCAAAGACGGCCAACATTGCCAGCACGCGCTTCATCGTCAACCTCCACGTCAGGGAGGTATCAACCCTAAACCGCC
>JADFXL010000416.1 GCA_015233585.1 Alphaproteobacteria bacterium | reverse complement strand
ATTCTCCCGTCCAGAGCGTGCCGTCCGGCGCGGTCTTCGATTTCGATAACCCACAGATCGGGATCGCGCATCACGGCGCGCGCGATGTAGGCGTCCGCTTCCGTCTCGCACACAAGGTTTCCTTGCAATCCCGCCATCCAGCACGGGCGCCCTTCTCCATCCCAAATCTGGCTGAGAACACGGCACCCCATATCAAGCTGGTTGACCTTCACCAGCACCGTGCCGCCAACCGGGTCGCCTCGGCGCACGACTACGGTGGGGATCGCCTCCCGATCCAGTCGGCGGACCTGTGCCGCTACCCAGAAATCCGATCGCAGACGGCCAGATTCCATTACCGACTCTCCCCGAGATTTGATCAGAGCCAGCCGTTCGTTTTCATTTCAGGTTGGTGGACATTTCAACCTGAATCCGGCCGTATGCAAGATTATCGTTCTGATCCGACACGATTTTTGCGAAACTGGCCTCACCTATGCCACGATTGGGCTGTCAGGCCTTGTTGATGGCTTCATAGATGACATCAAACCCGTTGAGCGAGAAATAATCTTTGCTCTCGGTGCCTTTGGCGGACGTGGCCAGCACCGTCATGGTCTTGGCACCCTTCATGGCATGTACGAGGTTTTTATCGTCGTCGCTGCTGGCCCAGGCGGTCTCGCCATGGGAAACACCCAGCGTGAAAGGCCTGGTGCCAATGTCAATCTTGACCGGCCTGCCTTCCTTCAGCGGATAGCCCGCAACAAAACTGAACACTCCAAACGCCCCTTCGCCCGGGCGGTGGGTAATGCTGGCGAGGACATCGCCCCGCTGTTTGTAAGTTCCCTCCGACTTGGTGGGACGACTGGCCATAAAACAGACCTGTTTTTTATTTTCCTTGAATACGTAAGCCGTCCAGTCGCCATGGGTGGCGATGGTCTTGGCATCCTGTGCCATGACCGGCGCAGCACCCAATAACGGGTTCCGCCATTCCGGCCCTGAGTGTAAAGAAAACCCCAGGCCCAAGGCAAGTGTCTGAAAAATCTCCCAAGCGAACCGCTTCACCTCACCCAGTCATGAACACGTCATAGCGGGTGGTCCGGCCCATGATCTGGTGAGACGGCTTGCGTAGTCCTGGCAAAAACTCGGCGTGTAGCGGCCATTTCAGAACGACCCGCTGCCGCGCGCAGGCCAGAGCGACAAACATCAGTTCCACCGCATCCGTGTCGCCTCCAACCAGTTGCCGCAATATACGCATCTCCTTTTTCACCAGAGCAGAATTTTTTCTGGGCGGATGCATGGGGTCCACAAGCACCACGTCAACCGCAAGGTTGGGTAGAAGATCTTTGGCATCACCGTATAACAGCGTCATGCGGCGGCAGATTTCCGCTAACGCTGGTCCCGACGCGCTCGCCCGTTCCAGGGCATCCTGTAATAGGACATAAACCTCAGGCGAACGCTCTACCAGGGTGAGGTGCGCACCAAACGACGCCAGCAGAAACGCATCGCGGCCCAAGCCCGCAGTCGCATCAACGATGTTCGGCCTGTTGCCATTGGAAAACCCAACGGCCCGGCGCAAAGCCTGGTCGCGCCCACCGCCAAACCGCAACCGATGTCCCAATGGACCGCCGACAAAATCAAGCCTGAGATCGTGCGGGGGGCTTGTGTCTGTGGCTCGCTCTTTCATGTCCTTTCCTGATCTTCCGAATGTCGCCTTCTTAAATCCTGCTACCGTGGTTGAATATATCTGGGCCTCACGCCGCACGGATGCGGGCGATGAAGGTGTCGACCTCCTTGCGCAAAGCTTCCGATTGACGGGACAATTCGCTGGCAGCGTCCAGTACCTGGTGGGCCGATTGGCCAGCTTCCTCGGCAGCGGTGGTAACGCCCGAGATGCTTTTCGATACCTCCTGCGTCCCGGCCGCCGCCTGGTCGACGTTGCGGGCGATTTCCTTGGTGGCAGCCCCCTGCTCCTCCACCGCCGAGGCGATGGAGTTGGAGATTTCGCTGACCTCGGAAATGGTGTTCGTAATGGCATGAATGGCTTCGACGGCCCCTCGGGTTGCCGCCTGCACGGCACCGATTTGCTGGCTGATTTCCCCGGTCGCCTTGCTGGTCTGGTTGGCGAGACTCTTGACTTCATTCGCCACCACCGCAAAGCCCTTGCCGGCATCGCCAGCTC
>JADFXL010000415.1:1432-2159 GCA_015233585.1 Alphaproteobacteria bacterium | reverse complement strand
TGGCGGCGTGAAAGCGATGGGCTGCCGCCTATGGTCCGTCCGCCTGGAGCCGTCGAGCCAAAGGCACGCCTGCGCGTGTGGAGGCCCCAAACTTCATTGATTTAAGAGTTTCCAAAGATCCCCGGCCTTCTGCTAGGGTGTGGGCGGAGTCCACGTTATCCAGGTATAATTGCGCAAGCCGTTCGGATACGTTCACGCAGCGGAGGGGCACGGATGTCTTCCGTATTTGAACTGAGATGAAGATCATGCCGGCGTCATTGTCCGATCCCCCCGGGACGGGCCTTCCCACCCAACATCGGTCCTATCTCGTGATGTTGCTGGGCGGGGGGGGCTTCATCATCATGGTCATCGTGCTGATGATTGGCGCGGCGATCACGCAGGGCCAGGTTGAGGCTTATCACACGGCGGAAGTCGCCGCGACCAATCTGTCAAAGATCGTGGCTGACGATTTCGTCGGTATTATTGGCAGAGTCGATCTGGGGATTCTGTCCATTCTGGACGAAGTTTCCGAGCAGAATAAAGCCAGTCACTGGGATGATCGGGCGATTTTCGCTACCATCGCCCGTCAGGATGCGCGGCTCCCGGATGTTCATGGCTTCCGAATTTTCGGGCCGGACGGGAAACTGCGTTATGCGATCAGCAATGTCGCCGACCGGCACCCGGACCTTTCAGAACGCGAGGACTTCAAATATCTGCGCGACAACAAAGGTGGCGGTCTCATGGTCGG
>JADFXL010000415.1:0-1414 GCA_015233585.1 Alphaproteobacteria bacterium | reverse complement strand
ATTGATTGGCGGGGTGGTAAAGCAATGGGTCATCCCCCTGGCGCGCCGAATCACCAATCCCGACGGGTCTTTCGGCGGCGCGGTTTACGCTCCGATTTCCCTCAAGGCTCTGGGGAAGGTTTTCGCAGCCCTTGATCTGGGGCCTGGGGGAGCCGCCGCGCTCTATCACACCAGTTTCCGAATGGCCGCGCGGTTCCCGGAAATCCCGGAGTCGAACCGTCGCATCGGGACGCCCGCCCTTTCCAACCACTTGCGCGCCGCCATCGCCGCCGGCATTCCGACCGACCAGTACGATTTCACCTCCGTGATCGACAATGTTCACCGGACTGCGAGTGTTCGAAGGGTCGAGGGGTGGCCTTATTATGTCTCGATCGCGCTCGCGGAGGAGGACTATCTGGCGGAGTGGCGGCACACCCGGGCCTACCTCCTGGTCTTTGGCTTTTTCATGACCGGGCTGGTGCTGGTGGGAATGGGGATGCTGCACCGGCGCATTTCCAGGTTGCGGCTGGCCACGGAAAAATTGGCAGCGGCGTTCAAGGAAATCGAGGCGCAGGCCGTCCGCTATCAGACGCTGCTGAACGTGGCGACCGATGGCGTCCATGTTCTGGACGCGAACGACGGGCGGCTGGTCGAATACAGCGAATCTTTCCTCCGAATGCTGGGTTATACGCCGGAGCAGGCGGCGACATTGACGGTCCTGAACTGGGACGCGCGGGAGATTTCGCCCGACGAACTTGCCGCCCGCCTTCTCGCCCGGATCAGCACGCCATCCGTTTTCGAGACGAAACATCGCCGGCGCGACGGCAGTGTCTTCGATGTCGAAATCAGCGCCTGCGGCATTGAACTGGAGGGCCGGAAATATCGTTATGCCTCCTCGCGCGACATTACCCGGCGCAAGAGCCTGGAAGCGGCCTTGACGTGCTCGAACATCGAACTGGAGCAATTCGCCTACGTGGTTTCCCATGATCTCCGGCAACCGCTGCGCATGGTTACCAGTTATCTGTCCCTGCTCAAGCAAAAACTTGGGAATGCGCTGGACGCGGACAGCCAGACGTACATCGGTTACGCCATTGATGGGGCCAAGCGGATGGACAGCCTCGTCCTGGGGCTGCTGGACTATTCGCGGATCGGACATGGAGAGAATGCCCCGGTTCCGGTTCCCCTGGCTGATATCGTCGCGGAGGTGCTCCTCAATCTGAAGATCGCCATTAAGGAAGCGGATGCGGACATTTTCATAGCGGACGATCTGCCGGTCGTGACGGGCTGTTCCCAGGAACTGATGCGCCTGTTCCTGAACCTCATCGGCAACGCGGTGAAGTACCGGTCGGAGGACCGCAGACTCGTGGTCCGTATCGACTGGCGCGATGATGGGCGGGAATGGGTGGTTGGGGTGCGGGATAACGGTATCGGCATG
>JADFXL010000414.1 GCA_015233585.1 Alphaproteobacteria bacterium | reverse complement strand
TGCCATATCAATGATCGGGCAGTCTTTAGCGCAGGCGCGCGGCCGCTTGACCAAGCACGCGGTGAAGCAGGTTGATCGGCTGTTGAGCAATCAGGGCATCGACGTATGGGAACTCTTCGGCTGCTGGCGTGCTCATAGCCCAACAATGGGCAACAAAATGGGTAACTTTGGTGGGTAACGTCCCGCCACCGTGGCAGAATAAGTAATTGATATTCCACGCATTTGTGGCGATGGCGTCCCCTAGGGGATTCGAACCCCTGTTACCGCCGTGAGAGGGCGGTGTCCTAGGCCTCTAGACGAAGGGGACGTCTGACGGCACGAGGACGGCTTTATGGCGGAATCACAGCCTGGATGCAAGTTCTATTGTAAGGCCCCCAGCGGTTCGAAATGCGGAGGAATCGCATTCGAACATGGCGTTTGGGCGGCGCCAGCGGAGATAGGCGGCCGGTGTCGGGGATCAGTGAGTCCAATTTGTCACAGGTGGTAGGGTTTTGTTGGCGGTAACGCCGGATGTAGCGGGTCCCGGCTTGCGCGCGGGGCTTGGCCGTGATTCTACAGCGGCATGGGCGCGCTTGAAAGCCACATTGCCGAGTTGCGGGCGGTCTGCGCCGGTCTTCCCGACCCGCGCAAGGGGCCGGCGGAGGAGTGCCGGTACTCGATGGCCGATATCGGCGTGTCCGCGTTCTCGCTGTTATCCATGGGCTGCCCCTCGTTTTTGGCCCACCAGCGAGCACTGGAAGAGGGGCATGGCCGCTCGAATTGTGAGACGCTGTTCGGGATATCGGCAATTCCCAGCGACAATTACATGAGGCTGATGCTCGATGGCGGTTCCCCTGCCGAGTTCGACGGGCTGTACTTCAACGCCGTGGAGACCGTCGCCGCCGATCGGATGGCGGAACCGAACATTTCCACAGCTTTTTCGGCGGCGGCATCGTGGCGCCGGGCCACCATCAGGTCCTGTCGCTACCGCCCGAGTTCATCGTCTCGCAGGACAGTGCCGAAAAGCAGGACTGTGATCTGCTTCATCACCAGTCCCAGCCGCCAGCAACCCATCGATATCGTGGGAAGCTTGACAGACGGCCATGAAACAGACTATATCGCGCCACCCGCGAGGCCTGAGGCGGAGTAGCTCAGCTGGTTAGAGCAGCGGAATCATAATCCGCGTGTCGGGGGTTCGAGTCCCTCCTCCGCTACCAAAAAACGCCCTGCAAGTTCAATGACTTGCAGGGCGTTTGCTTTTGTTCCGGGTGGCGGCGGAAGTGCCGCGGAAATCCTAGGATTTCCGCCGTTTTCTGGGGATTGCCGTTTGTTCCATGGCGCACGGATGGCGCATGGCAGTCCCCCAGAGTTCCGCGGATGTTCTTACCCTAGCGCGCGCCGACCAGATGCTCCAGCCAGTGTCCGACGGTGCCGAGGGCGGTTCCCAGGTCGCTCTCCAGGCTGGCCAGTTCGGCCTTGGTCTTGGTCATGCCGGCTTCGGCCTCGGCCAGCAGATGCTTGATTTCGGTGTGGAGCGTCGCCTCTTCGGCTTCCAGCGCCATCCGCCGGCCGGTCACTTCTTCGATCATCGCCCGCTTGCGCGCATCGATATCCGCGAGCTTGGCCTTGGCCGTCGCCACATCCTGGCTGACCTGTTCGAACGGGCGCGGCGGTTGGGGCGAACCGGGTTCGGGGGCTGCGGCAATGGCAGGGGTGGTTTCGTCAGGCATAACAATTCCTTCCAGCAGTTGGTTGGATCAAAAAATGATGGGGTTAACGTGTTACTTCCCCGAGTTTGCCGACGTAGCCGTGGCACTCGGCGGCGAAGGCGGCGGCGCGGTCGGCGTCGGCAGCAAGCTCGACAAGAGCGTCGATAAACGTGCCTGGAACGTCGGCGGCGGGGGCACCTCGGCCAGGGCCGGCGGCGGGGCCGGCATCGCCAGGCACGGGGTGGACACCGCCGCCCCCACGTCGGGACTGGCGCAGGCGGCCACCCACATCCCGGCCATTGGCTTTAAGCCCCCGTCAGCGACTTGCCGGTGGTTTGCGGCGGGGCCACCAGCCCGGCCGGGGTGGTGGTGATCAACGCCATCGGCCCCATCGCCGCCGCGGCGCGCGCCCGCTGGGTGGCACCCGCCGCCTGGATGGTGCTGTCGGGCGCCTGCGGCGGCGGTGGCGGCG
>JADFXL010000413.1:1647-2161 GCA_015233585.1 Alphaproteobacteria bacterium | reverse complement strand
CGCGTTGAAAAGACTGTCGATTTTTTCACGGAGCTTCTTCGGTGGGACTGGCTTTATGACCGCCGCGCTAATGCCAAGTTTTTTGGCCTTTATCATGACGTCCGCATTCATGTCACCGGTCATGATAATCACGGGAATATAGGCATAAGCCGCCATGGGATGCTCGCGCAACTTTTGCACGAATTCCAGCCCACCAACAGGTTTCATCGCGATATCGCAAATAATGACGTCAGGTTTATTGGATTCGAGCGCATCGAATCCCGCTCCGCCATCGGCGGCGGTCAATACTTTTTCGAATCCGAATTGATACAGCATTTTTGAAATAATTTCCCTGACGAATTCCTGATCGTCAATGATCATGGCTGTCATATTACTGTAATTTATTTTCGGCATTTCTGACATGACAAGAATTTCTCGTTGCCTGTAGGATTATAATTCTTTACGACTTGCCAATGATACTTACAGCGTTAGCGACCTCGGCGAGGGCTTGGCGCATAGGCACGACATGGGCAGT
>JADFXL010000413.1:0-1629 GCA_015233585.1 Alphaproteobacteria bacterium | reverse complement strand
ACATCACCGGCATGAAGCCGGTCCTGAATTTCGGCACAAATCTCACCCAAAAATAAGGCGCCCGCCATTCGTGCCGATCCTTTGAGCGAATGAGCCGCATCCCGTGCGGCAACGAGGTCGCCGGAAACAACGCCCCGCTCAATGTCGTTGGCAAGGGACTGGCCGATGCGCAGGAAGTCATCGAGTATCTCCACCAAGGCCGCGTCATCCTCCCCGGTCATTTCGCGCAGATACGACGGGTCGAGAACGGGTGCGCCGGAAACTGGCGAACGGAGAGACTCATCTTTTACGGATGATTTGTCTTTTGCACCATCCGCCTGCCGACGTTGCCGCTGTTCTATGGCTGCGGGCAGGAACTGGCGGATGATCTTTTCAATATCGAGAATCCCGATCGGTTTCTTGATGCACGCATCCATGCCTATGTTCCGGCAGGAGGCTTCGGTGCTGGCCATCACGTCGGCGGTGACCGCAATCACAGGGAGGTGTTTTCCAGACGATTTTTCAAGCTCGCGAATTTTCATCGTGAGTTCGAAACCATCCATCTCCGGCATATGACAGTCGGTCAGAAGCAGTCCATAATCCTGCTTTTGCAGCGCAGCCGACGCATCTATCCCGTTGCCAACGTTTTCAATCGCAAAACCGAGCTTTTCCATGAGCATTCGTATCACGGTCTGATTAACGCTATTGTCTTCGGCGACCAGAATCATCGTGCCGTTGGCCCGGCAAAGCTCTGGACTGGCCAAATGATATAGAATCTCGCGCGTTGTCAAGTCCCCGGAGCGGGATATCGCCGTCTGCGCGGTTGAATCAGGGACAAGCCCGGACGCTGCCGCCGCGATGTCCCACAGAGCCTGTCTGGAAATGGGTTTGGGCAGCAGGGCAAAAGCCTCTGGAAAACGCACCTTTGCCTGCGAAAGGAAGGCGCGCGGAAGCATCACCACGATCTTTGCGTTTTCTGCCACCTTTGAGCCGGGGATCGCCGCCACCTGTTTTTCGACGGTGAGCGAGGGGGGCTGGTCATCGACCAGAACGAAATCGATTGGACCGTTATCCGCAATTTCCTGGTCGAGCCTTGGGCCAATCGTCTCAAGCATCATGACGCTGGCCCCGAAAAACACCAGGTACCGTTCCAAAATCCCGCTCAGAATGGCACTTTTCGAAACCACGAGCACCCGTTTTCCGGCCAATTGGCCCTTGCCGGACTTTCTTCGCTCGGGACAAACGCGGAGCGGGAGATGGGCCCAGAAGGTCGATCCTTCACCGGGAAGGCTCTCCACGCCGATGTTGCCATCCATCATCTGCACCAGCGCCCGGCTGATCGACAACCCCAGCCCCGTACCGCCAAACCGCCGCGTCGTCGAGCTGTCCGCCTGGGTGAAGGGCTGGAACAGCCCGTCCAGTTTTTCCTTGGCGATGCCGATACCGGTATCGGTGACGGCAAATTCGATCCGCGCCCAGCCGTCTTCGTCATGTAACGGACGAACCGCCAAGTGAACATGGCCGGCGGCAGTGAACTTGACCGCATTGCCCACCAGATTGAGCAGGATCTGGCGGATGCGGGTGGGAGCGCCGCTCACCAGATCAGGCAGGTCGGCGGCGATGGTGGTGACGAGGTCGATCCCCTTCTCG
>JADFXL010000412.1 GCA_015233585.1 Alphaproteobacteria bacterium | reverse complement strand
CGAAAATCCTTGAGATGAGCGTCCTTGTGGGTCTTGATCCGGGTATGGGCGGCCTGGCCGGTGGCGAACATCAGGAGCGTGTCGCTGGTCGAAGTATCGCTATCCACCGTGATGCAGTTGAACGAACGTTTCACGCCACGGCGCAGCATCTCGCCCAGAACCTCCGGGCCGATGGCAGCGTCGGTGAATACAAAGCCGAGCATGGTGGCCATGTCGGGGGCGATCATGCCGGACCCTTTGGCAATGCCGTTGATCTGCACCGCCACCCCATCAATCATGGCCGTGCGGGTGGCGAGCTTCGGGTAGGTATCGGTGGTCATGATGGCGCGCGCCGCCTCGGGCCATGCGGTAGCACTGAGAGAGGCACGAACCTGGGCGAGGTTCTCGGTGATGCGGGTTTCGTCGAGCACCACTCCGATGACGCCGGTCGAAGCGATCTGCACCGCTGTCGGCGCACACCCCATCACCGCCGCCGCCGCATCCGCCGTCCGTTGTACCGCCGTCATCCCGGCGCTGCCGGTGAACGCATTGGCGTTGCCGGAGTTAACCAGCAGCACGCTGGCCCGCCCGGTTGCCGCCGCCGCCCGGCTCCAGTCCACCGGCGCCGAACAGGTCAGGGAGCGGGTGAAGACGCCTGCGACGGTGGTTTCAGGCGCGAACTCGGCCATCAACAGATCGGGCCGTCCCTTGTATCGAATGCCACAAGCATGAACGGCAAGTCGCACGCCAGCTACAACCGGCAATGCGGGCGCGGTTTCCGGCGCCAGAGGCGATACGACATCCGTCATGACATGTGCGATCCCTTGATTTTCCCGCGACACGGAGCCGCCGCGCTATTTCGCGGGGGCATCCGGTGAGCCATCGGCCTTGAAAGTCTTCACCTTGGCCTTGGAACGAAGGTCGGTGACAAGATCACGCACCATCGACTCGGCTACCATGGTGCGGACTTCATCTTTCACGTCATCAAACTTCGGCGGAGTCGCCATGCGGCGTTCCTCAACCTTGATAACGTGCCAACCGAACGGGCTTTTCACCGGCTCATCGGTCATTTCCCCGGCTTTCAGCTTGAATGCGGCCTCGGCGAAGGGTGCGACCATTTCGTCTTTGGTGAAGAAGCCAAGGTCACCACCATGTTCCTTGGAGCCGTCCGTCGATACTTTCTCCGCCACCTTGGCAAAATCGGCGCCGCCCTTGATCTCGGTGATGGCTGCCTTCGCCTTGTCTTCGGAGTCCACCAGGATGTGGCGTGCGTGAACTTCTTCTTTGGGGGGCATCTTCTTGATCAGGGTCTGATAGTGGTCCTTCAGCATCTCGTCGGTGATCTTGCTGGTAACCTGCTTCGTCAGATAGGCACGACGGACCAACAGGTCTTCGCGATCTTTCAGTTGTGCCTTGACATCGGGATCGTTCTGGAGGTTCGCCTTGCGTCCTTCGGCGGCCAACAACTCAGTAGCGACAAGATGATCCAGCAATTGCGGGTAAAGTTTGTCGAGGGGGGCCTTCTGAAGTTGCGGCTGCGACTCCATCAGCCGATCCAGGGCAGAGTGGTGGATCTCCTTGCCATTAACGACCGCGATGATGGGGTCGCCGTTCGGAGCCGCTACCGCCGTAACCGTTACCAACAACGGACAGCAAAGCGCGGCGACGCGCAGGACATGCTTGATCATGGAACCTATTCCTTAAATCTTGGGCTGCCGGTGGTTCGGGCACCAAGCGTCGCTAACGCGACACCCATGGAACCTCGCCTCATGCGGACATCTGAGACCAACATAAAGCACTTCGCGCGACGGTCGGCAAGGGGGACCATGCCAAAAAAGCACGGCACACACCGAAAATTTACCGGACATAAAGAACTCTGGCGCCTCCCCCCTTCCCGACCGGGGAAGGGGGGAGGCGCCAAGCAACAGACCCGCCCTGTTTGAAACACCAGAAGCAGCACTTCCCGACGGAGGGCAGTCTGCTTACCAGGCTTCAGGCGCTGACGTCGACCCCCACATCGGATGCGCCGCTGGAGGATTTCGACGGAGTCGATGTGCCAGCCGAAGCCGCACCGGATCCGTGCGCAAGTCCTACCGTTTTCACGATATCGAGGCTGATTTGAGAAGTTTGGTTCGTGCTGGGCGGATACACCCCTGACCCAGAGCGCACAACGATCAGGGAT
>JADFXL010000411.1 GCA_015233585.1 Alphaproteobacteria bacterium | reverse complement strand
CATCATGGCCAGGCTGTTGTAGGCGCAATGAATGATCTCCACCACCTGGGCGAGGTTGTTCATATAAGGATTGAAGCAGGGCACCTTGAGGCCCAGGGTTTCGGCGACTTCCCGCGCCTCTGGACGGAGCTGGTCGAAGCTGTTGTTCACCCGTGCCAAAGCGCCCACCGCATAGGCGTCCCGGTGCCAGCGGGACCACTTGCTGGTGGAATGGGGAACCGTGAATTCGTTGGTGACCGAACGGTAGTCGCGAACGGACACGCTTTCCCTGGAGTCGGAGCTGAAGATGTCGCCATCATAGAGGGCATACTCGCTGGGATGTTTCAACGACACGAATTCGGTCTCCCGCTCGTAATCCGGGATCTTCAGGGTCTTGACGATCGCGATGGTCTCAAGAAGATCCGGCACGGCGGCTAGCAGACGGTCGCGGATGCGTTCGATCTGGTCCATCTCCGGCAGTTTGCGCCAGCCCTTCAATGTGTTGCTCATGGGATGAATGGCGCGCCCGCCCAAGACGGCGGTATAGTCGTTGGCCAGCTTTTTTAAGCGAAGCGCTCTTTTTACGACTTCAGGATGGGTTTTTATCAGAGGCAAAACGCTGGGCGTGCCAACGAAATCAGGAACGGCCAGAAAGTAGACGTGCAGGACATGGCTTTGCAGAAACTGGGACTCGTTGAGCATTTTTCTCAACAGAACCGTTTGCCCGGAGACCGTAATGCCCTGGGCATCCTCGACGGCCTTGGTGGCGGACAACTGATGGCCGACGCAGCAGATGCCGCAGATGCGGCCCACCACCCAGGGGACTTCGTGGGGCAACAGGCCACGTGTGAGGCTCTCGAAAAATCGGTTGGCCTCGACGATGCAAAGCTTTACTTCCTCCACCACGCCTTCCCGCGTGTTGATGCGAATATTGCCATGGCCCTCGACGCGGGTAACATGGTTGACTTCGATGTTGTAGGTTCTGGTATTGGGGGTCATCGCCGTTTCTCCTGTCCCACGAACTCCGTGCTACAGAATAGCCGGTACTGATTCTGGATCTGTGCGGCGGAAAGGCCCTTTTCCCGCAGCAGCCCCTGGTGAGCCGGCAGATTGGCGTGCGGCAGCAGGCCCCGGCATCCATCACACCGGTAGCCGTTGGTCACGCAAACAGCCTTGCAGCCACCAAAGGTGATCTGCCCCATACAGGTCTCTCCCCGATCATATACGCATTCGTTTTCGTTCATTTTGCATTCGACACAAACGGCGTTGGCGGGAAAATAGGGGACGGTGCTGCTGATCAGGGCCTTGACGAGGGCAATGAACTCCTCAGGTACCACGGGGCAGCCGCGCAGTTCGAAATCGACGGGAACGATTTCCTTGACCGCCCGAACCCTGGTATGCGCCCACAGTGGCCAGAACTCCGGGTCGGTCTGAGCCTGATTGCGGGCTTCCACGCCGTATACCCGCCGGTAATTTTCCGCCGGCGCGATAAAATTGGACCGGGCCTGGACATTGCCGATGCAGGCGCAGGCTCCCAGGGCCACCACATAGGTACTGCGGGCACGGATATTCCGTAACCTCTGGGCATCCTCTTCCCGGTTGACGCTGCCCTCGATAAAGGCCACGTCGAAACGCGGCGCCGTTTCCGACATGGCCTCGCGGAATTCGACGATGTCCACCAACCCCAGGATATCCAGAAAAATATCCTCGCAGTCGAGCACGGCAAGCTGACAGCCCTCACAACTGGCGAAATCAAAAAAAGCGACCTTGGGTTTCATTGCAGTACCTCGGGAAGGTGCTCGATGTTGCCGAAGCGGAAAACCGGACCGTCCTTGCAGCAATAAACGTGGTTGATCTGGCAGTGGCCACATTTGCCCACACCGCACTTCATGCGTCGTTCCAGATCGACGAAAATCTGGGCGTGGGGGATTTTATGGGCGTCCAGTTCCATAATGACGAATTTGTACATCACCGGCGGCCCGCACAGAGCGACCATGGTTTGCCCCGGCCGTATCTCCAGATCCTTGATGGGCGTGGTGACCAGCCCCACCTGACCCGACCATGGCATATTGGCGGTTTTGTCAACCAGCCGGATTACCTTGATCTTTCCCTGCTCCTTGTCCATTTGTGACCAGGATTGGACTTCCTCCCGATAAAGCTCATCGGCTGGCGTGCGGCAGCCACTGATAA
>JADFXL010000410.1 GCA_015233585.1 Alphaproteobacteria bacterium | reverse complement strand
CACGAGGGCTGCTCTTTCACAGGCTCGCGCAACAGGCTGTTGCCGTCGGCCCCGCGCCATATCGCGCCATCGTAGGAACCGAACGGCCGGCCAAGCCTGGGTAGGTCAGTGAAGGGGATACCCATTTATGCCGTTTTCCACACTGCAATAATATCAACTCATTACGCCAGATTGCGCGCACCTCGAACAGCGGCTGCCTGGAATATAAACGCTCAACCAGACTAAATAACCTCAATCTCCGATTGACCTTTTCTCAATCATCCATAGGCTCCCCACACCAAGAACACATAAAGAACGCAATGTCTGCCCTGCTTGAAACCCTCACCCTCTCGGACAGCAGCAAGCGCACCGCCAACGCTGATCCGGTCATCAATCGCAGGCGCAAGATGGCCGCCGCTCTGGACATCCAGTTTCGCGGCGCTGACCCCCGGTGATACTCGGAGCGAGATCTCCGACCCTGACCCAGCTCTCGGCTGCGCCTTGATCCGGAAGCTCGATAAGCCCTGGGAACGGCTGGCAACGTTTTACAGCCGATTGAGTGGAAATGAGGGGGAAAACGGAAGCGAACAATGTCAATGCACTGTGTTCGCATGATAAGCCGTGCCATTGCCGGCGAACGGGCATATATGATTGTTGGCTTGTTACTGATATTATGCGAGCCGGCGTTGGGGGGACGGGATAACAAGTGTACAATGGTTACAAACGGGCAACTAACAGCGCCGCACGCTAAGAATTCATGAGAAGAAACAGATTGACAACCCAATGGTTCACTGAACCCGGTCCGGTACCAAGCCCCTAATATGAGGTAGATATGGAACAGGTTTACATCTATTAGAATGACCAGGCAGGCCGACGTGATCAACCTGAAGGACATTGTCGTGTTTAAAAATTTCCTTGTTGGGAGAAGTTCCGTAGGCTTCATGAGACGATGGGTTGCCCTGGCCTTGCTTTGCATGGCGTCCAGTCCGCTTGCGGCGGCTGAACAACTGGAACCCATTCGTCTCGGCATCGTGCCTTACCTCAGTCCTCGGGCGATGCTTGAGGTTTACAACCCCTTGCGGTTGTGGCTGCAGAACCGGCTTGAGCGGCCGGTGGCCGTGATGACGGAACCAAATTATCGTGCCTTCATACAGGCCACCGCGCATGGGGACTATAGCGTTCTGTTGACAGGCTCCCACATGGGGCGGATGGCACAAAGGGAGAATGGCTATCGGCCGATACTCCGCACGTCACTGGACTTGGTGGCCGTGTTCGTGGCTGCCGCGGACGATCCGGAGACGGAACTGGACAAGCTTCGGGGGCGAAACGTCATCCTTCCAGACCCGTTGGCTCAGGTTTCTATTCTGGCCCGGCTGTTTTTGCGGAGCCGTGGCTTGGTTCCCGGACAAGACGTGAGCGTGATTTCGGCAAAGACCCACAACAGCGCGGTGCTGTCGGTGGTCAACCATGATGCGGTCGCAGCGGCGGTCTCGAGTTGGGCGTTCCAGCAAATGCCGGCTGATCTGGCCCGGCGCGTGCGGGTGATCGGTTCCAGCGAAAACCTGACCGGACCTGTCCCGGGTCGGGCACCCGCTCTGATGTATCTCACCAGCCCAGCGCTCAGCGAGACCTTCAGCCAGCGGATTCAGCAGGAAATTATCGCATTTATCAATGATAGCGAAGAGGGGCGGCGCTCGATGGGGACCACCGATCGCGAGGGGGTGCGGGCGATCTCCGAGGAGGAGCTGGGTAAACTAGATGCTTTCTTGCCTGAACTTCATCTCGTGCTGGACGGCATGTAACGGAGCGATCTGATGTTGTTCCTGCGAACCATACCATTATGGTTAAAAGTTGTTCTGGTCAACTTCGCCGTCAGTACCATGTTGACCGGCTCGTTGATGTTGATCGGGATCCAGACCATTCAGCGCTTTCTGTTCGACCAGGTCGAGATGACCAGCGTCGAAATCGGTACTTTGCTTAATGCCTCGATCGCCCCGATGATGCTGGAGCACAACCTGGCGGCCATTGATGATTTCGCCCGCTCCCTTTACAATGAACGAGGGCTGGTGTTTCTTGAAATTCGAGATGGCCAGCCTGGCGCACTCGTTCAACCAGATGGCCGACAGCGTGCAGGGCTCGATCGTGACCTTACAGGAGGCCAAGCGCAAGGCTGAGGAAGCCAGCCGATTGAAAAGCGAGTTCCTGGCC
>JADFXL010000040.1 GCA_015233585.1 Alphaproteobacteria bacterium | reverse complement strand
CGTGGATGGCCGTGACAAGCACGGCCATGACGGTCATAAGGAATGTGGGTGAATCTTCATGCTCGCTGGTATCACCCCACCGTACCAACCACAGCCCCCGCCGCCAGCGCTGTCGGCGCCGCCGCCTCGGCTCGGCGAGCGCCGTGCCAATTCTGAACTTTCTCGATGGTCCGCATGAGAGCAGCGGCCAGAAATGGCAGGCTCTGAATCGCCAAGGTTGCGGCGAACAGGTTCTGTTCCTTGATGTGCTCAGGGTTCAGGGCCGCGACTGCCGTTGCCGCTATCACCAGCAACAGACCCATGATGGTTTCGGCACGGGCGGAGCTTTCGCTGTTCTTCTTTTTGGCCCCGCCGCCCTTGGCGGTGACGTTAAAGGCGATGCCATCCTTGATGAAGCCGTCGAATACCGCCCCGGCAACGGTCAATTGCAGGCTCATGGCGGCCACGGAGGCTCCCAGCGTGTCGATCAGCGGAGCACGCACCCGGACACGGTACAAAAGGAAACTGTGCAGCAGGTTGATGACGAAGGCGGCCAGGATCGGCAGGGTCATGGCGGTGGTGGGCATGATCACGCCGACCAGCAGCACCATCGGTACCCAGATCAGGTTGAGCACCGAGATCAGCGCGCCCATGGCGTCCGAAAGCCAATAGAACCAGCCGGTGAGGTATTGGAATTTCTGTGCCGGGGTCAGCCCCTCCACGCCGGGTTTCATGTGCGGCCAGTGTTTCTTGAAGACCTGAACGGCACCATAGGCCCAGCGGTGGCGCTGGGTCTTGAATGCCTTGAAAGTGTCCGGCAGCAGGCCACGACCATAGCGGGTTCGGGTGTAGTGCGCCGAGTATCCGGCCTCGAACAGGCGCAAGCCCAGTTCGGTATCCTCGACGATGGTGTCGGTGCCCCAGCCTCCGACGGCCTCGAAGGCAGAGCGACGCACCATCAGCATGGTGCCATGGGCGACGATGGCATCATCCTCGTTGCGCTGGACCATGCCGATATCGAAAAAGCCGGCATATTCCCAGTTCATCATCCGCTTCAGTACGGTCTCCGCGCCGTCGCGGTGGTCCTGGGGCGCCTGCACCATCGCCACTTTGGGATCGGCGAAGCAGGGCACCAGATCCTTCAGCCAGTCCGGCTCGACGACATAATCGGCGTCGATGACCGCGAGAACTTCGGCGTCGGGTGCGGTATACTCCAGGGCGACGTTCATTGCCCCGGCCTTGAACCCGTTAACCTTGCGCAGATTCAGAAACTTGAAGCGTGGCCCCAGTTTGGCGCAATGGGCCTCGATCGGGCGCCAATAGGACTCCTCGGGCGTGTTGTTGATAATGACCACGGCCTCGAAATTTGGGTAATCCAGCGCGGCGAGGCTATCCAGGGTCGCCTTCAGCATCTCGGGCTGTTCCCGATAGGCCGGAATGTGGATGGAGACCTTGGGGAAGACGCCACCGGAAAGCATCTTTTGCGTGTCCGGCACGATCAGCCGGCGGGGGCGGTGCCCCAGCAGCACGGCGGCGAGTTCGTCGATCTTGGACAGGGTAATGGCGGTGAGCGGCAGCAGCATGACGCAGCCGAGGCTCCACATGATCCATAGACCGGCGCTCATGTAATACTGGAATGGATAGGCTCCGGCCATGGCCAGCCCGGCGCCCATGGCGTTGGCGGCCAAGGCATAGACGACCGCCTGACCAAGTCGTGGGTGGCGGCGGCGCAGCCCAAGTACCGTCAGACCCAGGCCCAGCACCAGGGACACGGCGGCCATGGCGCTATCGTCATGGGTATCTACCGAACCGGTAAATGAAAATTTCGGAACGCGATTGGCGTCAAACAGTCCCCAATAGGCACCGACACTTCCTTCCATCGTCTTCCACGGTTGGTCGAACGCCTCAATGATGTTGTAATCAATGCCCCGTTTGCGAGCTTCCACCAGAAATTCCCGCAAAACACGCGCCTCGGCCAGGGGATCGGGAACGGCGGCCAAATTGTTGTAGCCGTTGCTGGGCCAGCCGAATTCGCTGACGACGATCTTCTTGCCGGGATAGGCTTTGCGCAGTTCGTCAAATCGCTGGAGCGAATATTCCACGGTGTGTTCGGCGGGAACGCCTTCCCAGTAGGGCAGGATATGGACCGCGATATAGTCCACTTCCTTTACCAACTGAGGATTGGCGAGCCACACATTCCAGATTTCGCCGGTGGATACGGGGATGTGGACGCGCTTGCGCATCTGGCGCAACATCGCGATCACCTCGTCCACGGTCTTGTCCTTACGGTAGATCATTTCGTTGCCGACCAGAATGGACCGCACATTGCGATTTTTCTTGGCCAGTTCAACGGCGTTTTCGAGTTCGCGTTTGTTGCGGGTCTCGTTTTTATCCACCCAGGCGCCGAGCGTGACATTCAGGCCGTATTTCCGCGCCATGGCGGGGACGACTTCCATCCCCTCGGTCGTGGTGTCAATACGAATCCCCCTGGCCACTCCTGACACCAGCGACAAGTCGCGGGCGATCTGCGCGGCCGTAGGCATATCACGACTGACGGGGTTCTGCTTCGGTCCATAAGGACTGAAGGAAACGGACTGGATTTCGGTATCGGCATCGGGAGGAGATGCCGTTCTATGAGCTACGAACCATGCCGACGCATTCAAGGCAGCCGCGATAAGGGCCGCAGCGACGACGCTTCTCATGGGTGGCGATCCTCTTGTAAAGTGTGTGGTCAACGGGGGCCGATAACGAAACAAGAGCCGCTCGACGAAATTCATCGAGTAGAGAGATATCTACACCAAGATTACGGCATATTGATGTCACGCCAAATCATTTTTTATCGGGCAGGCTCTGTGGCTTCGGCGGCTGGGCAGCCGCCACAGCATCGGGTGGTTTCGGCTCACTTGGGCCCTTGGCCTCGGTCTTGGCGGGTTCCATGGCCTTTGCGGGTTCCACAGCCTTTGCGGGTTCTGCGATCTTGGTGCCAATACGGCGCGATTTCGGGTCGGCCCAGCAACGATCGACTCGATCCGCAAGTGCTTCCTCGCCCTGGTCGGCTGGATTGGCGACCACACAGCCTAATGCTTTGCCGAGATGCTGTACCGGACAGCCGAAATCCTGATAGAACGAATAAAAGTGCAGGGCGGTGTCAACGTCATCGCGATGCAGCAAACTCGTGATGCGCTTGCCGGTCCAGGCGCATTCGGACTCGAACGCCAAGGATGCCGATGCCGTCGGTGATGCCGGTGTCACCGGTGATGCCGATACCGCCGTTGGCAACTCGCCAGCGATGATCTCTTTTTTGTCGGTCTCTTTCTTCTTGGATACCGGGATCGGGTCAGATTTGGCCATCTTACCCTTTCTGGATACCGGCAAATCTGCCGCAGCGGTCTGCTGGTCGGAGACGGCTGGAACCGAAGCCGCCGATTGTGGTTCCCCAGAGGCAGCCATAACCACTGGAGGATACACCACAAAAGCGATTAACGCGGCAGCCAGCGAAGCTTTGACGTTCATATACATGGCTCGAACTAGGGAAAAGACCTGGATTTTATGTACCCTAATGTGCCTTCGAATACAAACGCATTTGCAGCACGAAACCTATTCACCACCCTGTCGCTTGGCCAACGTCTCAAATGAACTTGATTGGACGATATTTGCTTAAGTATGAGGCCAGAGGTTGAATTTCGTTCGGGTCACACCTTTGGTCCCCCCTCCATATATGGGGCGGGGTCGACCGGTTTGGTACCGCGACGAACCTCGAAGTGAAGTTGGGGGAAGGCGGCGCTGCCGGTGCTGCCGACGGTGCCCACCACTTGCCCGCGTTTGACCTTATCGCCGCGATGGACAGAAATTTTGTCGTGGTGGGCATAGGCGGTCATCCAGCCGTCGGCATGTTTGATCAGCAGCAGATTACCAAAGCCTTTCAGTTCGTTCCCGGTGTAGACGACAACGCCGTTCTCGGCGGCACGGACGGGGGTACCCTTGGGCGCGGCGATGTTGACGCCGTCATTCTGCATTCCCTCGCCTTGAGCACCGAACCTGGACACGACCTTGCCGGTTACCGGCCACAAGAAGGCATGGCCAGCACGGGGTGATGGATCTGGAATGGTTACGGCTGCGAGTTGGGTTGTTGCCGGAGGCGCAACCGGTTGTGCCTGTGGCTGGACCGGGGGAACAATTGGCTGGTTCTGTGGCGCAACAGGAGAAGCAGCCGGAGGGGTAACAGGCGGTTCTGGTTCCGCCTCCGCGACGGAGTCCTCGACCGGAAGCTTGATCGCCGACACGGCTTTTGGCGAAGGCGGCGCAGCGGTGGTTTCCGGTTTGGGGCGACCGCCACGAATCGGGTCAGCGAAAGCTGACGTGGACGATGGCGCCGAAGGGGTGGCCGCTGGCGCCGGGGGAACATCCTCAAGCGGAACGGAGGTCACCTTGCCGGGCATTACGGAACCCGGCCTGGACGATGGCGATGAGGAAAGTCGAGTTGGCGGCGGGGACGGGACTGAATTGACGGCCATGGTCGAGGAACGAGTCGCGCTATCCGTTTCCTCCGTGGAGGAATCGGGAAGGACCAATACCTGATCCACCTGAATACCAAAAGGAGGCTTCAGGCCGTTGAGGCGAATCAGCGCTGGCGCCGCCACCTGATATTGCCGGGCGATCTTGGAGACGGAGTCCCCGCGTTGCACTTTGTACTGGTGGGATGGCGGCAGTACCAGCGTCTGTCCGGCTCGCAGGGTATAGGGCGGCTCCAGGTTGTTGACGACAATCAGCGACTTGACCGGCACGCGGTAACGGCGTGCCAGGGCGTGAATTGAATCGCCACGTTGAACCACCACGCTGGTGGGCGCGGCGGGATTGGCCGCCGGATGGCTGGCACGGGATCCTGGATCGCCATAGGTTACCGGGGCCGGCGGCTCTGTCCGGTCGCAGGCAGCGAGGGACAACGCAGCCACGGCAACGGCGACGGATAGCCCCCTATGCGTCATACATTTCATCATGGCGTGGACTATAGAGCCAGCACGTCTGCGGCTCAACCCTGCGGTGATTGTTGACGGCTGGCTAGCCATTCCATTTCCTCAGGCAACGCTCCCTCGACCAACGGCACGAAATGTACCGCGCTCAGACTTTCGCTATCGAAACCACCCCCAGTGCGCCGAACCCGCATGATATGCTGCTCGCGCCCCCCCTTCGTGACCAGGGGCAGCACCATCAGCCCATCGACGGCCATTTGCTCGACAATGGCGGTGGGTATCTGATCGGCGGCGGCCGTTACCAGAACGCGCTCAAACGGTGCCTGTTCGGGCCAGCCCTTGGTGCCATCGCCGACGCGGGCGGTGATATTATGCAGGCGCAGTCGCTCGAATCGCAGCAAGGCTTCCTTCTGGAGAACGCGATGACGCTCGATGGTATATACCCGAAGGCACAGCCGCGACAAGATCGCGGTCTGATAGCCTGAGCCGGTGCCGATTTCCAGCACCTTCATGCGTTCCCCAAGACCAAGGGCCTGGGTCATCGCCGCGACCACCAGAGGCTGGCTGATGGTCTGGCCATGACCCAGGGGCAGCGCCCGGTTTTGATACGCCTGGTCCTGAAAGAGCTGGGGAACGAATACTTCGCGCGGGACTCGCTCAATCGCACTCAACACGCGCATGTCGCCGATTCCCGACTGCCGCAGCTCCATAATCAGGCGGATCTTGCGTGCTTCCAACGTCACCGGCAGACCTTCTCCAGTTCCTCCATGGCCGAACGATGCGTCAGATCCACGCACAGCGGGGTCACGGTCACGGCGCCTCGATAGACGGCTTCCAGATCGGTACCCGCCGCATTGCGGTCTTCGTTGCGCTGGCCGCTGATCCAGATATAGGGTCGGCCGCGTGGGTCGATTCGCTCGTCCAGATGGTCGCCGATCTTGCGTTTGCCCTGCGTCACCACCTCGATCCCGGTGACTTCCTCCGGGTCCACATCGGGGAAATTGACGTTGATAAGGACGTTCTGCGGCCAGGTGCTCCGGGCTACACGGCGGATGACTTCCGGCGCCCAGTGTTCAGCGGTCGCCCACTTGATCGGCTGGGGCGACTTGAATAACTGACTCATGGCGATGGAGCGCATACCAAGGAGCGTTCCCTCCATGGCGGCGGCTACGGTGCCGGAGTAGTGGACATCCTCGCCCAGGTTGGCGCCACGATTGATGCCGGACAAAACCAGCGTCGGCTTGTTGTCCTTTAGGATCTTGTTGACGGCGAGCAAAACGCAGTCGGTTGGCGTGCCGTCAACGGCATAGCGGCGGCGCGCGACCGGGCGGATGCGCAACGGCCGGTGCAAGGTCAGGGAATGCCCGGCCCCGCTCTGTTCGGTTTCCGGCGCCACCACCCACACGTCCCGCGACAAGGTGCGCGCGATTCGTTCCAGAAGCCGCAAGCCATGCGCTTCCACGCCGTCATCATTGGCGATAAGGATACGGACATTGGTGATGTCCTCGACCGGGTCGTGAACCGGATCAGGCATGGACATAAGGCACCACCCGCTCCAGACCGCCCATGTAAGGGCGGAGCACCTCGGGCACCCGCACCGAACCATCGGCCTCCTGATAATTTTCCAGCACCGCGACCAGGGTACGCCCTACCGCCAGGCCTGATCCATTGAGGGTATGGACGAAGCGGGTTCCCTTCTCGCCGGCGGGACGGAACCGGGCTTTCATGCGCCGGGCCTGGAAGTCGCCGCAGTTGGAGCAACTTGAAATTTCGCGATAACGCCCTTGTCCCGGCAGCCATACTTCGATGTCATAGGTCTTGCGGGAAGAGAATCCCATGTCTCCGGTACACAGCACGATCACCCGGTACGGCAGGCCAAGCCGCTTCAGCACTTCCTCGGCGCAGGCGGTCATGCGCTGGTGCTCGTCTTCCGAGCGGTCGGGGTGGGCGATGCTGACCATTTCCACCTTGGTGAACTGGTGCTGGCGGATCATGCCGCGCGTGTCTTTGCCCGCCGATCCGGCTTCCGAGCGGAAACACCAGGTCATGGCGGTGTAACGGTGCGGCAGCGTAGCCTCGTCGAGAATTTCTCCGGCCACCAGATTGGTCAGGGGCACTTCCGCGGTGGGGATCAGCCAGTGGTCCTGGGTGGTGCGGAACAGATCATCGGCGAACTTGGGCAACTGGCCGGTGCCGAACAGGGCTTCGTCCTTGACCAGGGCCGGTGGGTTTACTTCGGTGTAGCCGAACTCGGTCGTATGAAGATCGAGCATGAATGCTGCCAGCGCCCGTTCCATCCGCGCCAGGGCGCCTTTCAGGACCACGAACCGGGCGCCGGACATCCTGGCCGCGCGGTCGAAATCCATCAGCCCCAGTCTGGTGCCGATTTCATCGTGTTCCTTGGGGGGGAAGGGGAAGGTGGTTGGCTCACCGACCCGGCGCACCTCGACGTTGGCGGTCTCGTCGCGGCCGTCCGGCACATCGTCGGCGGGGGGGTTGGGAAGCGAGAGCAAAAGCCCGTCGCGGCCCTCCAGCGCTTCGCCAAGTTCACTGGCCCGTTTTTCCAGCGAGTCTTGCATTTCCTTGCCGGAGGTAACGGTTGCCATGAGGGCCGAAGTGTCCTCGTCCCGGCTTTTGGCGATACCTATGTCTCTGGCCAGCTTGTTGCGCTGGCTCTGGAGTTCCTGCGCTGCGGTTTGAGCCAGGCGCCGCTCTTTGTCCAGACCAAGAACCTGTGCCGACTGGGGGGGCAGCCATCGCCGCTCCAACCCTCGGTCGAACAAGTCAGGATGATCACGAATCCACTTGATGTCGTACATGTGCCGCCATGCTATGCGAAATATGGTTATGGAGTGGGGTTATACGATGGTTGACGGGCTACGTCCAGTGCGCGGTAGAAGACGGGGGACGCGGCGCGTCCCCCGGACCCCCGGCACTTTTATTCTTTTTGAGCGGCGGCGTCATCATCGGATCGGCGCTGCTTTTCCACGTAGCGGCAGGAGAGGATTGAAATTTCGTAAAGTCCGATCAAGGGAATAGCAAGACTGGTCTGGCTCACAACGTCCGGCGGTGTGAGGATGGCGGCAACGATGAATGCTCCGACCATGGCAAAACGCCGTTTGTCGGCCAGGCCCTTGGAGGTGACCAGCCCGACCCTGGCCATCAGTGTCAGCGCCACCGGAAGCTCAAAACAAAGACCAAAGGCGAAGATCAGCGTCATGACCAGACTCAGGTACTCGCTCATCTTGGCTTCAAGCTGGATCGGCAGCACGGTTTCGGCGCTGGTGGTCTGAAACCCCAGCAGAAAGCGCCAGGCCAGCGGCATGACCACGTAATACGCCAGCGATGCGCCGACCGCGAACAGCACCGGGGTGGCAACCAGGAACGGCAGCATCGCCCTCTTTTCGTTCCGGTAAAGCCCCGGCGCGATGAAACGCCATATCTGAGTGGCGAATATGGGGAACGTGACCAACAGCGCGGCGAACGCCGAGACCTTCATGTTGGTGAAAAAACCCTCGGTCAACGCCGTGTAGATCAAACGCTGACTGCCGCCGACTTCCTTCATGATCCGGGCCAGCGGCACCACGAGGAACCCGTAAATAGGCTCATGCACGGCGTAGCAGGCGAAAAAGGCCGCCAGAAATGCCGCAATCGAATACATCAACCGTCGCCGCAGCTCGATCAGATGATCCATGAGCGGCATCGTGTGATGTTCGGGATCGTCCTGAAGGGAACCGGTCACGGGCTATTCTCGGGCGGGGGATTCGTTTCTGAAAGGGCCGGGTCTGGAAGGGCCGGGTCTGGAAGGGCAGGGGCGGGTTCGATCGTCGGGAGTGGAGGTACTGCCTTGGCGATCGAGTCGAACTCGTGCAGATCCTCGGGCAGCTCTAGCCCACGGGGGATCGATCTGGTGGGGTCCACGGCATTGGCGATGGCCGCGTCGACATCGGTCCGACCGTATTCCGCGACCTTGCGTTTGACCTCTTCGATTTCGGACTCGCGCACCATGTCGTCCAGATGCCGCTGAAACTCACCCGCCAGCACCCGAGCCTTGCCGACCCAGCGCCCCGCCGTGCGCAAGGCTCGCGGAAGATCCTTTGGCCCGATGGCGACCAGCGCCACCACGGCGATCACCACTATCTCGGACATGCCGATATCGAACATGAAGCGCTCGTACCCTAACCGTGTGCCAGCCGCTAGCCGACGTGATCCTTGTTGGCCACGGTCGGAGCCGAAGACGGAACCGGAACCGCAGTTTCCCGCTCCAGCGCCTTAGGCTCCGTCGAGGCTGGCGCGCTGGCTGGCGCGTCGTCGTCCCGGAGTCCCTGCTTGAACGCCCTGACCCCTTTGGCCATGTCGCCCATCAGGCTCGGGATCTTATCCTTGCCGAACAACAACATGATGATTACCAGCACTATGATCCAGTGCCAAATGCTACCCATTCCCATTCCCGGATTCCTTCGAGAGATTTCAATGCGTTGTGCCTGGGAGGGCGGATCATTGCAGAAACCGCCTTCCGCTGCAATGGCCCTGACCGGATATCAGGGGACTCCCGGAAAAAATAGGGTCGGGGGGGTACGTGTGGTTTGCCAGCGGCCAACCCTTACCCTTCGCGGCTTTGCGCCCTGTGCCACGCCATGCGATGGTCACAACGGGCAAGGTTCCGGCGGCGGTGCATTGAATTCACCGGCGGCAAGACGCAGCAACCACGCCTGCATATCTTCGTGAGGAATGATACGGGGATCGGCGCGGGCTTCGGCCACGGCGGCGGCCAATGCCGCTGTTTCTGCGTCATCGTCGTCAAAATCAGGCAATGGGCAGGCTGACTCAATCATGATTCCAATTTAGCAGGGACTGGGGCGTTTGTCGATGCGTCCGGCGCGAGGTTGCAAGGGGAATTTGGGAGGGGTACGGCATGAACAGGTTTTCGATCACGCTCGAAGCGAAGAAACCCATTCGTAGCGCCGGATTATAAGGCAAGAATGCATGGTTATTATACACATGGATTTTGTGCGGATTTTTTGAATTCTACTCAACGCGAAAGAATCCGTTTGCTGTAAGAAAGTTTCCCACCGAAGTGAACCCTGCCGCCGCGTTTCAGCCAAGCTCTGGCAATCACGGATAATCTGGCTTATAATCGCTCCCATGAATGAGCCAGCCCGCCCCTTGCCCGACGATACCACAGCCGCCTTTCTGGCTGCGGTTGACGACGGAATCGACGACGCTAACGCCGGACGCACCGTACCCTATGAGGACGTGCGCCGGTGGCTTCTGTCGTGGGGAACTGAGAACGAGTTGCCGCCGCCCCTATGCCCGTAATCTATACGCGGGCCGCGATCCGCAATCTTGCCGCGATCCGTGCCTACATCGGATCGCGAAACCCCGCCGCCGCAAACCGTATTGCCGTACAAATTGTTGCGGCATGTGACCGCCTCGAATATCTGCCGGAGCGCGGACGGCCCGGCTTGAAGGCGGGAACCCGCGAGATTGTCGCACTTTGGCCCTATGTGATCGTTTACCGGATCAACTTGGCTACCGTTGAAATCCTCAATATCTGGCATGGAGCGCAAGACCGCGACGGGTAGAGGCTATGGCATGATTTTTGCCGGTCAATTCCGGCGAATCTTCGTTTTGGGGAGGGCACGGCATGAACAGGTTTTCGATCGCGCTCGAAGCGAAGGAACCCATTCGTGGCGCCGGGTTATAAGGCAAGAGTGCATGGCTATTATGCACATGGATTTTGTACGGATTTTTTGAGTTCTGCACAAAAGCGGGTAGGGCGTCGGAAGAGCTTATGACCCGAAGCTGCTGTTGGGCGAGGGCAGGAACTCTGCCAGAGCAGTGCCATCGCAACTCCCGAAGCGCTTTCCGCAGTTGCCATCTTTGTTGCGCGTCTGATACGCTTTCTGCGTATTGAGGCTGAAGCGGGCATTCGCAGGGCTACCCTGCAACACCCCTGAACCGTGTACTGCCGACGTAGCTGGAATCCCCGTGTTGCTCGGACGGGCTTTCAGAAAGAGTAGCTGGGGTGTCGCCAGAATACGAAATCGCACCGAAATCGTCATCGAGATCAAGACCACAGGGGCGATAATTATGAAAATTGACCAATTTTACGCGAGACTCGGGATAGTCAACTGTATAGGGTTTACATTTTCAAGCCAGATGGCTCTAATTGTTGATAAAGGCATACCGTATACGCTGCCGAGCGGCGAGCTTGTAAAGCAGAGAATGTATTTATTAGATAATACCTCGTCTTTAATGATTTCAGTGGTAATTATTGTTATTTTTATGGTGTTCGGACGGATAAGAACAAGAAGTAAAATGAGTAATTACGGTTTGGTGACTATACCTATTGTCTTGATTGCTGTATTGTATGTTGTCAATGTTATTCTAATGACGCCAACTAACATTCATGATTTTTTTGGTAATTTGAAAATGTTAGCAATACATGCTGGCCAGAGTGAAAACGGAATAACATATCTATTGTTATCAACATTTTCTATCATCATACATTACTCTTCACATCTTCCTAATGATAAATCTCTGGAAAGACTCAGGTATAGCCGGGCGATCCCGTATATTTCTGAGTATACAAAATTCTGGAGGACAATAACTATTGGTTTGCTTCTTGGGTTTGCGGGGGTATTGTATGCTGGATACCAGTTGGCTATTGACGGAATTCATCATGTTAAAGAGTACAGTGGCGCAGCAGAGTTTGAAAGATTGCAAATATTTACAATTTGTCAATATGCAATATTTACAATAAATTTTTTCATTCTTATAATCTCTAAAACCTATGGAAACATGACGTATTGCATGAAAAAATTAGATCGTTACTCGTAGCATTATGATATTGCTTTACATCAGCACATAATTGCTTATCGCAATCAACCAAACCAAAACATATTATGAGTAGAGGTGCGCCTTGCCAGACAACAAGAGGTTTCGGTAACACGCTACTTAATTGGCCGTTTGCGTCAACGGCCCCTTCTGACACATTGCAGCCAGTTCTCGGATACCAGTCGCATAACCCCCCATTACGAACAGGCCACGTCACATCAATGGGTTGCGAGATCAATGCCCCACAACGGCGCAAAGCCGCGCGGCCACAGTAGCCAGAGTGCTCTCCGACACCCGGCCAAAATTTTTGACAACCAAGCCGGCACTCAGGGTGACGACTCGGTCGGTGCGCACCCAACTGGCGCGCGGCAAAGCTCCCTCCACAAGATCCGTCGGCAAAAGAGGCAGGCCGTGTTCCTGTTGCGAACGGGAGGTAACCGGCAACGCGATGAAGTCACCATAGGCGTCTGGTGCGGTCAACGCCACGACCGGTCGTCATTTGGTGGCGGATAGATCGGAAAACGGGAACGGGATGAGCAGCAGGCTGCCGCGATCAAACATCGTTCCATACCTCGTCCTCGGTATTATCCCATATGGCTGTCAGAGTGGGCGTCTGAGCCTTCATCAGGTCTCGCCACTCGACGCGATCCTCTTTCTCCCGAAGGTAGCCGATAAAATCCAGCACCTCGCGAGCGAGATGATCCGGCAGGATTTTGGTCTGTTCGTATACCAATTCGGCAATCGTCATCCTTGCCCTCCCATGCCAACCCGGCGAGCTTCCGTCCCTCGTGCCAGCAAGGCGGTGTCTTCAATCTGCGACAGTCGTTGATATTATTGCCGCGAATCAACAGCTACCGCAACGCGCTTCACCGTTTGGTTTTCTTGGTTCCATCCAGACCAGCCCGCAGGAAGGCTTCGGCCATGGTCCCGCCGGGCGGGGGGGGCGGAAGCTGCGGCGTGGATTGACGTTGCGACCGTTCCGCGCCACGCGGCGGGCGATGGCCCGCCTCACCACGTCCCGCCTCACCACCCCGCGGCGGGCGCGAGGCCTTCTCTCCCTCCCGAGGGGTCTCGCCACTGCGGGACGGATGGGATGATTTCTCGCCCCCGCGCGAGGGGCGGGAGGCAGGCGCGGCGGCTCCCGGTCCCGGCGGCTGTTTTGCGGCGGGGGTCTCGTCCAGACGCATACTGAGCGAGATCCGCTTGCGCTTGAGGTCGACCTCCAGCACCTTGACCCGGACCACATCCCCTGGGTTCACCACCTCGCGCGGGTCTTTGACGAATTTGTTGGCGAGGACCGAGATGTGAACCAGCCCGTCCTGGTGGACGCCGATATCCACGAATGCGCCAAAGTTGGCGACGTTGGTTACCACGCCTTCCAGAACCATGCCCGGCTCCAGGTGTTTCAATTCCTCGATGCCGTCCTTGAAGGTGGCGGTATGGAACTCGGGGCGAGGGTCGCGGCCGGGCTTTTCGAGTTCTTTCAGAATGTCGGCAACCGTGGGTACGCCAAAGTTGTCGTCGGTGAAGTCGCCGGGCGCCAGCGAGCGCAACAGCGAGGTGGCGCCGATCAGCCCCTTCACGTCCTTTTTGGTCGAGGCCAGGATGCGGTAGACGACCGGATAGGCCTCCGGGTGCACCGATGAGTTGTCCAGCGGGTCGATGCCGCCGACGATGCGCAGAAACCCGGCGGCCTGTTCAAACGCCTTTGGCCCCAGCCGGGGCACGTTCTTGAGGTCGGCGCGATGGCGGAAGCCGCCGTTGGCGTCGCGGTAGGTCACCACGTTTTGCGCAAGGCTCACCCCCAGCCCGGACACCCGCGCCAGCAACGCCGCCGAGGCGGTGTTGACATCCACGCCGACCGCATTCACGCAGTCTTCCACCACCGCATCCAGCGACCGGCTGAGCTTGGCCTCGCTGAGGTCGTGCTGGTACTGGCCGACGCCGATGGCGCGGGGTTCGATCTTGACCAGCTCGGCCAGCGGGTCTTGCAGCCGGCGGCCGATGGACACCGCGCCGCGCAGGGTGACATCCAGATCCGGCAACTCCTTGGCGGCATATTCGGACGCCGAATAAACCGAGGCGCCCGCTTCCGACACCATGACCTTGGTCAGTTTCAACTGGGGATGCTTTTTCAGGAGGTCGCTCACCAGGCGTTCGCTCTCCCGCGACGCGGTCCCATTGCCGATGGCGACCAGTTCCACCTTGTGCCGCAGCGACAGCGCCGCCAGCACGGCGATCGACTCGTCCCACTGTTTCTTCGGCTCGTGCGGGTAGATGACGGCGGTATCAATGGTCTTGCCGGTGTTGTCCACCACCGCGACCTTGACCCCGCTGCGAAAACCGGGATCGAGCGCCAGGGTTGGACGCTGGCCCGCCGGCGCCGCCAGCAACAAGGCGCGCAGGTTGCCGGCGAACACGTGAATGGCTTCCTCTTCCGCCGTTTCCCACAGACGTTTCATCAGGTCCAGTTCGATATGCAGGGAGATCTTGACCCGCCACGCCCACCTGGCCGTTTCGGCCAGCCACGAGTCGGCGGGACGGCCCTGGTCCTGGATGTTGAAGCGGGCGGCAACGCGCTGTTCGCACGGCCCCATCGCCAGGGCGGTGCCTGCCTCCGGTTCCGGCAGTACCAGCGAGAGGTTCAAGACCTCCTCCTTGCGTCCCCGGAACAACGCCAGGGCGCGGTGCGAGGGGACCGACTTTATGGACTCGGCATAATCGAAATAATCCGAGAACTTTGCCCCCGACTCCGCCTTGCCCTCCGCCAGCATGGAGACAAGGCGGGCATTTTCCCACATGTAATCGCGCAGGTGTCCGACCAGTTCGGCATCCTCGGAGAAGCGCTCCATCAGGATCTGGCGCGCGCCTTCCAGGGCCGCCTTGGTATCCTCGATTCCCTTGTCCGGATCGACATAGGGCGCGGCCGCCGTCTCGGGCACGAGGCCGGGGTCGGCCAGCAGGGCGTCGGCCAACGGTTCCAGCCCGGCCTCGCGAGCGACCTGGGCCTTGGTGCGCCGTTTCGGCCGATAGGGCAGATAGAGATCCTCCAGCCGGGCCTTGGTATCCGCAGCCGCCAGCGCAAGGACCAGTTCCGGGGTCATCTTGCCCTGTTCCTGGATGCTTTTGACGATGGTTTCGCGCCGTTCCTCCAGCTCACGCAGATAGGCGAGGCGTTCCTCCAGGGTACGCAATTGGGTATCGTCGAGTCCCCCCGTCACCTCCTTGCGGTAGCGGGCGATGAAGGGCACCGTGGCGCCCTCGTCCAGTAGGGCCACCGCAGCCTCGATCTGTTCGGGGCGAGCGTTCAATTCCTGGGCGATGACTTCGCTGATGCTCTGCACTAATAAGTTCCTTGTCGTCGGCTATGCGGGTTACGCATTTAACGGCCCTGGACGAAAAAATCCAGCCCTTCCGAAATCTGGGGGCATGTTTGCCGTCATCATCTGCCATTTTGGTCTCGCCAGCCACCGTCCCTTAACAATAGTCTTTGTCAAAACTACCGGGTTCGGCTACCCATAAAGGTGGGGGTAGAAACCTGGGTAGTGGGAAGGAACGAATGAAGAAGCACGTCCTCGTGGTTGACGACGACGCAGCGCTGACGGAATTTCTCGAAGACTATCTGACCACCCACGGTTATGAGGTCACTGCGGTTCCCGATGGGCCGGGGATGCGTCGGGCGATGGCGGCGCGTGAGGTGGATCTGATTCTGCTGGATCTCAATCTGCCGGGAGAGTCGGGTTTTGATCTGATGCGGTCGTTGCGGGTGACCTCCAAGGTGCCGATCATCATGTTGACCGGGCGCAGCGACGAGATGGACCGGGTGGTGGGACTTGAAATAGGCGCCGACGACTATATCGCCAAGCCGTTCAGTGTGCGGGAGCTGGTTGCCCGTGTCGGCGCGGTGCTGCGCCGTTCCAGCGCGCCCGTCAGTACGGAATCGGTTGGCAAGGTGGGGTTGTTCGATGGCTGGCGAGTTGATTTTGCCGCCACCAAAGTCACCGCTCCAACCGGCGACGTGGTGAAACTGACCATTGGCGAATTTCGTTTGCTGGAGGTTCTCATGAACCATGCCAACCGGGTTCTTACCCGCGACCAGCTCATGGATTACTCCAAAGGGTTCGATTGCGATTCCTTTGACCGCAGCATTGATATCCAGATCATGCGCCTGCGCCGCAAGATCGAAACCAATCCCATCCGCCCCAGTTTGATTCAGACCGTTCGCGGCATCGGTTACATATTCACACCAGCGATCGAGTGGCGATAACTGGCGGGCTTCCGCCTGCACCTGACCGGGGCGATGCCCCGGACCCCCTTTATAATTTTGGGCAGATAGCTCTGCGTCAGTCCATCAATTCGCACCATACCGGCACATGATCCGATGGCTTGTCCCAGCCGCGCGGAGTCTTGTCGATGCCGCAAGCCAGCAGGCGGTCGGCGGCCTGGGGGGACAGGAGGAGGTGGTCGATGCGCAGCCCCCGGTCTTTCTCCCAGGCCCCGGCCTTATAGTCCCAGAAGGTATATCCGCCCGGAGCCGGATTGAGGGCGCGGTAGGCGTCGGTAAGCCCAAGATGCAAAAGCGCGCGAAATCGGGACCGGGACTCGGGACGGCACAGGGCGTCGTCCGCCCAGGCCTTGGGGTTGTAAACATCGGCATCGGAGGGAATGATGTTGTAGTCGCCGCCAAAGACAACGGGCAGTTCCCATTGCCTCAGCGTGGCGGCGGCGTGGCGATGAAGACGGTCCAGCCAAGCCAGCTTGTAAGCAAATTTGTCGCTATCGACGGGATTGCCATTGGGGAGGTACAGGGACGCCGCCAACACCTGCCCGTTGATCCGGGCTTCGATGTAGCGGGCCTGGCTGTCGGTGGGGTCGCCCGGCAATCCCATTATCACCGACTCCATGGGAAGCCTGGAGAGGATCGCGACGCCGTTGTAGCTTTTCTGGCCGTGAATGGCGACGGCATACCCCAGAGACTCAAATTCGAGTCGGGGAAATGTGCCATCCTCCGCCTTGATTTCCTGGAGCAGGAGCACGTCCGGCGCCGCCTCGGCCAGCCACGTCAGAACGGCCGCCATACGAACCCTTATGGAATTCACGTTCCAACTCGCGATTTTGATCATCGTCTTCCCCATTGGAGCCAT
>JADFXL010000409.1 GCA_015233585.1 Alphaproteobacteria bacterium | reverse complement strand
CATGCAGACGGTTTTGAGCTTCGGCATAAAGTGTTGACCACTTTGCTTCTCCAATAGGCCGTTCATCTGAAGAACGGTTACAGCATTAACGTAGGTGTGTCAAGTATAGTAATGTGACAAAGTCAAATTAAGCTGGCCGCGGACATTGCGGTCTCGTCCTTTCGTTTATGACGTTTTTAAGGACCGCCGGGATCCCGCGGGCGCAGGACCCCAAGACGACTCGCTCATGACTTGCGAATAGCAAAAGATTTGACATAGTCCTCGGGCTTCCCAGGATCGAATACCTTGCCCATAATGGTGAATCCTGGCGACATTGTATCCTTGACGGTGCCCCCGGCGTCCTTGATGACGGGGGCCGCGTCGGCCGCCAGAAACACCTGTTCGGCGATCTTGGCGTAGTTGAGGTCGTCCGGGGCCATGCCCCAGCGCTTCATTTGCGTGAGCATCCACACGGCGAACGAATGGTACGGCATCGGATCGAATTCGATGCGCTTCGGCTCGGTCACTGTTTCACCAAGCCCGTTCTGGAAGGTGCCGGTAAAGATGGCGTCAAGCACCTCCGGCGGCTGATTAAGGTATTTGGCCGGACTGAGCTTCGCCCCGAGGTCTTTGCGGTTCGCGCCATCCTGCGCGTGCAGGGCGCCACGAACCACGGCTCCGGCCAAGGCCAGATAGCTGTTCGGCGCCGCCTTGATCAGATTGGCATTGACGCTGAACCCGCAGCACGGGTGACCTCCCCAGATGTTACAAGACAAACTATGAATATATCCGACGCCCTGCTGGACGGCGATCTGATTAAACGGCTCAGCGACGATGAATCCATCAATCGTCCCGGCCTTTAACTGAGCAAGCATTTCCGGCGGTGAGATAACGGTGGTCTGATAGTCCTTATCGGGCTCAAGGCCGTGCTCAGCCAGGAAGTAGCGCAGCAAGAAATTGTGCGGTGACGCCTCGAAAGGAATCCCAAAACGGAACCCTTTCCAGTCTTCGGGCTTGCGCTTTTGGGCATGCTTGCTGGCAATCGTAATCGCCGAGCCGTTGGTGTTTTGGATCAGCGCCAGCGGCAAGGGCGTGGGCGCCATGCCGATCCCTAGGGTGGTCGCCAGTGGCATCGGGCTCAGGATGTGCGACGCATCGTATTCGCCCTTGATCAGGCGGTCGCGCACCACAGCCCAGCCCGGAGTCTTGACGAGTTCAACATCAAGCCCGGCTTCTTTGAACAGCCCAAGTTGATCGGCCAGCAGAAGCGGCGCAGCACAGGTAATCGGCAGGAAGCCGAGAGTCAGATCAGCTTTCTCAAGAGGTTTCTTTTCGGCGGCCATCGCTTCGAGGCTGGCGATGGGCAGCAGGTCTTTCAGGAGGGCGATCGCGCCGGCCCAACCCAAGGTTTGCAGCAAGTGCCGACGTTGCAGACTGCCGCTAAATACGGCGCGCACGAGGGTCGGCTGAACCAACGATGCCATCCCGCCATCGACCATGCCATCCAGAGACGAACCGGCGTGGCGAGAAAGGTCATGAGCAGAATGCGGACCGCACTCGCAGGCCGGTGTATGCGTATGCCCTTTTTTATCCTGTCGATTACTCATGATTGAAGGCCCCCGTGAACGATGATTAACCAGATAAGACAGCGTCTTTTCAAAGAGAGGAATCGCCCGTTTGGTCGTCGCCTACGCCGCCTTTTTTCTGTTTGCGCTCAGTTTTCGCCTCGCTTTCACAAGGATCAAGCTTAACGTAAAATTGGACAGATTCGTACAATATTCCGTCGCGTGCCCTATGGCTGCATCCGACAGTTGTCCGCCTTCCTGGCGCAGGGACTCCACCAGCGCCATGTTGCAGCCCATGCCGACGGACTACGCGGGAAACAGCCTGCGGCGATTACCGCCTCGATGCCCTTGACGGCGAGCTTTTCCAGCATGAACGGCTCGATCTGGTCCGGCTCTGGGAAATTGGCATGGACCAGTCCGTCACCGTGCGCTCCCGGCCAAGTTCGAGCGGGGTATCCCCGTCAAGAAATTTGATTGAAGCCGAATGGCTCGCGGTCTGGCCGTTCCCGGTGATGGAACGGATATTGTGGGAAATGGGTATCCCCTTCACTGACCTACCCAGGCTTGGCCGGCCGTTCGGTTCCTACGATGGCGCGATATGGCGCGGGGCCGACGGCAACAGCCTGTTGCGCGAGCCTGTGAAAGGGCAGCCCTCGTG
>JADFXL010000408.1 GCA_015233585.1 Alphaproteobacteria bacterium | reverse complement strand
TGGCGCGTTGGTGGGATCGCCCTGAGTGTGGTCAATCAGCCGAAGTCCGTCTGTGTGGCGCCATCGGGAGATTGGCGTAACTTCGCCCGCACTTCGGTTCCCGACCACGAGGCCAAGGCGGCGGCCGTGGCGGCGGAAAATCCATTGTCACCAACTTACACGGCCCCTGAGAGCAAAGAGAGCAAAGGTACAGGGAAAACCACATCGTCTCCACCGCCCTCTCCACTATCCGTGCCACCCATACCCCCACTGGAAATACCGGATTGAGGATCGGTCGTGTACTCAGCCATGAAGAGTTGGTGATATGGCAGCAGGTGACTCGCGACATTCGCAGGCTGGCAAATCAGGGCGATGCTGCGCCCGAGTTTCATCAGGAGACTCCCCAGGTCAAGCCAAAAGCCGAAAACGCTTTACCATTTCCATCGTCACCGGAACGAAAAACCCATAGAACGGGCCGAACCGTACCATCTCTGCTTGAATCTGGTGACACCACGGGGATGGATCGTCGCAATGCTGATCGGTTCCGTCGCGGCAAAATGCCGATCGACGCACGAATTGATCTTCACGGAATGACAAAACCCGAAGCCTATCAGGCGTTGCATTATTTCATCGAAGTCGCCGCCCACCGGGGCCTTCGTTCCGTCCTGGTCATCACCGGCAAAGGGGTACGGGGGGGCGACAGCGGCATTGGCATTCTGCGCGCGGCGGTTCCGCAATGGCTTAACGAATTCCATATTCGCGACAAGATCCTGTCCTTCACCTACGCCACGCCACGCCACGGGGGGGAAGGAGCCATTTATTTGTTGCTGAAACGGCAGCGTTCGAACTGAACCCAAACGTGTTTCCAAAGGCCCCCGGCCTTTGGCGGGTGTGGGCAGAGCCCACATTATTTATTTAAATGCGCTTACCCTGGACCTTATTCCGGCTTGACTCGGCATCGCGCCGGGTCTAATTGAATGTGTACCAAAGAGGTACTGATTGCCGAATCCCTTTCCGTGTCATTGGAAACAGGCAGATGTTTCGCATCAATCGACTTACCGATTATGCCGTTGTCGTTCTGGGGGAGATGTCGCGTTCTCCTGGGGTGCGAACGGTGCCTCAGATTGCGGGGGACACCGGAGTTCCATTGCCGACGGTGGCCAAGCTGATGAAGACTCTGGCTCACGCTGGTCTGGTGGCTTCACACCGGGGCGCGGGCGGTGGCTACACGTTGAGTCGGCCGCCGGTAGGAATTACGGTGGCCGATATCATCGAAGCGATAGAGGGCCCCATCGCCATTACCACCTGCGTCGAGGAAACGGAAGGCCAGTGTGGCATCGAGACTCTGTGTCCGATGCATGGCCACTGGAGCCGCATCAACCAGGCCATTCGCGGCTCGCTGGAACGTATCTCCCTGGCGGAGATTGCCACCGTGACTCTGTTTCCGCCGGTGCTGATGCCCACGGGCTTGGCCGAACCAACGACGAGGGGATAGCCATGGTATCCGAGATCAGCTCCGCCGATTCCATCCAGGCCGTCGCCGACCAGAAATACAAGTACGGCTTCGTTACCGACATCGAGTCGGATCGTGCCCCGATGGGCCTGAACGAGGATATTATCCGCTTCATCTCGGCCAAAAAGGCCGAGCCGGAGTGGCTGCTGGCGTGGCGGCTCAAGGCTTACCGGTTATGGCTGACGCTGGAAGAACCGCACCACTGGGGCAACCTCAATTATCCCCCCATTGACTACCAGAACTCGTATTACTACGCCGCGCCGAAGCGTAAGGAAGACCGTCCCAAGAGTCTGGATGAAGTCGACCCGCAGTTGATCGACACTTACAACAAGCTTGGGATTCCAATCCAGGAACAGGAAATTCTGGCTGGCGTGGCCGTTGATGCCGTGTTCGACAGCGTGTCGGTAGCGACGACCTATAAGGCAAAGCTTGAACAACTTGGGGTGATATTCTGTCCGACTTCAGAGGCAGCCCAGAAATACCCGGAACTGGTGCGTAAATACATGGGTTCGGTGGTGCCTTACACCGATAACTACTTCGCTACGCTGAACTCCGCCGTTTATACGGACAGCTCGTTTGTCTACGTGCCGAAGGGTCTGCACTGCCCGATGGAGTTGTCCACCTATTTCCGCATCAATGAAAAGAACACCGGCCAGTTCGAGCGGACCCTTATCATCGCCAACGAAGGCAGGACCGTCCGTTACCTCGAAGGCGGCACC
>JADFXL010000407.1 GCA_015233585.1 Alphaproteobacteria bacterium | reverse complement strand
GTGGAACAGTACGGCCGCGTGGACAGGGCGGCGCAAGTCATGGCTGACGGCGGTGAGAAAGCGCAACTGAGCCTGACGGAACCCCTCGGTGACGGTGACGGCTTGGTTGGGGCTGGGCTCCACCGGGCGACCGCGTTCGATCAGCAGCGCCGCGGACCACAACGCCGCAAGACCGAGCAGCCGGTTAACCGGCGCAATCCACCCGTCCTCGAAACCAAGGCCGATCAACGCAGCGACCACGCTCAAGGCCGACGCGGTCCCCGCCACCACGAGCGCTCCGCGCCGCGGGAGCCGCAGGGCCGGGATCAGCGCAAAACCATAAGCGATCGGGACCGCCACTTGCGCCGGCACCGTAAGATCGGCAGCAAACACCACGACGGCGAGGAGGGCACTTGCCAGAACGGCCCGCCACTCAACGCCGGGAGTGGGGGCGGCGTCCGCGCCCAGTCCCGGACATCCCACGACCCAAAGCGGAGGCGGCATCTTGGTCCTCACGCCCTGCCTGCGGCCGACCGCTGCAGAATCGGCTTGATCGCCCCGGGACCCCGTTTTGTGAAGGGTTCCGCTCATGACGTCGGCGTCCCCCGGCTATTCCATTGGTCCGCCACTAAATATAGCATACGCCAGGCCCTCTTAATCGATTATTAAGGTATTCTACTTATTATGGATGTAGCCAATGAGATACACATTAGCCTTTCGGTGAGCCTCCTCATCGGGCTTGGGCTTGTTCTCGCCGAGGTCTGTCATGTTCGGTTTCACGCTGCGTTGCTTTTCTCTCCAGTTGATGGCCTGGACCGCGATGTGCCGGTGCTTCACGGGGGGCTTTGCTTGGTCCGGTCCTCTCGCGACCGCAGCGTTGTCCGGCACGGCGTCGAGCCAACCCGACCCGTCATCGAACGTCGTTCGTTTCCCGGAGCGCAGGATGGCGCCAAACCGTGTGTCCACGGGCGCAGAGGGCAATCCGCCTGCACCGGTTATCAAGCTCTCCCGGGCGCGGCGCCAAGTCGTATCCGAGATATCCCGCAGCGTCTGAGGACGACATCGAAAGTGTCGGTGACACTACCGAAATTACTTCAATGTCTTCAAGTGGTCTTTCGCCTTAATCCTTAAGGCGAAAGCAATATCACTTCCGTAATCCCCGTGATCGCGGCAGAGCTTTGGCCGTACAGGCCCCTATAAGACATCAGTGGACAGGAAACCCGCCGTTGGGACCAAGACGGGAGACGGGGATCAGGACAGCAGATTGTGCTCTCTGGCGGCCAGGACGACCTGTGTCCGATTGCGGACCTTCAGTGTTCGCATGATCGCGGCAAGGTGGACCTTGACGGTCGCCTCCGAGATGGCGAGCGACTGGGCGATTTCCTTGTTGGACTTGCCCAGAGAAAGCTCAGCGAGCACGGCTCGCTGCTGACGGGTCAGGTGGGCATCGGACAAAGAGCTCGCCGGACTGTCCTCGTCCTGGCGTCCCTCTCCTTCGGGGCCCAGCACGGCCGGTGGCAGGTAGACGCCCCCCGCGAGCACCAGGCGGATGGCCTCGGTCATGATCTCCGAGGTGGAGGTCTTGGGGATGAACCCCGACGCCCCGGCCGCCACCGCCGAGCGGATCACGCTCGAGCTGTCCAGCATGGAAATAATGATAATTGGCAGGCTGGGATGAAGGTCCTTGATGGTGGTGATGACGTCGCACTGATTCATCCCCGGCATCAGCATGTCCATCAACACCAAGTCATAGGAATTCTTTCTCGCTGCCGCCACGAGTTCCTCACCCGTGCCAACCTCGTCAATCTCCATGTCCTCCCCTAACTCGGCGAGGATGTACCGCATTCCAGACCGGAACAGGACATGATCATCGGCTAGTAGGATATTCATCCTTACAACCCCATATCGGCTGACTCAGAAAGACCGCGAGCTTCGCCCTGGTCCACCATCACGCCGGCCACCTGATTATGGTTCTTTATACCATAACCTACGATAATACCTACTACCCAAGCGTATGGCCATGACGAGCGAGACGCTCTGCCGACGAGCTTCGGCGCCGTGGGCCGGGGCGGGGCAACGACACGCTCACGGGATATGGCCTATGGTCCGCGCCCTCCCCATACAACTCTCCAAGCGTATTAAGTCTGGGAGCCATATGGGGGAAGTCTGGCGGCATTTTAACTGCAAGCGAGGGGTATTTTTTGCGAGCGCGCCGGCCGGCGACAGACCGTTCGCTTT
>JADFXL010000406.1 GCA_015233585.1 Alphaproteobacteria bacterium | reverse complement strand
GGGGGTCCAGCTCGATCGCCTGCCGCAGGGCGCGAGCCAAGGCTTTGTAACAGGATTCGATGATATGGTGATTGTTCTCGCCATGTTCGGTCACGACATGGAGCGTGGCACCGGCGGTCTGGGCGAAGGCATGGAACCACTCCTTGAACAGTTCGGTGTCCATGTCGCCGAGCTTCGGCCTAGTAAGAACCACATGCCAGACCAGATAGGGACGATTGGATAGGTCGATGGCGACGCGGCTCAGACTTTCGTCCATGGGAATGACGGCGGACCCGTACCGGGTAATGCCGCGCCGGTCGCCCAGCGCCTTGGTCACGGCCTCGCCAATGGCCAGGGCGGAGTCTTCCACCGTGTGGTGAAAGTCGATGTGGGTATCGCCGGTGGCCCGAACCGTGAGGTCCATCAGGCTGTGCCGGGATAGCTGTTCCAGCATGTGATCCAGAAAGCCGACACCCGTCTTGATGTCATAGACGCCGGTACCATCAAGATCGAGCTGAACCCGGATCCTGGTCTCGTTCGTGTTCCGCTCCACCGTGGCTTGGCGCACTGGTTGACTCCCTGGATATGGCAAGTGGGCTGCCGCCCACACCCGCTCGGGGCGATGCCCCGAACCCCCTTTATAATTAATAAGAAGGGGGTTTGGGGCATAGCCCCAAATAGGGTTCGGGGCGATAGCCCCGAGGCTCTCCGCCGCCACTCAGACGTGAAAACTTTCCCCGCAGCCGCAGCGGGCCTTTTCATTGGGATTGGTGAAGACAAAGCGGGAGCCCATCTTGTCCTCACGGTAGTCCATCTCGGTGCCGATCAGGAACATGATGGCCATAGGGTGAATGAAGATCCGCACCCCCTTGTCCTCGATCAAAGTCTCATGCGGCTGTTGTTCGTTGACGAATTCCATGGTGTAGGTCATCCCCGAACACCCTTTCGGCTGCACACCGACCCGCAATCCCAGCACTGGCGTCTCACTGCTGGCCATCAGCGCCTTGACCCGCGCAGCGGCAGCTTCGGTCAGACTCATTTCTGCTTCAGCCATTGGTGAACTCCTTCCCAGCTTCAAAACATGTCAAGAGCAACCCTGGCGGCCTCGGACATCCGGTCCGGCGTCCAGCGCGGCTCCCACACCAAAAATACTTCCACTTCCCCCACGCCCGGTACCGCCGCCACCGCCCGCGCCACTTCGGCAGGCAGATGACCGGCGACCGGACAGGCCGGAGCGGTCAAGGTCATCTCCGCCACGACGTTTCCGTCCGGGTGGATGCGAATGGAGTAGATAAGGCCGAGGTCATAGATATTAACCGGAATTTCCGGGTCATAAACCGTCCGCATACCTTCGATTACCGCGTTCTCGTCCGCCACCGCCACGCCCGGCGCCAGCGGCTGGCCAGCCTTGAACGGCTTGTCTGCATTCATGTCCGGTACCATTGCCGTCTCCGGTTCATCATTCCGTCGAAATCACCGCCGCGCCGTCTACCGCCGCGACCATGGTATGCCACGCCAGCGTGGCGCATTTCACCCGCACCGGGAACTGACGGACTCCCGCCAGAACCTGGAGCCGCTCCAGTTCATCTTCCAGTCCCTCCAGCGTGGCTGCATCGGCCAGGGGCGGGACGCCACCGCCGCTGTCGTCCTCTTCCTCGCCGGTACACAGGGCATGGAAACTGGCGAACAAAGCCCGCGCCTGGGCTTCGGTTTTTCCCTTGAGGATCTCCGTCATCATCGACGCCGACGCCACCGAAATGGCGCATCCCTGGCCCTGGAAGGCCGCATCTTCCACCACGCCATCCTTCCCCACCGTCAGGTATACGGTAAGCTGGTCCCCGCACATCGGGTTGTACCCCTGAGCCTCACGATTGGCGCTCGCGGGGTGGCGCAAGTTGCGGGGCCGCTTGCCGTGGTCGAGGATCACCTCTTGATAAAGATCGCGCAGATCATCACTCATCACCCAAAAATCTCCCGCACGGTTTCCAGGCCCCGCACCAGGGCGTCAATGTCGGCTTGTGTGTTGTAAAGAGCCAGAGACGCCCGCGCCGTCGCCGGCACGCCGTAACGCTGCATGAGTGGTTGAGCACAGTGGTGGCCGGCGCGAATGGCGACGCCGGAACGATCGAGAATGGTGGCGATATCGTGGGGGTGGGCGCAATCCAGGGTAAACGACAGAACGCTAGCCTTTCCCGGTGCCGTCCCGATCAATCGCAGGCCCGGAATCGCCGCCAACCGCTC
>JADFXL010000405.1 GCA_015233585.1 Alphaproteobacteria bacterium | reverse complement strand
GAGGCTGCCACTGCCGCCAGCACGAGAGGTGCGTCATGAGCCTCCCCAACCGCATCCCCCTGGAACAGTTCGCGCGTATGGCGATCGGCGATATCGCCGCTCTGCCTGCCGAAGAACTGACCATGCTCCAGGAAGACATTGAAAATTTCCTGCGATCAGCCAAAACCGCCAGGGAGTGGCTCGATGGCGCCCTGTCGCTAAAGTACAGCGGCCGGGTGGCCGAGGCGCAGCGACAGGCGGGAAAGGACACCGGCACCGTCCGCATCAAGGATGGACCTGTCACGGTCGCCGCCGATCTGACCAAAAGAGTCGATTGGGATCAGACCCAGCTGGCCGCCCTGGTGGACCGCATCCGTGCCGCCGGCGATGATCCGGCCGAATACGTCGAAATTTTCTACAAGGTCTCCGAGCGCAAATATACCGCGTGGCCCGGCCATATCCAGACCCCCTTCGCGTCGGCGCGCACGGTCAAGGTCGGCAAACCGTCCTTCACCCTCAGCGTCCTTGCCGAGGGAGGTGCGTCATGAGCCTCCCCATCATCACGGCCGACCAGCGGATGGCCGAAACACGCGGCATCAAAGGGGCCATCTTCGGCAAATCTGGAGAGGGCAAGACTTCCCTCCTTTTCACCCTGATGTCGTCCACCTCGGCAACCTCCACCACGCTGTTCTTCGACCTGGAAGCCGGCGACCTCGCGGTCGAGGGCTGGAACGGCGATACCATCAGGCCGCGCACCTGGACCGAATGCCGGGATTACGCCGTATTCATCGGCGGCCCCAACCCGGCCTTGCGCAACGATCAGGCTTATAGCTAGGCTCACTTCGACGCCGTCCGGGAGCGTTTCGGCGACCCAGCCGTTCTCAATCATTACGAAACCATCTTCATCGACAGCATCACCGTCGCCGGACGCTTGTGCTTCCAGTGGTGCCAGGGACAGCCCGAGGCATTCTCGGACAAGACCGGCAAGCCAGACCTGCGCGGCACTTACGGCCTCCACGGCCGGGAGATGATCGCCTGGCTCACCCACTTGCAGCACACCCGGGCCAAGAACGTGTGGTTCGTCGGCGTGCTTGACGAAAAGCTCGACGACTTCAATCGCAAGATTTACGTGCCCCAGATCGACGGCGCCAAGACCGGCCTGGAGTTGCCGGGGATCGTCGACCAGGTCATCACCATGACCGAACTGAAGGACGCGGATGGCCAGCTTTTCCGCGCCTTCGTCTGCCAGACCCTGAACCCCTGGGGCTTCCCCGCCAAGGACCGCAGCGGCCGCCTCGACATGGTTGAGGAACCTCACCTCGGTCGTCTGATGGACAAGATCCGTGGCCCCGTGCGGCCGGCGGCGGAACGTCTCTCGTATGTCCGTCCCCAGCTTGCACAACCTGCCCCCACCCCCGACCAGCCCCAAACCTGAGATTTAGGAGCACCGAAACATGAACGGCTCATGGAACGATTTTAACGACGCCAAGAAGGTCACCAACCTGATCCCGAAGGGCACTCCCGTCAAGGTCATCCTTCACATCCGCCCCGGCGCTTACGATGACGCAAGCCAGGGTTGGACCGGCGGGTATGCCACGAGAGGTCCCAACGGGTCCGTATACATCAACGGCGAATTCACGGTCACGGAAGGACCTTACGTCAGACGCAAGATTTTCACCCTGATCGGTCTGTCCAGCCCCAAGGGACCGGACTGGGGCAATATGGGACGCAACTTTATCCGAAACATCCTCAATTCGGCGCGCGGCATCTCCGATAAGGACAATTCGCCCCAGGCGCAGGCGGCGCGGCGCATCAATGGCTTCGCCGATATCGACGGCATCGAGTTCCTAGCCCGGATCGACCTCGGCAAGGATGTCAACGGCGAGGACAAGAACGAAATCCGCGCGGCGGTCACGCCCGACCACAAGGAATACGCCACCCACATGGGATCGACCGCTCCGCAGGCGGCTCCGCCGCCTCGGTCCCCGGCGCCGGCCACCGCCGGCGTCCGGCCGTCCTGGGCGCAGTGACGGAGATCGGCTATGCTGCTGCGTCCCCGCCAGCGTCTGTTCGTCGAGCGTAGCGTCCGCGCGCTCGGCGAGTTCGGGAATTCCCTTGGTGTGGCTCCAACAGGGGCGGGAAAAACTTTTATCCTGTCTGCGGTTGCCGGAGACCTGCTCGAAGGCTCCGACGCCAAGGCCTGTGTTCTCGCGCACCGTGACGAACTGACCGATCAGAACCGGACCAAGTTT
>JADFXL010000404.1 GCA_015233585.1 Alphaproteobacteria bacterium | reverse complement strand
AGCGGCGGTGCGTTGGTGTGGCAGCAATGGACCGAGAGAGAACCTGCTCCGGTAATTTCTTTGCGAGGAGACACAGTCGAAGTCGGAATTTGGGATTATCGACCAGGCAGCGCGAGCGTGTTCCATGTGCGGCGGCTGAACATCAAGGACGGTGCGCTATCCGGAGACCTGGCAATATTAAGCGTTGACCACGGCACCGCGGCTTCCGTCGCTGCCACCGGGCAGGGCTACGCCTTCGTCCTGGAACGTCCCGATCTCAGAAAGTCCAACTTCAAGAAGAGACGCTATATCTATGGGGCCGGGCAGGAATTCGTTTTCACTACGCCGTCCGGGGCTGTGATCGCCCGCGCAACCCATCGGTTACGGCAGAATTCCGACAATCCGGAACTACCGCTATCGTTTGGAATTGCCGGCTTGGATTCCGGAGGAGCTATCGTGGTATGGGGGCGCTGGAAGGGCAGGGATAAGCGAACCTGGGCCGCAGCGCTTGCCGCGGACCGAAAATTGTTGTGGAAAAGGAAATTGTCGAAGGTCTCTCCGGGACTTGGCCCCAGCGTCACCGGATTCAATGCCGGCTATCATGGTATCGCCGGCACCGGAAACCATGCCCTGGTTTCCGGTGCCACCTGGTACGGTACAAATGACCTCAGTTGGCGGCACGGCGTGTGGATCATGCGGCTTGATCCGTAGGGATGCCCCAAGCATGCCAGGCGTTGGGCACTCCTGTATCAGTCAATCTCCTGTATCCTTGTTACTTTCCCAGTCGTCGAGTGTAGGTTTTCTGGTGATGACGATCAAAGCGTAAACGTCTTCGATGCGTTGTGTAATGAGCGATTGAACCATCACCTGGAATTTGCCGACCCTCAGCTCACCAGCCCTCATGTCAGTTCTCGTCTTTTTCCCGACTTGGTGCACGCCCTGGCGAATCCAGCCGGGTCGGCCGGTCCAGTCGGGGAAAAGATACCCGACGATCTTTTGCGCCCAAGCCAAGTCCTTTCGCTGCTTGGCGAAATTCTGCCGCGGACGGCCGCCTGCAAACAAGACGATCTCGACCGTTTCGATCGTGTTGGTGCCGGGAACGCGATTCAACGTCAAGCCCACGGGCGCGATGTTGATCATCTGCCCTTCCGGAAGGTTTTCCCACGGCTTCGGCACGTAGGGGACAACACGACCGCAGTCCTGCGAATCTTCGGTTCCTCCCCATTCGCATTGCAGCAGCCGGGCGAGATCGTGCTGAACCATCTCTATCGGATTGTCCATGCGCGACCTTGCTTCCGCAGGAGCAGTCCCGCCCCACAGCATCAGCGGTAGGGTGAGAGCCATTGAAATTGCCCGAAGATAAGAAATCACGCCCTGTTCACCGTCATCGGTTGTTCGCGAAGACCGCGTCGACGTGGTTCTCAGGCTAAACTTCAGTTTTTGGCGGCCGCAGGAGGACAATCTTCCGGCCAATCCGCCGGCTTCTGGAACAGCCGCAGCCGGGAAAAGGCGATATCCGCCCAGCGGTCACAGGCGGCGGGATCCGAGGGATCGCAGATAAGCCGCACCTCCGTCAGGATCCATGACAGCGCGTTGCCATCGGAAGGGTTGTATAGGGCGAGATAGACAAGGTTCCGATTCGTCTGCCGCGGATCGACGCATCTGCGGAAAACGACGCCGGAAACGGCCTTGGCCTCCTTGGTGACCGGGTTCGCGCCACACCATTCACCTGTCACGTCTTCTATGCCGCCAAAATCCTCTACGTTCCAGTAGAACCCCCAGACGGCTGCTGGTGGATTGGACAAGATCTCTGGGCAGGACTTCGACGGTGGCCCGAGTGTCACCCCATGCCCTCCGGGCATCGAACCGTCGGTACAGCCGGCAACGCCCTCGGGCACGGTCACATCGAACCAGAACCGGTTGCTGAGATAACGCTCGCCGTCGGCATAACGCGTGTAACCCTGGTCGTCGCCCACCCGCTCGACGGCGAGAGAGGCCGTCGAGCAGAAAAGGAAAACAACGACTGACATAGTAACGAAATTTCTCATTCGTCACCCCCCTGATCTCCCCCCTCAATTTTATCGACACGGCGAGACATACCATTATACACCTTCATTATTACATTCTTCCAACCCTTATTGACGGTGTTATAGTGAGCATCTTTCAGCCTTTGCAGGAAATCATCCATCGACGACGCCCCCCTCACCACATCGCCGTATTTTTTACCCCAAGAATCGACGGCGTTGTCGATGGAAGCGAAGTCCAGATTAT
>JADFXL010000403.1 GCA_015233585.1 Alphaproteobacteria bacterium | reverse complement strand
GTAAGATCCATCGCCATAAGCGGCTTGTCGCCAAGCGCAGTCACCTTGATGAGGCAGGAACCGCACTCGCCATCCTGGCACTGGCAGGGAATGGGAATATTGTTGGCCTTGGCCAGGGCAAGAATGGTGCTGGTGTGGCCAGCAACGCCGTACACGGTGATGTCTTTCGCCATATTCAGACCGGAAAAGGTGATATTGGCCATTGCGATTTCCTCTTGTTGTGAATCCTGCGGTCAGGCTTTGGCCAGGGCCAGCAAGCCGTCGACCTGGGCGGTGATTTCCTTCGTGATTTCTTTATCAAGCTTGTTGAGCCAGGGTTCCGGAATGGCCGCGACCCCATAGGTCGCTCCGGCCAGCATTCCGGCCAGCGCGCCGGTGGTGTCGGCATCGCCACCCTGGTTGACCACCTCGGCGAGGCAGGCACGGAAACTGTCGGTGCGAAAGTAGTAGTGCAGCACCGTTTGCACCGTATCGACGATAAAGGCCGTCGACATCCCCTGGTAGGGTTCGAACTTGAATTGCCTGTGGCGGCCGATGAGAGCATTGGCCTCGGCCCGGCAAGCGGGAAAATTGCCGCCCGCCAGAACCAGCTGAACCATGCGTCCCAGCGCCAGGGTGGCATCGTCCGACAACGGGTGATTGTGGGTGGTGTGACATTGGGCCACGGTCCAGGATTCAAAGACGACGCGATTGTTCAGGGTGGCGAGGGCCACTGGAAGGTTGGGCATACAGGCCCCATTCCCGGCGTCGGCCTCGCCATAGGGCGTATCGACGGTGCCGTGCAGGATAAAGCGCCGTATCCCGCGACGGCAGGTGTTGCCGACATCAACGGGGCCGCGCTTGAGCCACGCGGCAAACTCCCCGCACAGATCGGTCAGATCAAGGTTTCGGCAGCGCAGCAGGGAGCGGCCAAGGCACAGGGACAGTTCGGTATCGTCGGTTACCTGTCCGGGCCTGAGCTGGAGCCAGCCGCCACCGATCATGCGCCGGTGAACGCCATACCTGGCCGCAATCTCGCGCCGGGTCATGAATTCGACCGTGCCCCCCAGGGCGTCGCCCACGGCCAGGCCGAGATAGGCGCCAAGCGCCCGTTCGCGCAAGGTCGGCGTGGTCATCATGGCCAATCTCCCTACAAATAGCGCGCCGTCACCAGATAATCCCCACCGATCACCAGGTACTCGCCCTCGCCCTTCAGCGGGTGGTGGGGCAGCAGGGTGTTGAAGAACAGCACCTTTACCGTCGGCACCCCCGCCTCGATGATGGTGTCCCCAAAGCAGTCGGCGATCTCGCGGTCGGACGTGAAGGAGACCAGGTTGTTGAAGCGGACCACGCAATGCTCGCGGTCGAGACGTTCCACCACCTGATGCTCGCTGAAATCGTTGACGCCCCGAAACAGGGTCAGATGGCGCCGGCCCACGGAATGGAAGCGGATCAAGGACCACTGGCAATACTCATAAAGAATATCGAGTTGGGCGTTGATGGAATTGTTATGAAAACGGCTCGACATCTTCTCCGTGACATAATTCATCCACGCCTGGGACATCAACCGGTCGAGCCGTTCTTTGTGGAATGTCGGGTACAAGCCAAAACGGCTTTCCACCCAGCCTTTCAACACCGCCCCTTCCGGGCTGTTGGCATCATACCCCCAACCCTTGAGCAGCCGCAGATAGCTGGAGCGGAAACGATGGGCGCCCCCGTTTACGATCCGCTCATGCTGTTCGGGATCAAGCCCAAAAGGTGCGCACATGTCCATGGAAAAGGCCAGCGCCGCATCCTCGGCGGTGGGGGAGTCGTCCAGCATCTCGAACAGGCCGCGGTTCATCTCCCGCACCCCGGCGATACGCACCGCCACCGGAAACGCGTTGAAATCCGGGCTGGCCAGCAGACCGGTCGGAACCCCCACCAGATTGATGCTGTGTCCCCGGCCATCCCGCTCTATCACGTCTCGCACGATCCGTTTCCCCAGCCTGGATGTTCCAGGCCGGAAGACAAGCAATCCTCGTGCCGCCGCACCCGCGTACGAACGCCCAAAGGCGCGCTCCCCCGAGGGTGACGACATTGGAACGAGGGTGACGACATTGGAACATTGCGCCGCACGGTTTGTCGGGTTTCCGACAGTGCGGCCAAAGCTCTGATATATTGACGCAACTCGTTGAAAAACAACACGATTGTCATTATTACAGGGCCGAAGTGGGACTTGGCACAACGGTTGCATTTTGCACTGCAACAGCCGGAAACGCCGGCTCCGTGACA
>JADFXL010000402.1:1308-2269 GCA_015233585.1 Alphaproteobacteria bacterium | reverse complement strand
GAAGCCGGGGGCTCACAAGGCCGCCGGGTTTCACCTGTCGAGTTTGTACAGCCCCGTGGGCTGGTACGGGTGGGGGGACGCCGCCGCAAACTTCGAGGCGGCGAAGAAGGATCATGACCTGATGAAGGGCTTCGTCAACACGGTCCTCGGCCTGCCGTTCGAGGAGGAGGCCGATGCCCCGGAATGGCAACGCCTGTATGACCGCCGGGAAGCCTACGCCATCGGCACCGTGCCCTGGGGCGGGGTGTTGCTGTCCGCCGGAGCCGACGTGCAGAAGGACAGGATTGAGATCGAAGTCGTGGCCTGGGGACGGGACCAAGAGGCGGGGACGGCCGCAGGCCGGACAGGGACATCAAAATTTCAAAGCTGGTCGGTGGACTATCGGGTGCTGGACGGCGACACCGCCCGGCCGGAAGTGTGGAAGCTTCTGGACGAGGTGCTGGCCAAGGAGTGGCAACACGCCGGCGGCCAGTCGCTGCCGATCCGCGTCCTGTGCATTGATTCCGGCTATGCCACCCAGGACGTCTATGCCTGGGTGCGGAAATACCAGCAGGCAACGTGGGGCCCGGCGGGCGCGGTAGCGCGTCAGCCCCGCACCGTGGTGGCGGTCAAGGGCCAGGACCGCGACACCGCCCTCCTGCTCGCCACCTCGCGCGCCGACAGCGGCAGTCGCAAACGTGGGCTCAAGGTATGGTCGGTGGGCACGCCGGTGGCCAAAAGCGAACTGTACCGCTGGCTCAAACTCGACCGCCCGACCGACGAAGCCCGGGTCAAGGGCGAAGGCTGGCCACCCGGGTTCTGCCACTTCCCCCAATACGGCGAGGAATTCTTCAAGCAGTTGACCGCCGAGCGTCTGGTCACCCGTCTGGTCAAAGGCTTTCCCAAAGGCGTCTGGGAAAAGGACGGCGGCCGGCGCAACGAGGCCCTGGACTGCCGGGTCTACGCCGGCGCGGCGGCATCC
>JADFXL010000402.1:0-1291 GCA_015233585.1 Alphaproteobacteria bacterium | reverse complement strand
TCGATCGCTTTGATGAACGCACCTGGAAACGGCTGGAAGAACCACTGGGCTTGCCGCCGCTGGCGGGTGCCGGGGGAGCGAAACGGGTGAAGCCTGCTCCTGAACGGCAGGAAAGGCAAATCCCGGATCGGCAGGAGGATCAGGGCGGAGACTGGCTCGGGGGCCGGGGCGGCGATAACTGGCTGTGAGGAGAAAACTCCAGCTATTAGCCTGGACCGGCGGCAGGTGGATGATACCGCTTTACGTCAATCTCCCCGGCGCGCCGGCGCATCGCGTTGGCGTCGTGCCATGCCTGCATTCGAAGCATTGTTTCCATATCCACGCCAAACGCTTTTTCGATCCGCAAAGCCATTTCCGGTGACAGGGCCGCATTACCGTTCACTAGGTCAGACAAGGTGGCGCGTCGCACACCCAGAACGTCCGCCGCTTCGCTAACCGTCAAATGCAGCTCGTCAAGAATTTCATCGCGGATAAACTCACCCGGACTTGGCGGATTCATCCCGATTTTGCTTGGTGTGTTGCCCATCAATGATAGTCCTCCAGGTCGAGATTGCAGATTTCGTCTTGCTGGATGTCAAAGGTCAACCGCCAGTTCCCGCTTACTGAAATACTCCATGTGCCGGCACGGTCGCCTTTTAGTTGGTGAACCCGCCAGCCGGGCGGACCTGACACGGCGCTCATATCGACAGCGGAAATCAGCACCGCGAGAATATTGCGCAATCGCTTCACACGATCAGCGCCAAGTTCCCGGCTGTCGTCTTCCTCGACCAGACGCATAAGCCCACGGTGCTGAACACTTCGAATTATCATGCCGTAAATGTACGCCGTTACCGTACTCACGTCAAGCGAGCGTCGAACCAGCCCGCAGTTCTTCCCAATCTCTGAGGCAAGACCATGGCATTTACCCAGTCGCTACTGGACGCACTGATCACGGCCTACGGCTCCGGCCAGCTCCGCGTTTCCTATGAGGGCAAGATGATGGAGTTCGCTTCCGGCGACGATCTGTTCAAGCGGATCAAGACCGTCGCCTCGGCCCTGGGGGTTCCATCCGGTGTCCGGTCGTTTCATTCCACCTTTTCCTGTTTCAGCAAGGAATGAGGCCATGGCGGGAATGAACTTTCTTGATCACCTGATCGGGTTTTTCAGCCCGTCGGCCGGGGTCAGACGGGCACGGGCGCGGGTGGCCGGGGATATTTTCAAACGCAATTACGAAGCCGCCCAGGTAGGACGGCGTACCGAAGGCTGGTATACCTCGGGCGCCGATGCCAACGCCGAGATCGGCCCGGCCATG
>JADFXL010000401.1 GCA_015233585.1 Alphaproteobacteria bacterium | reverse complement strand
GGCTCTGACGGCGTTGGTTGTTGACGGTCAGGCCAGTGCGGCGGCCATGACCTGAAACGGAGACACCTCGTCGCCCTGCCGCTCGACCATCCGGCGCCAGCCGAGATAATTGGACAGGTATTTGGTGGCGACCCCGCGAAACCGGTGCATCCAGCCCTTGAGGCGCTCGTGATAGGCGTTGACGTTCTGGATGTGGAAGACGCGTTCCTTGACCCGTGTCCCGGCCTTCACGTTGAGCGGCTGGTGGGCGAAGCCCTCGGCCTTGGCCGCCGCCTTGTAAAAGGCGGCGCCATCCGTGCACAGCAGGGTGTTCCGGTTGAGGATCGGTTTGAGGATGGGCGTCACGCTGGTCCTGCTCAGGTTCTCGAGCACGGCGTCGGTTGTCGCGCCATGGCGGTCCCGAATGACGATCACCGCCACCTGCTCTGCCGACAAGCCGCGCTTCTTCGCCTTGCCGCCACGGTGGCGCGGCTTGCGGCCGGGCGGCGGCTCGGTAGACTTGCCCTGGGTCGTTCGCGCCCAGGCCTTGGAGCCCTTGTGGCTCTCCAAAAAGAAGGTTTCGTCGGCTTCGACAATGCCCGCGAACGAGTCGTCCTTCCGGTCGCGCGGACATCGCAGCCAGCGGTGTCGCCAGCGGAAGGTCGTGGTATAGTGGACGCCGCATTTCGCGGCCGCTTTGCGGACGCTCAGCCCATCCCGTAGCGCCTCGCCGTAGGCCGACCAAGCCTCACGATGACGCAGTCGGGCCAGCGGCGTGCCGGTCAACGCGTTAAAGGTCTTGCGACAGCCCTTGCAGCGGAACCGCTGAACGCCCAGGCTCTGTCCCCACTTCTGGAGAGCGGCCGCGCCGCAGTGCGGGCAGTTGGGATGGTCGGCCACCCGGGCGTTGATGGTGGCGACCACCTCGGCCAGGGCCGTGGTCTTGGTCAGCGCCTCAACCATTGTCCGGCGCTGGCGGGGCGTCAGGTCGCCCAGTCGCGCCATCACCGCCGTGAAATCAATCTCTCGCATCGCTCCGCCCTCCCACCCCAACATATGGGGCGGCGCTCGACGCCAACAATCACCGCCGTCAGAGCCTAAGGTTTTGCCTCACCCACCTCAATACTGAGGTGGCCCCGGAATCCCGGACAGGGGTTTAAGCTTGGTTCGACCTGAGGGAGACCGAACCGATGAGTGGGAAACGGAAAAGATACAGTGCGGATTTTAAAGCGAAGGTTGCGCTGGATGCGTTGCGGGGCGAACTGACGACGGCGCAGCTTGTGGCGAAGCACGAGGTTCACCAGACGCTGATCTGCGACTGGAAGCGCCAGGCGGTCGCGGGTTTGGTGGGGGTGTTTTCCGGCAAGGCGGCGAGCGCCGAAGCGGCTGGAGACAGCGAGATTGAGAAGTTGCACGCGAAGATTGGTCAACTCGTTGTGGAACGAGATTTTTTGCGGAAGGCCTCCGGTCGATGAGCGTTGATCGGAGGCGAGCGATGATCGATCCTGCGGATCCGCGGTTATCGATCGTCAAGCAGTGCGGTCTTCTTTCAATCAGTCGTTCGGTTTATTATGAGAAGCCTCGGGAAGAGACGCAGGAGACATTGGAACTCATGCGCCGGATCGACGAGCAGTTCCTGGAAACGCCGTTTTACGGGAGCCGACGGATGATGCTTGTCTTGCAGCGTCGGGGGTATGCGGTCGGTCGCGAGCGGGTGCGCCGACTGATGAAGACGATGGGGCTGGCCGCGATTTATCAGAAACCGAAGACGAGCGTTCCGAACCCGGAGCACAAGATTTATCCCTACCTGCTTCGCAACCTGACGATCGACCAGCCGGATCAGGTCTGGTGTACCGACATCACCTATATCCCGATGCGGCGCGGCTTCCTGTTCCTGATCGCGATTATGGATTGGGCCAGCCGGAAAGTCCTATCCTGGAGACTGTCAAATACTATGGATGTTGACTTCTGCATCGAAGCGCTCGAGGAGGCGCTCGCCAAGCACGGCCGGCCTGACATCTTCAACACCGACCAGGGCAGCCAATTCACCAGCTTGCCGTTCATCAAGGTCTTGACCAACGCCGGCATCCGTGTCTCCATGGACGGCAAGGGTCGCTGGATGGACAATGTGTTCATCGAAAGGTTGTGGCGCTCACTCAAGTACGAGTGCGTCTATCTCAACGCCTTCGAGACCGGCAGCGAGGTGCGGGCCGGGATCGGACGCTGGATCGACTTCTATAACGCCAACCGTCCCCATATGGCGCTCGGAGGCAGAACCCCGAACGAAGCC
>JADFXL010000400.1 GCA_015233585.1 Alphaproteobacteria bacterium | reverse complement strand
GGTTGGAATTGCACGACAAAATTTTCACGCCGGTTTTCCCTCTGGCAACGCTACGAACAACACGGCGGGACAATAACAGTGTGACGAAACGATGTCCACGGGGGCAAGAAATCGAGACAGGAAAACCGGATTGCCCCCCCCAACTTTCGAATTGCCAACGGAAATGTTATAACATAACATTTTCAGGAATCCTAACGCGGCGGAGCCGCAACCAGAACGATTCGTATTGCTGATCTCAAAAATCTTCGCGACCCGCGAAGATTTTTGAGATCAGCAATACAGGGAGAGTTGCCCGATGAAATTCATACCATTGATGCGGTTGTGGATGGTTGCCGCCGCCATCCTGTCGTTCGCCGCCGCAGGGGGCGTTCTGGCCGGCGAGCCTCTCAAGGTGGTCGCCACATTCAGTATCCTGGGCGATCTGGTGAAACAGGTCGGTGGCGATGCCGTCGCCGTTACCACGCTGGTTGAGCCGGGCGGAGCCGACCCCACTGGACGGCAGAAACGTGGCTGCGGCCAGCCTGGTCGTGGTCAACGGCCTGCACATGGAAGGCTGGCTCGACCGCCTCGTCAAGGCATCCGGTACCAAGGCCACCATCGCCGTCGCCAGCCAGGGCATCAAGCCACAGACCATGGTGGAGGAAGAAGGCGGAGCCAAGGGCATTACGACCGATCCTCATGCCTGGCAGAATCTGGCGAATGGCCGCGTCTACGTCGGCAACATCGCCCTCGCGCTGGCCAAGGCCGATCCGGCCAACGCCGCCGCCTACCAGCGCCGCGCCGATGCCTACGGCAAGGAACTTGAGTCCCTCGATCTCTGGGTTCGGCAGGAGATTGGCCGGGTACCGGCAGCAAAGCGCAAGATCATCACGTCCCACGACGCCTTCGGCTACTTCGGTAATGCGTATGGCGTGACCTTCCTGGCCCCGGTCGGCCTCAGCACCGAGAGCGAACCCACCGCCGCCGGTCTCGCCAAACTGTCCGGGCAGATCAGGACCCTGGGTATCAAGGCCCTGTTCATCGAGATCATGACCGATCCTCGCCTGATGCAGACGCTGGCCCGCGAATCCGGTGCGGTGATCGGTGATACCGTCTATTCGGACTCGCTCTCCAGGTCCGGCGGACCGGCGGACACCTACGTCAGGATGTTCCGCCATAATGTTCCGGCATTTGTTGCGGCGATGCTTAAAAATTCATTTTATTGAAGATCCGAAATTGATTGGATCGGTCTGTCGCGCCGAATGGGCGCTGGCCCCGGCGCAGTTCGGTTGGCGCCCTCTTTGCGGGCGCGAAATGTGATACTCTCGTGCATTGGTCTGGGTGGCGGAATCCGTATTACGGCCCCAAAATACCGAAGGGCTTATCCAAGTTATCGGATAAGCCCTTGATTACCTTGGTCGGAGTGAGAGGATTCGAACCTCCGGCCCCTACGTCCCGAACGTAGTGCTCTACCAGGCTGAGCTACACTCCGTCAGCGTGAGTACAAGCTTATAGCGCCATTGCCCACCCTATAGCAATACCATGATTCTGGCTCCGGATGGTGGGGCGGAACAATTTGCAAAATGTTCGCGATCTGGTCTGTGGGCCGTAGTTTCCCGACGGCATATTTCGGTATCGACCAGTTCACAGCAATCGTGAAGTGGCCCCGTCTGTCCGGACAGATTGGCGGCTCGGTTAAAGAGGCGGCCGGGAAAAACTGGACAGGGCGTTAATCTTACTGAGTCGGAAGCCGACTCGGCTCTTTCCCACCGTCTGTCTTGTGGGTAGAGTAGGCTGTTCCTACTACATGTGGGTGGTGGTGGGGGGCGGATATGGACCGGGAACGGGTTGAAGCATTTGAGACACATGAACCACGACAAGGGTGCGCCTGCGTCACGATATTCTGACGCACTTTCGTCACGATGTTCTGGACCTCATTTCTGGGTTGATCAATAAAAAATAAAGGGGGTTCGGGGCATCGCCCCGAGCAGGTTCGGGCGGCAGCCCGATCTTCTTACCCCGCCCGATCTTCTTCTCACCCCGAGGATGCGGCCAATTATCCCCACCGATCCAGGTTTATCCCTCCGCCGGGGGAAAAAGAATCCGCATGGTCGTTCCCTGGTTCGGCGCGGTATCGACTTCGAGCTGGCAGCCCATTTCCCGGATCATGTGGCGCGTCTGATAGGCACCGATGCCATAGCCGGTGGCCTTGGTGCTGCGCAACGGGCGGAACAGCTCGGGGCGGACGAAGGTTGAGTCCATTCCCGGACCATCGTCCTTCACTTCGAGGATGC
>JADFXL010000003.1 GCA_015233585.1 Alphaproteobacteria bacterium | reverse complement strand
GCTGCCGGTGGTCACCAGTTTTGCCAAGCGTAAGCTCCACCTGGGTTACCGGGTCGCAACCTTGATGGCGGCGGGGCCGCTGGGGCCAGCCGGGGTCGGGTTTCGCGGTCACGAGTTCCATTACGCCACATCACTGGGCGAGGGCACATCGGGCGAAGGGCCGGGACAGCCGCTGTTCGCGGTCACGGATGCCAGCGGGCAGTCTCTGGGCAACGCGGGACTGTGTGCCGGTTCGGTGGCGGGGTCTTTCGTTCATCTTATTGATCGGGCATCTTATTGATCGGGCGAGTTGGCAGGGTTAAAGAATCCGGCATGGATGATTTCTGGCGCACCAAGACCCTCGGCGAGATGACGACCAGCGAATGGGAGCATCTTTGCGACGGATGCGGGAAGTGTTGTCTGCACAAAATCATTGACGCGAATTCGGACGAAATTACCTATACCAGGGTCGCCTGCCATCGGCTTGATATAAAGACCGGGCGCTGTCTGGATTATGGGCGGCGACGACGGGTGGTGGCTGACTGTGTTCAGATTACCACCGATGCTCTCGACGAACTGAAATGGCTGCCAGCCACCTGCGCCTATCGGCTGCTGTGGGAAGGCAAGGAACTGCCATGGTGGCACCCTCTGGTGTCGGGAAACCGCCGCACGGTGGATGAGGCCGGCCAATCGGTGGGCAGCCGGGGCGCCATTCCCGAATTACGGCGAGCCAGCGATCGTGCGCGGCTGGCGCAGATGGTCGAACACATCGTGGACTGGCCCGACTGATGCCGTCGCACAATATCGCTCTGTCTGACCGGGAGATCCTGGTCCGGGTGCGACGGAGTGCCGCTGCCCGCCGCATGAGCCTGCGTGTCGATCCTGCCAGCGAAACCGTGCTCCTGGTCCTGCCTCAGGGCGTTGCCGTTGTTGAGGGGCTAGGGTTCGTGCGCGCCAAAAACGAGTGGATTTTGGCGCGGCTTGCGGCCCTGCCGCCACGTCGGGTCTTCGCTGATGGGGCAATGCTGCCTCTGTTCGGTCAGGATCACCGGATTTGCCATACCCCTGAGGCCCGGCGCGGCGTGTGGGTCGAGAACGGCATTATCCATGTCTCGGGGCGGATCGAGTATCTACCCCGTCGTCTTGGTGACTGGCTGAAGCGGGAAGCCCACCGGACGCTGGCCGACCGCGCCCACCGATTCGCCCAGTGTCTGGAGCATCCGTGCGGCCGTATCAGCGTGCGCGATTCCCGCTCGCGCTGGGGGAGCTGCTCGGCGCGTGGTGATTTGTCTTTTTCCTGGCGGCTGGTGTTCGCTCCCGCCGCCGTGGCCGATTATGTTGCCGCCCACGAGGTGGCGCATCTGATCGAGCTTAACCATTCGCCCGCATTCTGGCGGGTCGGCGCCCGGTTGGTGGATAATGTGGCCGAGGCTCGCATCTGGTTGCGGCGCAATGGTCCCATGTTGCATCGCTATGGCTGAAGGACGCGAAAAAAAAGGGGGTCTGGGGCATAGCTCCAGATGGGGTTCGGGGCGATAGCCCCGAGGCATCTGGTCCACGATTTGGGGCTATCGCCCTCGGCCACCTTTGTTTTAAATGACCACGCAGGAATGAAATACGGAGGCGGACATGGGGAACGGTCGCGTTTATCTGGTCGGTGCCGGGCCAGGCGACCCCGAGCTGTTGACGGTCAAGGCGGTGAGATTGCTTAAAGAGGCCGACGTGGTGGTATTCGATCGCCTGGTCAGCCCCGAGATCATGGCGCTTATCCCGTCTGGAATCGAGCAGATCTACGCCGGCAAGGGGCCTATGAATCACCACCTGCCTCAGGAGGAGATTAATTCCCTGCTGTGTGGCCTGGCGCGCGACGGCCGCATTGTGGTGCGGATGAAGGGGGGCGACCCTTTCGTGTTCGGGCGCGGGAGTGAGGAGGCCGAATATCTGGCCCGGCATGGCATTCCGTTTGAAATCGTGCCGGGAATTACCGCCGCGTCGGGCGGCAGCGCCTATGCCGGCATCCCGCTGACACATCGCGGACTGGCCACCGGCGTGCGCTTTCTGACCGGTCATTTCCGCGATGACCAGGATCTTGATCATGACTGGAAGGGCATGACGGATCTCAACACGACCCTTGTAGTGTACATGGGGCTGAGTAATTTCACCCGCATCGCCGCTGAACTGGTGCTGGCCGGACTCCCCGCCGATCTGCCTGCCGCCGCCGTGCAGAACGCTACGACTCGTCGGCAGCGCCGGGTTATCGGTACACTTGGCAATCTGGCGGCCAGGGTCGTGGAGGCCGGGTTGGGGCGCCCACGATTTTCATCGTTGGTCGGGTGGTCGGAATGGCCGAAACCCTGAACTGGTTTTTATCGAGCGGTGAAGACGAGACGTTGATGTGAGAAACGGGGGTGTGAGAAACGAGTATCGGAAGTCCAGATGCTCAACTAGGAATTGCTCACCAGATTACCTTGTGCTAAAGGCGTGCCTTCGTGATGACGTTGCAACAGGCGGCTCTGGTGCTGGTGGGGCATGGATCGTTGCGGAGTGGCAACGCCAGAACTTCAACCTGCCGGGTGGCGGACGAGATCGAACAGCGCCGCCTTTTTGCCGAGGTTCACACCTGCTTCTGGAAGGAAACGCCGTATATCCGCGATGTGTTGGGACTCGTGCGGGTACGTGAGGTTTTCGTGGTGCCCAATTTCGCAGGCGAAGGCATTTTTACCGAGACCGTCATTCCCAGAGAACTGGGGATTCGTGGTCTCGGCACCCAAAGTATCGGCGCCCACCGGATCACCTATACCCCCCCCGTGGGGGCACATTCGCGAGTCGCTACATTGGTGCGGCGACGCGCCGATTCGGTAATCGCTGGCGAGGGACTCGATCCGGCGACGGTGTGCCTGCTGCTGGTGGGCCATGGGTCGAGTCGCCCTGGCGGTTCCGGCAAGACCGCCGAAGCCCTGGCCTTGCTTCTGCGCCGGGATGGCGGATTCGGTGAGGTCCGCACCGCCTACCTGGAACAGGAACCGGCGGTAACGGCCTGGGCGACTCTGACTTGGCGCAGAAGAATCATCGTGGTGCCGCTGCTGATGGCCGAGGGGATGCACGGCAGCGAGGATCTGCCGCCACTGTTCGGACTTTCCCCGGCCTCGCTGGCCAGCAACGACATTCCTGCCACTCATTGCGCTGGCCGCGCGGTATGGTACTGCCGGGGTATCGGCAGTTATCCCGACATCGCTGACATCGTTCTTGACCTGATAACGGGAATGAGTCCTCCACCGTCAAATTAGGGGGCACCCCACCCGGACTCAAATGAGTCCGGTGCCACCCAGCCAATCAGGTAGGGGGCGCCCCATCAGGAGGGTGGCGAATTGAGAGGCATCGTGGCCACCGCCTGTTCCGCCCATTCGGCCAGGCTGCGGCTGAGGTGGAGCGCTGTTTCGGTATCAAGATCCAGTGTGGTGAAGCGGTGTTTTTCCCGGATCGTGACACGCATTATTTTCAAACCGCTGTCGTAATCAACCGTTTGCAACGTAACTTCCTTGCCCCACGGGGCCAGAAAGCGTTCAAGGCTGACAACGGATTCTTGTTCGGAACTCATGACCCTAACTCCGGCAATTCTGTGAAAAACAAAGCCGACTCGGCGTCGTCATCCTTGATAAAACCGCGCCCGCAATCAACCATAACAAGTATTACAGTAAACAATCTACCAAAACTACAGGGGCGGCACACACGACGGTCGATTATTGCTACTCATAAGGGTAGGCAAGCGCGGTGATGACGGTATTCCGTGATATAACGCATTCGGTCCTCACCGCCTTGCTCTTGATTCGACATCGGTCGGTGAAAAACCGCTGGATTCTGTTTTGGATACTACATTAAGATCCGTGAATGTAAAAAAGACGTGGGGGGGTCGTCACGGTGCCCAGGGGGTGGGTGGTGGTGATCTTCAAAAAATACTGCCAATGAGCAGGTGGAGGAAACTGGAGCCAGCAGCAACCCGAGTGGGTGTGGCCGTGTCCGGCGGCCCGTTTACGGCGTAACTGGGTTGGGTCTGGTGCTAGCAGAAGTAATTCAGACTCGAACGGGGGGGCTTGGCGTCGTCTGGCGTCGTGGCCGAATCGGTGGAACTGCATTTACCGTGCTGGGTGGCGCTTGGTGGAGAATGTCACGCTATTTGGCGTGAGACGAGATTTTATCGCGCCGAACGGCGCGATCTGGAGCGTGCCGCTGGAGGCCCCGGCGCGCCCGTGTGAGTGGCCCTATTCGGGCGCCCTATGGGCCGAGCGATGAGTGAATGAAGCGGTGCGTCAACGACAGGGAGAATTCAGTTATGGCGAAGCCGATGCCGAACACGCCGAATCTTGATCAACTGGAGTCCGGCCCGTGGCCGAGTTTCGTTACCGGCCTCAAGCGGCTGGCCCAGACCGAGGATAAGCCGTACGCGAACATGATGAAGGATCTGCTGGGGCAGCTTGAGTTGTCCTATCAGACGCGCAAGGGTTATTGGAAAGGCGGCGTTGCCGGCGTGTTTGGCTATGGTGGCGGTATCATTCCACGCTTCTCCGAGGTTGGCGAAAAGTTCCCCGAGTCCAAGGAATTCCACACGCTGCGTATCATCCCGCCTGCCGGGATGCACTACGACACCAAAACCCTGCGCTTTTTCTGCGATGTCTGGGAAAAGCACGGCTCGGGTCTGATCGCGCTGCACGGCCAGTCTGGCGACATCATGCTTCAGGGTGCCACCACCGCGAAGACTCAGGATGCCTTCGACGAATTGAACATAGCGGGCTTCGATCTCGGCGGGGCCGGCCCGGCGGTGCGTACGTCCATGTCGTGCGTCGGCTCTGCGCGATGTGAGCACTCGTGCTATGACGAGGCGCGGGCCATGCGCGAGACCCTCAATTCGGTGATGGACGACATGCATCGTCCGTCGCTGCCTTATAAGTTCAAGTTCAAGTTCTCTGGTTGCGCCAACGATTGCGTCAATGCCACCCACCGCTCCGATTGCGCGGTGATCGGTACTTGGCGCGACGACATGCAGGTCGACCAGGCCGAGGTAAAGAACTACGTTAAAAAGAACGGTCGCAAGTGGATGATTGATCAGGTCATCACCCTTTGCCCAACCAAGGCGCTGTCGTTGAACGACGACGACACCCTTGCGGTCGACAACAAAGGGTGCGTGCGCTGTATGCACTGCATCAACGTGATGACCAAGGCTCTCCACCCGGGCAAGGATCGCGGCGCCACCATCCTGGTCGGCGGCAAGCGGACCCTCAAGATCGGCGATCTCATGGGTACCGTGGTAATCCCGTTCATGAAGCTTTCCTCGGACGAGGATCGCGAAAAGATGGTCGAGCTTGGGCGCACGATCATCGACTTCTTTGCCGAGAACGCACTGGAGCATGAGCGTACCGGCGAAATGATCGACCGAATCGGCCTGCCCAATTTCCTTGAGGGCATTGGTGTCGAGATCGATCCCAACATGGTCAGCCAGCCCCGCACCAATTCGTATGTGCGCATGGATGACTGGGATGAAGAAGTCGAGAAGTGGAACCAGCGCAAGCAGACCAAGGCCGCCGCTAGATAGCGTCGTCAGCCGAGATTGAACACGTTCGCGTCCGGCGCGTCCCTGGGGGACAGCCGGACCGGGGTTAACTGTTATAAACTCTGGAGGCCATGATGGCGGAGTTGCGTCGTCCGACGGAAAGCGGTGTGCCGGATCCGTTCCTGTATATGCACCCGACTATGAAGAAGAACTACGGGCATTGGGCTTGGCATGACCGCCCGCGCCCGGGCGTGTTGCGTCACGTCGCGGAAAGCGGCGATCAGATTTGGACGGTGAAAGCGGGTACGGCGCGGCAGTTGGACGTGTATACGATCCGCCAGCTCTGCGACATTGCAGATAAGTTTGCCGACGGCTATGTCCGCTTTACCACGCGCGCCAACATCGAGTTCATGGTAACCGACGAATCCAGGGTCGCCCCTCTGGTTGCCAAGCTCGAAGGCGACGGCTTTCCCGTGGGCGGCACCGGTAACTCGGTGTCCACCATCTCCCACACCCAGGGTTGGCTGCACTGCGACATTCCTGGCACCGACGCTTCGGGCGTGGTCAAGGCCCTCATGGACGATCTTATCCATGAGTTCAAGACCGAGGAATTCCCCAACCGCGTGAAGATCACGACCTCGTCCTGCCAGAGCAATTGCGGTGGCCAGGGCGATATCGCGATCAACATTCAGCACACGAAGCCGCCGAAGATCAACCATGACCTGGTCGCCAACGTGTGCGAGCGTCCAGCCGTAGTGGCGCGCTGCCCGGTGGCGGCAATTCGTCCCGCGCTGGTAAACGGCAAGCCTAGTCTGGAAGTTGACGAAAAGAAGTGCATGTGCTGCGGTGCCTGTTATCCTCCATGCCCGCCCATGCAGATCAACGACCCGGAGAATTCAAAGCTGGCCATCTGGGTTGGCGGCAAGCACTCCTCGACCCGCTCCAAGCCGGCCTTCCACAAGTTGGTAATCGCTGGTCTGCCGAACAATGCTCCGCGTTGGCCGGAAGTCGGCGCCGTTGTGAAGAAGATCCTGAATGCCTACAAGGCGGATGGTCGTCCGTGGGAACGTATGGGTGAGTGGATCGCCCGTATTGGTTGGCCACGGTTCTTCGAATTGACCGACTTGCCGTTCACCAAGTACCACTTCGAGAGCTGGAAGGGCGGCCGTAGCAGCCTGAACGCCTCCTCTCAGGTTCGGTTCTAGGCTGGCCGGTGTCAAAGGGGGAAATAATGCAGTTTGGCATTCTGGTCAACGAAGGCCCTTACAACCATCAAGCCTCGGACTCGGCGTATCAGTTCGTCAAGGCCGCACTGGGCAAGGGTCATAAGATTTTTCGCGTGTTCTTCTATTACGATGGTGTGAATAACGCGAACAAGCTTACCGAGCCGCCGTCCGACGACCGCAATATCACCAAGCGGTGGTCGGAGCTGGGCAAGGCGCATGGTCTGGACTTGGTCGTATGTGTTGCCGCCGCGTTGCGGCGGGGCATCAAGGACGAAGTTCTGGCCGACGGATTTCGGATTTCCGGCCTGGGTCAGCTCATCGAGGCGGGCGTTCATTCCGACCGTCTCATTGTGTTCGGCGATTGAGGGGGGAAGATATGAGCACGGACGAGAATTCCTCGGGCGTTGTCAAGAAATTCATGTACGTCAATCGCAAGGCCCCCTACGGCACCATCTATGCGCTTGAGGTGCTGGAGATGGTGCTTATCTCGGCGGCATTCGATCAGGACGTTCACCTCGCCTTTGTTGACGACGGGGTGTATCAGATCAAAAAAGGCCAGGATACCAAGGGCGTCGAGATGAAGAATTTCTCACCGACGTATCGGGCGCTCGACGGGTACGACATCGAAAAGCTCTATGTGGAAAAGGAATCGCTCGACGAGCGGGGGATCGCAGCCAGCGACCTCATGGTGCCGGTGGAGATTATCGACCGGGCAGCCATGACGGCCCTCATCGATTCCATGGATGTTGTGCTGAGCGGTTGAAGGGACACTGTCAATGTTGCATACCGTTAACAAGTCGCCATTTGAACGCAACGCTCTTGACGCCTGCCTGACCAGGGCCGCAAAGGGAAGCGCCATTCTTCTGTACGAGGACGCCGTCTATGCGGCGACCAAGGGTACCAACGTTGCGTCGAGAGTGTCGCAGGCAACCCAGGCGTTTAAGGTATTCGTCCTGGGCCCGGATCTTCGGGCGCGTGGTTTCGATGAAGCTCAGGTGCTGGACGGAATTACCGTGATTGGTTACGATGAATTCGTCGATCTGACCGTCGAGCATGGAACTGTCAACGCTTGGCTGTAGTGTTAAAACATTAGAAATTAAGAACAAGAGGAGTTATCGAATGCCGGCCTACGAAATTGGTGGTAAGAGCTTCGAGCACGACGAGGAAGGCTATATTCTCGATGTCAATGTGTGGACCGAAGAGTTGGCGGCTCTACTCGCGGAGAAGGAAGGCATCAACATGACCTCCGAGCATTGGGAGGTCGTGAACTTCTTGCGCGAGTACTACAACGAATACCAGATTGCTCCTGCCGTCCGTGTGTTGACGAAGGCCGTCGCGAAGAAGATGGGAGCGGACAAGGGCAACAACAAGTACCTGTACGAGCTGTTCCCATACGGTCCGGGCAAGCAGGCCTGCAAGATCGCCGGCTTACCGAAGCCGACCGGCTGCATTTGATTATCCGACCTTACGGGCGGGGAAATCCCCGTTCCGTTTGGCCTGTGCTTTCACCGTGAACTCGGAAGAGGCGTCATGGCGTTCGTGGCGGTAGTATACACGATTCTGTTTTATGTGGCGGCAGCGACATTTGTGGCTGGTCTCGTCTACAAGGTCGTGCGCTATACACGCACACCGGCGCCGTTGCCCATACCCACCATGCCAGCCCCGCTGACCAAGACCGGCGCAGCGGTGAGGGTGGCTCGTGAAGTTGTGATTTTTGAAAGCCTGTTCCGATCCGACAAATGGTTGTGGCTATTCGCCGTAATGTTCCATTTGGGATTGGTATTGGTGATTGTTCGCCATCTACGATATTTCGTATCCTCCCATCTGGGGCTGGTGTGGACGTTGATTGCCTTGGCTCAGCCGTTTGGCAAATATGCGGCTTTCGCCCTGATGGCAGGTCTGGCCGCGTTGCTGGCCCGTCGTTTCATGCTGGTCCGAATCCGTTATATCACGGGGCCTTCCGACATTCTGCTTTTGCTGTTGCTGCTGGCCATCGGCGCAAGTGGTGCGTCAATGACCTTCGTCAGCCACACCGACATCGTTGGCGTCAAGGCGTTCTTTCTGGGTCTGATGATGTTTTCGTGGCAGCCTTTGCCTGCCGACGGACCGCTGTTGGTGCACCTGTTTCTGGTGGCGATGTTGTTGATCGTGTTTCCTTTTTCGAAACTGCTGCATGTCGCGGGTGTTTTCTTCAGTCCGACCCGTAACCAGCCCGATACCGCGCGCGAGAAGCGGCATATCGCCGCGTGGGCTCTGCCGCTCGACGAACAGCGTTCCAAATAGTGCGGCAACCGGGGTTGTGAGGAAAAGTCATGGTTGAATTCCAGATACCGGTTTTGAACGACGTGCCCGCCGAGTTCGATACCAAGTTCACACCCGGCGCAATGGCGCATCTGAAACCATTTCTTGCCAAGGCCGATCACAACGTGCCTCTGGGGTTTCCTGGCGAGCTGGTAGACGACTGGCAGAAAAAAGCCATCGATCGCATGGGCGATCTGGTGAAACGCTATCGCTCGTTGGCTGTTTATCTGGATAGTTGCGTCAAGTGCGGATCGTGCGCTGACAAGTGCCACTATTTTCTGGGAACCGGCGACCCTAAAAACATGCCGGTCGCGCGTCAGGATCTTTTTCGCAGCGTCTATCGCCGTTACTTTACCCCGACCGGACGTGTTTTCGGTTCGTTGGTCGGGGCTCGCGATCTGACGAAGGAAGTGCTGGACGAATGGTACAGCTATTTCCATCAGTGCTCCCAGTGTCGGCGTTGCTCGGTGTTCTGCCCGTATGGAATCGATACCGCCGAGATTTCGATGGCGGCCCGCGATGTCATGGACCACATCGGCGTGGGGATGAAATACTGTAACGAAATCATCGCCAAGGTTCACAAGATCGGGAACAATCTTGGTCTGCCCAAGCCTGCGCTTGCCGATACGCTGGAAGGCCTGGAGGAAGACGTGCAGGATGGTACCGGCCATCCCGTCAGGTTCCCGCTCGACGTGAAGGGGGCTGATATTCTCCTGGTGACGCCGTCGGCGGATTTCTTTGCCGAGCCGCATGTGGACGGGCTGATCGGCTACGCCAAGGTGTTTCACCAGGCGGGCGTGAGCTGGACGATGAGTTCGTATGCCTCCGAAGCCGGCAATTTCGGCATGTTCATTGGTAGCTATGAACAGATGTACAAGGTTTCCAACCGCATCCGTAAGGCGGCCCTGGACCTTGGCGTCAAGCGGATTGTGTTCGGGGAATGCGGCCATGCCTGGCGGGTAGCCTACAGTTTCCTCAATACGTTGGCGGGGCCATGGGATTTTCTGGATCCGGCCTATCCGGTGCCCCAGCATATCATTGAGTTTACTTATGACCTGATCAAGCGCGGCGGCATCAAGGTTGACGCGGAAGCGAATCAGGGCATGGTGCTGACGGTCCATGACTCCTGCAATGTGGCCAGAGCCTCGCGCATGGGGACCATGCCCGGCGGCCAGTTCATTTTGCCGCGCGAAGTGATCAAGGCCTGTGTGCCAAAGTTCGTGGACATGCACCCGGATACCATCGGGGACAAGACGTTTTGCTGCGGTGGCGGCGGCGGTCTTTTGACCGATGATCTGATGGAATTGCGCATCAAGGGGGCAATGCCCCGTATGGAGGCGCTGGCTCAGGTGATACGCGACGAAGGCGTTACGCACATGGCGGCCATGTGCGCCATCTGCAAGAGCCAGTTTACCAAGGTACTTCCATACTACGGTATGAAAATGGAGATGATCGTTTCGGTTCATGGTCTGGTCAGCAACGCCATCCAGCTCGGAACCAACAAGATTTGATAAAATTACCAGGAGCCGAAGAAGGCTGACGACCGGGTGGTTTGGTGGGCGCTCGCGAGTGCGGGCGGGCTAAATCACAGGCGGGTGCGTGAAGGCATCTCGGTGTGGATCTGGAAGTGAACGACGGCGCCGATTGAAATCATGGGAGGGATACGCATGAGCGACACTGCATTGACGTTTCGTCGGTTCAAGGATGGCGACAACAAACCGCGCAGGTACGCCGAGCAGATTGTCGTTAATGGCGACTCCTATAAGTGTCCGACTTACATTCATCGGACACCTCCGTGCCAGGGAAGCTGCCCGTCCGGTCACGATATCCGTGGCTGGCTGAATATCGTTCGTGGCCTCGACAAGCCCGCCGATGGTACCCGATGGGAGGAATATGCTTTTCGCCGCATGACGAAGGCAAACCCGTTCCCCGCCATTATGGGCCGCGTGTGCCCGGCTCCGTGTCAGGATGGGTGCAATCGCAACGAAGTCGATGAGCACGTCGGCATTAATGCCATCGAGCAATACATCGGCGATTGGGCGCTGGCCAACAACATGACCTTTCCGAAGCCGGAGCGGGAAACCGGCAAAAAGATCGCGGTCGTCGGTGGGGGGCCAGGGGGGCTGGCGGCGGCTTATTTCTTGCGCAGGAAGGGCCACGGCGTCACCATCTTCGATTCTTATTCGTCGTTGGGCGGCATGATGAGGTTTGGCATTCCCGGCTACCGCACGCCGAAGGATGTGCTCGACAAGGAAATCCAGCGTATTCTCGACATGGGTGTGGAGACCCGGCTGAATACCAAGGTCGGTGTCGATGTACCGATGGCGCAGCTTGAGAAGGAATTCGACGCCGTTTTCTGGGCCATCGGCGCCCAGGCGGGCAAGTCCCTGCCGGTGCCCGGTGGCGAGGCTCCCAACGTGGTTAGCGGCATCGCGTTCCTCAAAGCATTTAACGAGGGCCGGCTGCAACACCTCAACGGTCGGGTGCTGGTTATCGGTGGTGGCGATACCGCCATGGACGTGGCGGCGGTAGCCCGTCGTATCGGCCATATCACCCATAGCCACGACAAGGATCGGCCGGAAAGCGTCATTCTTGGCCAGACCGTGCATGATGTGGCTTCCGTGGCGCGTCGCGAGGGCGCCGATGTGTGGATCGTCTACCGTCGCCCCATCGACAAGATGCCGGCCACCAAGCATGAGCTGGATTCGGTCATTCAGGAAGGCGTGGCAATCAAGGAAAGCTTGGTGCCGCTGGAAGTGATACGCGGTGCCGATGGTCGCGCCACCGCATTGCGCGTGGTTCCCGTCGATTGGGAAGGCAAGAACATGTTCACGCGCGATGCCGAGGCGTTCAACATCGATTGCACGCTGATTGTTTCGGCAACCGGCCAGGGCGGTGATTTCGCAGGGTTTGAGGAGCTTGACAACGGCTGGGGCCAGATGAACGCCGACAAGTTCTATCGGGCATCGGCCAAGCGCGGGCATTTTGTGGGTGGTGACGTGGTTAAGCCGCATCTCCTGACCACCGCCATTGGCCACGCCCGGATCGCCGGCGAAAGCATTGACGATTATGTCAACGGTCGTGAGCTGGACAAGCGGCCCAAGGTCGATGTGAACCACTTCAACCTGTTGGACGAATTGCGGTCCCGCAAACTGGAGCCGGATGTGTGTCCGTCCGGTGAGAGGTGGGGTACCAGTTCTGCGAAATTTGCCATTCACAACTTTGAAGACCGTTCGTCGCGGGAAATCGTTCCGCATGAAAAGTTGTTCCTGGCCCACTTCCGGTATGAAGCATTGAACCGCCGCTCCGAGGTTCATATTGACGCCAGTAGCGTGCTGGGCAACTTCAAGGAACGGTTCCAGGGGTTGAGTGAGAAACAGGCCATTACCGAGGGCAATCGGTGCATGAGTTGCGGCCTGTGCTTCGAATGTGACCAATGCTTGATCTATTGTCCGCAGGGTGCGGTTCTTCGTGTGCCCAAAAAGGAACACGCGATCGGGCGCTATGTGACCACCGACTATGCCAAGTGCATCGGTTGTCATATTTGCGCGGAGGTTTGCCCGACGGGCTACATCCAGATGGGTATGGGCGAGGAGTAAGAGGTGCGATGACCGGATTCCGCTTCATTCTGGCCGTGCTGATGGTGACGCTTCTGGGCGTTGCTTCGGCGACGGCCGGGGACGGACCCTTGCCAACGATTCCAAAGGGCATGGGTGATCATTGTGTCGCGGACACGCAGTTCATGCGGCGGAACCATATGGAGATGCTCAAGCATCACCGGGTCGAGACGATGCGTGATGGGATCCGCACCAGAACCTACAGTCTGGCGAATTGCTTTACGTGCCATGTTGTGAAAGGTGCCGATGGCAAGCCAGTGACGATCAGGAATCCGGCTCATTTTTGCAACGCCTGTCACGAATACGCTGGTGTGAGACCTGACTGCTTTGATTGTCATGCCTCGACTCCGAATGCTCCAGAGCAGAGGGCCGTGCCATGATGGAAGGGGATGAATCCATGAGCGAGCGTCGGTCGTGCGCCGTCATGACAGCCTCCTGCCGGAGTGAGGCAGCCGATCCTGCGGTGTCGCGCCGTGGTTTTATTGCGGGTATCGCCACGGCGGGGGTGTTTACGGGGGTTGTTTCTCTGGCTCCCGGTGTCACGCTGATTAGTGTCGCAGACGCCAAGCCGGTCGAAGAAGCCGCATCCGCCAAGCAGCGGTGGGGGATACTCATTGATGCCACCAAATGCGATAGCGGCTGTAGTGTTTGTGTCGATGCCTGTCGTCAGGAGCAAGGTTGGGAGGGCCACGGCCGCCCGACTTCCGATCCCCAGTGGATCCGCAAGGTTAATATCAACGACAGCAGTACGGGACGTAAGTTTTCGCTCCCGGTGATGTGCCAGCACTGCGCCAGCCCCCCCTGCGTAGACGTGTGCCCTACCGGCGCTTCGTTCAAGCGGGCCGACGGCATCGTACTGGTGGACCGGCATATCTGTATCGGTTGTCGTTTTTGCATGATGGCTTGTCCCTACAAGGCACGTTCTTTTGTCCATGAGGAGACCGAAGATCAGCGGTCCCACATGCCTCGGGGCAAGGGTTGCGTCGAAGCCTGCACACTTTGCGTTCACCGGATCGACGCCGACCGTCTGCCGGCGTGTGTTGAACAATGCGGAGCCAAAGGCAGCGGGGCAATGCTGTTTGGGGATCTTAACAATCCCGGTAGCGATATCGCCAAGCGTGTCGCTGTCTACGCCACGACGCAGATCCGAACCGATCTCGGGGTGAAACCGGGAATTTATTACCAGGGCATCTGAGAGAAGCGAACCAATGGCCATGAAAAGCATCGTCTACCGCGAACTGGAAGGCAAAAGCCCCGGATTTTTCGCCGTGGTTGGGGTGATAGGCCTGTTCATCCTTGCGGGGCTTGGCGCCGCCTTTTATATGGAATACAACGGGCACTATGTGACCGGGATGAATCAGCAGATTGTCTGGGGTATGCCTCATACTTTCGCGGTTTTCCTGATTGTCGCCGCTTCGGGGGCACTTAACATTGCGTCGATTGGCTCGGTTTTCGACGTGGCTGTCTACAAGCCACTATCGCGCCTGTCGGGCTTGATGGCGCTGGCGCTGTTGGCTGGTGGCCTGGCGGTTCTGGTTCTTGACCTTGGACGCCCGGACCGGCTGATCGTGGCCATGACCTCGTATAATTTCAAGTCGATCTTCGCTTGGAACGTGATCCTTTATTCCGGGTTTTTCGTCATCGTTGCGGCTTATCTCTGGACCATGATGTCCAGGGATGGCAAGCCATATTACAAGCTGGCCGCATTTATCGCCTTCCTGTGGCGCCTGACCCTTACCACCGGTACGGGATCTATTTTCGGGTTTCTGGTGTCACGTCAGGCCTATAACTCGGCGATTATGGCGCCGGAGTTCATTGCCATGTCGTTCTCGTTCGGCCTTGCCTTCTTCCTGCTTGTGCTGGTGGCCATGTTCAAGGGGGCAGGGCGAGAATTGGGCGACGTGGTCGTAACTCGGCTCCAGCGTCTGCTTGCGATCTTTGTGGCCGCCGTCGTCTATTTCGTTACGGTTCAACATCTGACCAATATGTATTCGGCAGGTCGAATTGGTGTTGAGCAATTTATCCTTAGGGACGGGGGAGCGTATACGTTCTTGTTCTGGGTGGTGCAGATAGCTCTTGGGTCCATAGTTCCACTGGTTTTGTTGCTGCTGCCAGTGTTGCGGGGGCATCGCAAATCGCTGATTTTGTCTTCGGTGCTGGTACTTATTGGCGGCATTGCGCAGATTTTCGTCATCATCGTCGGTGGTCAAGCCTATCCCCTTGTGTTGTTCCCTGGCGTTGAGGTCAGTTCATCTTACTTTGATGGAGTTGTCGGCTCCTATGCGCCGTCGTTGCCGGAGATAATGCTAGGGTTGAGCGGTATAGCGATTACCCTTCTGTTGGCCGTGCTTGCCTGTACCGTATTGCGCTTTTTACCAGCTACTCTTTCGGATGCCGCAGTTGAGGCGGACGCTCACTAGGGCGTTTGCACGGGTTTGCGTTGAATGACCGATTTGGTGAACCTGTGGCGTGAATTGGTGTAAATTTTGCGTAAGGCGCAGAAGTGGCGAGAATGCGATTATCACACTATGTGATAGTTGCCTTCTGCCTGAAGATGATCCAGGTTTGAATTCTTTGCCCTGTTATTTTGAATAATAGGGTAACGGCCCTGGTGCCAGAAAAGATATCAAAGACTGCAAATCATCAAGAAGATTGAAGATGCGAGGAGCTAGGCCCCTCGCGCTCCCCGTCAATAAGGTAAATGGGGAGCACGAGGGCCTCAGGCCCTCGTTCTTGCCTCTTCCGGTTGATTATCATGAGTCTGTGTTCACATGGTATCATGTGTGCCTGGGGAGTTACATAATTTGAAGTTATGGAATTCCACCAGGTGCGTGCCCTTGGCGAAGTATCGGACCTTTGACTGAGCATCGAGTCCGTTGCTATTGGCACGGCGTCCCAGGCGGAGTTCGGGGGTATAACCCGCTTTTTTTGCAAAACCTAACGGGGGGCGTGCCTTGATTCAGGAACATCCATTCGCGCAATTCATCCGTATTATCGGGAAGGGGCCTCAGCGCTCTCGATCGTTGACGGAAAAAGAAGCGTTCGAGGCAATGAATCTAATCATGGCCGGCGCGGTGGAACCCGTCCAGCTAGGAGCGCTCCTGTGCCTGATTCGGGTCAGGACCGAAACGTCGGAGGAGGTGGCCGGTTTTGTGCGTGGCATTCGCGCCAGCCTGCCCAAGTTTCCCCTGTCTACGCCGGTTGATCTGGACTGGCCGACGTATGCGGGCAAGTCCCGGCAATTACCGTGGTTTCTACTGGCGGCGCTGTTGCTGGCACAAAACGGGGTTCGTGTGTTTATGCATGGCGCCGACGGACATACGCCAAATCGCGTTTGGGCTCGTGACGTCCTGATTCACCTGGGTCTCCCGATTGCGTCCTCTATGGAGAAAGCGGCCGAGCATATCGCGACACGGAATTTTGCCTACGTCCCGCTTGAGTCGATTAGTCCAAGGCTTCAGGCGATATTTTCCCTGCGCGAGTTGCTTGGTGTGCGGTCGCCGGTTCATACGGTGGCCCGGCAGATCAATCCCGTGGATGCGCCCTGCCAGATACTCAGCGTCATTCACCCGCCTTACCGTGCTATCCATCGTGACGCCGCTCGTTTGTTGGGACAGCCGCGCATGGTGGTGTTCAAGGGCGATGGAGGCGAGGCCGAACGGCGGCCAGTCAAGCCGCTCGACGTTGCCTCACTGTTCGACGGTGCAACAGGTGAGGAGGAATGGCCTGTGTTATTGCCGGAATCGGTTCAGCCGAAGGATCAGGATATGAATCTTGAACGGTTGACGGCGGTCTGGCGTGATGATGGCGGCGACCCCTTTGCGGCCAGGACGATCACCGGTACGCTTGCGGTGGCATTGCGACTTTTGGGACAATGCCGGGATATCGCGGAGAGCCAGGCCGTGGCCGACGATCTGTGGGCGGGGAGAAATCGTGAGCGGATTTTCGCCGCGTAGGCTTGGGATTCTGGTTTCCTCAAGTCATATCGGGACCAATAAATATTGCAGGTGCAAGGCAAGGGGGCTATGCCCCCTTAATCCCCACCAGGGACTTGGTCCCTGGACCCATGCATGGGAATATGGGGATGGTACGCTAATGGCGAGCGAAGCACGACGGCCCGGCGGTAAACTCCCCGTTAATAAGATAAATGGGGAGCGCAAGGGCCTCAGGCCCTCGTTCTTACCACTTTTGGTTAATTCTCATGAATAAGTGTTCGTCTGACATCAGGGGTACATGGGCAGTTGTCAATTTTGGAGAATGGGAAGGCACGACTGAGGTGTGATCCCCCGAGCGGGTTCGGGCGGTAGACTTGTGTATCTGATAATGGAGCGTTACCGATGTCTTTGCCTCGGCTGTTGATCTCGGCGGCGCATAAATCCTCCGGCAAGACCACGGTCACCATTGGTTTATGCGCAGCCCTTGCTCGTCGTGGGTTGACGGTGCAGCCGTTCAAGAAAGGGCCGGACTATATCGACCCCATGTGGCACGGCGTCGCCGCCGGCCGGACAGGACGCAATCTTGATTTCAACAATCAGGGGCCAGACGAGATTGTCTCGTTGTTCCTGCGCTGCGCTAATGGAGCCGATGTTGCCATGATCGAGGGCAACAAGGGACTGCACGATGGCGTCGATCTGCACGGCTCGGACTCATCGGCGGCGCTGGCAAAATTGCTGGGGGCGCCGGTGGTTCTGGTGGTCGATGCGGCGGGGATCACCCGAGGTGTGGCGCCGCTTCTTCTGGGGTATCAGGCATTCGATCGAGGGGCGCGGATCGGAGGCGTCATCCTTAACAAAGTGTCCGGCCCTCGTCATGAAAGCAAACTGCGCGCGGCTATCGAGGCCTTTACCGACTTGCCCGTGATTGGAGCCATTCGGCGATCGCCGGATCTGGCCATCGTGGAGCGCCATCTTGGCCTTATTCCCTCCAACGAAATGGCCGAGGCACGAGCGGTTGTTTCTCGCATCAGCGATGGCATTGCTGCCCAGTGCGATCTGGAAGCGATCATGGCGCTGGCGCGGACGGCCGGGCCTTTGGTTCCCGCGTCATCCTGCCCGCGAGCCGTCTCTGGAGCGTTTCCCTCCGTTCGCATCGGTATCGCTCGTGACGCCGCCTTTGGCTTCTATTATCCCGATGATGTGGAGGCTCTGGCGGCCGGTGGGGCCGAGTTGGTGCCGATAGATACCTTGCGGGATACGCAGTTGCCGCCTGGACTGGATGGTCTTTTCATCGGCGGCGGATTCCCGGAATCTCACATGGAAGTGCTGGAGGCCAATCGCGGGATGCGGGACGGCATTCGTGCGGCGATTTTGGCGGGACTTCCGGTTTATGCCGAATGTGGCGGGTTGATGTATCTTTCGCGAAGCATCGTGTGGAAGGGGCGTACCCATGCCATGGTGGGCGCAATATCCGGCGATACGGTCATGCATGATCGGCCACGTGGGAAGGGATTCGTGCGCCTGCGGGAAACCGGCCATTTGCCATGGCCGGGGACTCAGGCGGGGGCGGAAATCACCGCTCACGAATTTCATTATTCCAGCCTTGAAAATCTGTCGGATAACCCGACCTTCGCTTATGACATCCTTCGTGGCGATGGTATTGATGGGCACCACGACGGTATTGTTGTGCGCAATGTGGTTGCCACTTATGCACATATGCGGTCTGTCGAACGCTTTCCCTGGTCGGACAGATTTGTTTCCTTTGTGCGTGCTTGCCGTAAGGAACGTAGCGCGGCCTAGGAATTGCGAATCAATGTCAAGCCTTTACGATCGCCCCCAATGTGTGGGATACACGATACATGATTATAATCCGCGATATATCTCATACATATCCTGGCACGCGCAAACAGCCTGTGCGTACGGCGATCGCCAGTTTGTCGTTTCAGGTGGGACGTGGTGAATTCTGTATTTTGTCCGGCCCCAATGGCAGCGGCAAGTCGACGCTGTTTCGCATCCTGTGTGGCCTGACCATTCCCAGCACCGGGTCGGTGACCATCGGCGGGCTGGATCTGGCCCGCGAGTCGCATGCCGTTCGCCGCATCCTCGGCGTGGTGTTTCAAAACCCGGCGGTGGACAAACATCTGAGCGTCGGTGAGAACCTGGCCATTCACGCCGACCTGTACGGTCATCGGGGTGCCGACCTCGCCCAGCGTCTGGAGGAGGCGCTAAGCTGGTCGGAGTTGAAACACCGCATGGGGGATCGTGTGGATACCCTTTCGGGTGGACTGGCGCGCCAGCTTGAACTGGCCAAGAGTCTGCTGACCCGGCCCAAGGTGCTGTTGCTGGATGAGCCGACCACGGGGCTTGATCCAGCGAGCCGGCGCAATTTTCTTGAAGTGCTGCGGCGGGTCCAGCGGGAGCGCAACATGACGGTGCTGATGACGACCCACATTTTTTCGGAGGCCGAGGATGCCGATCATGTGGCCATCATGAAGGGGGGCCATCTGCTGGCTTTCGATACGCCCCAGCGCCTGCGTGCCCGGGTTGGGAACGAGGTTGTGGTGATTGTGCCGACCGATGCCGTCTCCCTGGCGGGTCGCCTGGTCACGGACCTTAATCTTGCGCCACTTCGATTCGGGGATGAATTGCGTCTGGATGTTGCCGCCGCTGCCGACAGTTTGCCGCTGCTGGAGACCGTGCTGGCTCGCTACCGTCCGGAAATCCGCAGCATCGCCATCAAGCAGCCGGCCCTGGAAGACGTATTCATCCAGATCACCAGCGCGGCCCATGCTGCCGGCGTTCAGGAAAGTCACCGAATCCCGCCGGCATCCGAAAAGGAGATCGTCCAATGATGCGCGCCGTCATGGCCTTGGCATGGCGCGAATTTACGCGCTTCATCCGCCAGCCGCACCGGGTCATTGGCAGTGTTGGCCAGCCGGTGCTGTTCTGGTTGTTTCTTGGTTTCGGGTTTTCCGGCTCATTCCGCCCGGCTGGCATGGAGGGGGTGACGTACCTTGAATTCTTCTATCCGGGCGTTTTGTTGATGATGTTGCTGTTTGCCAGCATATTTTCCTCCATAACGATCATCGAGGATCGGGATCAGGGCTTTCTTCAAGGCGTGCTGGTGGCGCCAGTGCCAAGAATCGCAATCGTGCTGGGCAAGGTGCTGGGTGGGACCGCCGTTTCCATGGTGCAAAGTCTGCTGTTCCTGCTGTTGGCGCCGATTCTGGGCTTGCCGCTTTCACCCCTGGGGGCGGTGCTGGTTGTTCTGATTCTGAGCCTTAGCGCGGTTGGTTTTACCTCGCTGGGTTTCCTGCTTGCGTGGAGTATGCGTTCGACGGCGGGGTTCCATGCGATCATGATGATTTTTTTGATGCCGATGTGGATGTTGTCGGGTGCGTTGTTTCCGATCAACCATGTGCCGGGTTGGATGCATGCGGTGATGGAAGTTAATCCAGCAACGCACGCTTTGAGGTTGTTGCGTCTGCCGTTCTATGCCAAGCCTGCGGATGTGCTGGTCAGTTCCGAGTTTTTGGTGTCTTTGGCCGTGGTTCTGATTTGGGTCGCCGTCTGCCTGTATCTTTCGATGGTGAGAGTCCAGCGCCGGGAACGGGGCGTACCCACCCCTTGAATTGTGGGAAGGCGGGGGAGGCAAGCCTTCCCCGTCTTTGTCTTTCCCGTCTTTTGCATTTCTTATTGGCCGAGTTCTTCCTAAAATGTCGGCGACGTTATCCAATACCTGGATAACGATGGCGGGTTGATTGCGTCACGGTAGGGGAACACAGTATGGCTGAAATGCCGACGAATCCAGACAACCCCATTTCGCCGCCGATTCAAAGTTCAAACGACAGTGTCGGTAATGCCGGTCCAACGGCGGGTGAGCCGCTGGGTTCGATGCGGGCCTCGGACTCATTGTCCTCTCTTGAAGAAACGCCGATGGGGCCACTGCCTGCGTGGCTGGTTCCGTCCGTGGAGCCACCGCCGCTCCAGCTCTCCTCACCGTCAGCGGTGGCCCGCAAATGGCCCAATGCGACTACTCCCGAGAGTGGCCAGAAGACGGATATCCCACCACTTCCCACGGCTCCGCCGCCGCTTCCAACGCTTCCGCCGCCGCTTCCCACGGCTCCGCCGCCCCTCTCAACACCTCGACCCATTCCCATAGCCCCGTTCAACGTTAGTACGACGCCGGCCGGGAGCGGTGGACGTCGGTCACCCGTGCCGCCAGCCGTGGCGCCGCTAGCCGTAGCGCCGTCGGCCTCCACGCCGCCGGCCGCAGTGCCTCCGCTGGCGGTGCCGGTAACAGATCGCAATCAGTGGGAGTCGTCGATTCCCGAGCCACGCCGACGCGGCTGGGTCGCCCGCATTGTGGGAACCGGGTTGTCCCTGCTATGGCTGGCCGTGTTCAGCGTTTATGTGACCAAGTCGGTCGGGTGGAACGAGCTTTTATCGCTGATGCCCCAGGAATTCGGCGGATTGGCCGCCGGAGCGTTTTTGCCCCTGGCCCTGATCTGGCTATTCATTGTCTATATGGATCGTGGCACCCAGCTTCGGCTTGAAGCCGAGGCACTTCATCGCCATCTGGCCCGTCTGACTTACCCGGCGGAGGGGGCCGAGGCTGGGGTCAAGACCGTTACCGATGCTCTGCGCCGCCAGGCCCTGGACTTGACCGAAGCCTCCCGGCACGCGGTGCAGCAGGTCGAACTGGTCGAAAATGTCCTGCGCCGCCAGACCGAGGGCCTTACCCACGTCGCCAGTCGTGTGGAGACCGACACGACGCGAGTGGTGCAATCGATCACCCAGAAGGTGCAGAGTCTGGGCATGTCGGCAGAGAGCGCCTCCGCGCGTGCGCGTGAGATGGAGGACGCCCTGCGACGTCAGATCGACGGCCTCAATGCCGCGACCGAGCGGGCGGGTGAGCAGTCGCGGCAGATCACCGGGGCGATTCGGGAACAGGTGGAGGCTCTGAACGGGGCTACCGAGGCGGCCAACAATCGCTCTCAGGCTATTGCTCAGTTGCTGCACACCCAGGGTGAATACCTTGAACGCATTGGGGAACGCACCGTGGCCCAGGCCGAAACCGCTGCGCGGGCGGTCCAGGAGCAGGCCGATGGACTGACGGCGATGGCCAACCGGTCCCTGACGGATGTCGCCAGTATCGGGGAAGGGCTGCGCAACCACGGCATGGCCATGAATGAACTTTTCCATCGGCAAAGCGGAGAACTGACCGGTGCCTCGGAACGGCTTGGGGACCAGACCGCACGCATCAGCGCGGCAATGCAACAGCAAGGTGTCGCTCTGGATCAGATCACCGAGCGGGTTCTGTCCAGGGTGCAAGTCATAGAAGATGGTTTGTCCATGCAGTCGCGCACGCTCACTTCCGCCTCAGACCAGGCGATGACCCGGCTGCGCGAACTGGGCGAAATGTTTAGCAAGCAGTCCGATGCCCTGGTCCACGCCAGCGATGGCGCCACCCTGCGACTGACCAATCTGAGCGACATGATTTCGGCGCGTACTTACGATCTTGAGGGGACTTCTGAGCGTGTCGTCGAACGGGTCTCGCAGGTTGGCGATAGTTTCCAGGGACAGACCCAGGCATTGGTTGCCGCTTCCGACAAAGTGATGTTGCGCGCCCGTGATGTTGGTGACTCCGTGCGTGCCCATGTGGAAGAACTGGACAAGGGCGCGGAACGGGCGAGTGCCGTGGCTGAAAACATTCGTGGTACGCTTCGTAAGCAGGCCGACGAACTGAGCGATATCGCCAACCTTGTTGGCAATCAGACCCGACTCAGCGAGGCGGCACTGGCTCAGCAATCGCGCCATCTTCATGCCGTTTCGGAACAACTGCTGGCGAGGGTGCGCAACATCACCGATACCTTGCGCCAGGGGTCCAACGATCTGGTGGCGACGGCATCGCGGGCAAGTTTTGATCTTGATGCCGTCGGCGAGATTCTCCGCCGGCGCACCGACGACCTGACGCAGGCTGCCAAGGATGTTATCCTCAATACCAATACGGTTGGCGAGACTCTTGGGGATCGAACCCGGCAGATGATTTCCGTCGCCAATCAGACCAATGAATACATGTCTTCCGTAGGTACGGTTCTGGATGCGCGGGCCGAGGATATCAACCGTGTCTGGAGCCTTGCGGAAGTACGCGTTACCAGGATGGGGGAGCTGTTGGGACAGCTTACCAGCCAGTTCTCCCGTTCCTCCGAGGAGTCGGGTGGAATCGTTCAGACGTTTGCCGAGGGCCTCCAGGAACGGACCTTGCAACTGACCCACGCAGCCGAACAGGCGACGGCGGATATCGGCAATTTTGGCGACGTGCTCCATCATATTGCCCGGGACTTCGACGAGTCGGCCAGCAAGACCTCGGCCCAGGTGGGGGTGACGACGAATCACCTGCGGGAAACCATTCAGGAGCTGGTCGCCAGTTCGGACAAGGCCGCAGTTCAGGTCCGGGGCAGCGGCGATGCCTTCCGCAAACGCTCCGGGGAATTATTGACAACTACCGAGGCCACGCTTGAGCGGTTGCGCGGCATGTTCGACAATCTGCGACAGAAATCCGAAGAGATGGCCATGACCGGGGATCGGTTGTCCATGCAGGCTGAAAGTATGGCTAAATCCTTCGATAATCAGGTGGTCGAACTCGTCAAGGCCTCCAAAGCCGCCGAAAACCAGATCGCGGCCCTGGAGCGTACCCGCGCTGAAGTCGGTATCGAGCGGTTTCTGCAAGGCGCAGCCTTTATTGTCGAGCGCCTCCAGTCGCTGGCGGTGGACATTACCAGGGTTTATCAGACGAACGTTGATGAAGAGATGTGGCGCCGATTCTACAAGGGGGATCAGGCGGTATTTCTGCGTCATCTTCTCAAGAGTTTGAGTCGCTCGGAAATTGCCGCCATCAAGAACCGCTTTGAGGAAGATTTTGAATTCCGCGAGTTTGTATCGCGGTACATGGCCGAATTTGAGACTTTGCTCAACCAGGTCCGAAGCTGCGACCGTCCCGATGTTCTCACCGCTGCGTTCACCAGTTCCGATATTGGCAAACTATATCTCACTCTGGCCAAGGCCCTGGGCCGGATCGAGTGAGTGCGGGACGGCATGGGGAGCCAATGGCAATCTACCCTCTTGGAGTCGGGATATCATTGCGATCCAGCGTGTGACGTGACAAGCTGGGATGTAATTTGCGTTTTTCGGATCGTTCCTTTCTGCGATTGTATTATAGGTGGCGTTTCCTTGAGCCGGGAATCATTGGACGAAATTGTTATCGGTGCCGTGAGCGAACCTATCGTCGCCTTCGACAGCTCGGGCGTGGTGCTGCTTTTCAATCCAGCGGCGGAACGTTTGTTTGGCAGGGGTGCCAACGATGTGGTCGGTTGTGGCATCGACGTTCTCATGCCTGTACCCGCGCGTCTTCCGCTTTCCACAATGCTGGCGTCGTCCACCGTGGGAGGGAACCCCATCGTGCATGAGGTCTTATGTCACTCGGCCGATGGAGTGGCTTTTCCGGCTCTGGTGACCGTGACTCGGGCCGCCGTGTCCTCACGGACAGGGCCTATCTTCGTGGCGACCCTTCGTGACATCACCAAACTCAAGGAAGATGAAGCGGAACTGGATAGCAGTCGTCGAGCGGCCGAAGTTGCCAATGTCGCCAAGTCAGAATTTCTTGCCCGTATGAACCACGGCCTGCGCACGCCCCTCAACGCCATCATCGGATTTTCCGAGATGCTGGAGGAGGAGATATTTGGTCCTCTTGGGTCCGATAAGTACCGTGAATATGCCCGCGATATCCGGGACAGCGGACGCCACCTGTTCGCTCTGATGAACAACCTGTTCGATATGGCGCGAATTGAGGTCGGACGCTATGAACTTAACCGGCGAATGATCGAAGCGGCATCGGTGATCGAGTGGGCGCGGCTTCATGCGCGCAAGAGTGCCGACGACAAGGGGGTGACCGTAACGATCAATCTGCCCGTCGGGATGCCCCGCGTATACGCGGACGAACGCGCGTTGCGTCAAGTGGTGCAGAATCTGGTTGCCAACGCCATCAAATACTCATCGACGGGGGGGGTAGTCGAAATTGGCGCCACGGCCGACACCACCACATTGACGGTCGTGGTCCGTGATGAGGGTATCGGTATCGCCAAGGAGGATCAGGAGCGTATCCTGCGGCCGTTCGAACGCGGCCGCGATATCATGCACACCGAGGATGGTGGCATCGGGCTGGGGTTGCCGCTGGCTTCGCATCTGGTGGAAATGCATGGCGGCAAATTGTGGATCGAAAGCCATCTCGACGAAGGTACGAACGTCTGGTTTTCCATCCCGCGCATTCCGACAATCTCGTAAGATGTGCCGCGTAGGTTCGCAAGATGTGCCCGTGGGACGGGCGCGGCTTCGCATGGGAAGACCCCTTTATGACCCCGGCTCGCCCTGCGGCGAGCCCTCGTCACAAGCAGACTACAGCACCGACTCCAGCCACTCGTAAAGTTTGGTTTTTGGCAACGCGCCGATCTTGGTTGCGGCGACCTGCCCGTTCTTGAACAGCATCAAGGTCGGGATGCCGCGAACCCCGTATTTGGACGGAGTGCCCGGATTTTCATCAATGTTGATCTTGGCCACAGTCACGCGATCGGGCATATCCTTGGTCAGATCCTCCAGTGCAGGGGCGATCTGCCGGCATGGACCGCACCATTCTGCCCAAAAATCAACCAGAACGGGACCACTCGCCTTGAGTACGTCGGCTTCAAACGAAGTGTCGGTAACCTGCTTCATAATGTCCTCTTGGAAATACGGGCTCTTGGAAGCTTGGGCGGCTCGTGTTGATGCCGCATGAGCGTTCGAAACTCTATGGAGCAGGACACGTCCCGTCAAGCGGGGTCTCAATCTCCCATCGGGATTCGCAATCGGCGGCCTTATTCCAGTACCACCGTAACCGGCATTCCCTGGCGTAATCCTGCGTCTGGATGGTTTACTACCACCCGGAGCCGATAGACCAGACTGGTTCGCAAGTCTTCGGTTTCGACGGCCTTTGGGGTGAACTCGGCGGTCGGCGAGATGAATCCGATCTGGCCTTCGTAGGGTTTCTCCGGCCTGGAGTCGGTGAACACGCGGGCGGCCATGCCGGGATGCACCCGGCCCAGTTCCGGCTCCGACACATAGGCCCTCACCCATACCGGGGAGGATAGCGCCAAGGTGTAAACCGGATTACCCACGGTCAGCACGGCGCCGGGTTCGCGGATGCGGGTGAGTATGGTTCCGGATTCGGGCGCAAACAGATTGGTATCGGCCAAGTGGCGTTCGGCCAGAGCCAGGGTGGCCTCATCGGCCTGGAGCTGGGCGCGTCCGGCGGCGATATCCTCCCGACGTGGCCCCAGCACCGCCAGACGCAGATCCTGGCTGGCGGAGTCGCGCCGGGCCGTGGCCATAGCCAGGGCGGTGCGGGCGTCGTCGCGGGCCTGTACCGAAGCGGCGCTGGTGAGGGCCAATTGTTCCTGGCGCTGGAAGGTGGCTCGGGTCCCAACCACCTGTGCTTCGGCCTGAGCCAGATTGGCGCGGGCCCGGTCGATTTCCTCCGGCCGGCTTCCGGCTTCGAGTTTGTCTACTGCCGTGCGTTGCCCGTCGCGTCGCGCCCGCGCCATGACCACGGCGTCCTGGTGATAGCCTGTGTCAAGCTGGGCCAGACGTTGGCCCTTGACCACGGCGTCTCCCTCTTCGAGCAACATCAGAGCCAGTCGCCCCTCCGTGTTGAAGGACAGGTCGACCTGGCGGATATCGACATTGCCATGTAGTGTCAGAGCCGCGTTTTGAGCAGACGTGCCCTGGCCAAGGGGCCAGTGTGCGGCAATCTGGCCAATGGGCCAGAATTCGGCAATCTGGCCAATGGGCCAGCGCGCGGCACCGTGCCAGGCCGCGACACTTCCGGCGACGATGAGTCCCACAAACACGATCACCAGGCGGCGTCGCAGCATTTTCCCTCCTTGACGTGGAGACCCCGAAGGCCGAACCCCCCGGATGATAGCGATGGGCGGCCGCCCATACCCGCTTGGGGCCTTAGGCCCCAACCCCCCTTAATGGGTTTCTCCCTGGGCATCATTCCTTGGTATCGAGCACCCGTTCCAACTGTTTGCACAGAACCTTGATGGCGGTGAGGCGAGCATAATTCTTGTCGTTGGCCTCGATCAGATGCCAGGGGGCGACGTGGGTGCTGGTGTGTTCGACCATGTCGTTGACAGCCTGTTCATAGTCGTTCCAACGGCCGCGATTGCGCCAGTCCTCCTCGGTAAGTTTCCAGCGCTTGTAGGCGATCTCCTGGCGATGCTTGAACCGCTGTTCCTGTTCGTCCTCAGTGATATGGAGCCAGTACTTGACGACGACGGTTCCATGCTGGACCAGCTGGTCTTCGAAATCGTTGATTTCGGCGTAGGCGCGGCGCCATTCCGCCGGGTTGGCAAAGTCCTCGACGCGCTCGACCAGCACGCGGCCATACCAACTGCGGTCGAACACGGTGACCCGCCCAGCTCGCGACAGATGACGCCAGAATCGCCACAGATAATGCTGGGCGCGTTCTTCATCGGTGGGGGGGCCGAACGGCACCACCATGTAGTCGCGGGCGTCCAGCGCCGAGGTGAGGCGGCGGATGGTACCGCCCTTGCCGGCGGCGTCCCAGCCTTCAAACACCAGCACGGTAGAGATTTTCCGATCCTTGGCCTCCCGGTAGAGCCGGTTGAGCCGACCCCGGAATTTTTGCAGATCGGGCGTGAATGCGGCGGGGCTGATGGTCTTGTTCATGTCAAGACCTTGCAGAACCGATGGCTGTCTTAGCGGCAGCACCACGGGCGCCGGGAGGGGATTTTCGCTGACCGGCTTCGTCGGGTTCTGCTCCTTTGGTCCCCCCTCCTTGAGGCCTTTCAGCATCTGGCGATGAAGGGTTCGTGCTTCGATGTGGCGGTTGGCGGCCTCGCGAAAGGTATTGAGGACGGTCAGGGCGCGGTAGCGTGAATCGACACCTTCCACCAGAGTCCATGGCGCATGGGCAACGCTGGTGCGCATGATGACGTGCTCGGCGGCGGTGATGAAGCCATCGTACTGGTGCCAGTTGTCCCAGTCGGCCTTGGTGACGCGCCAGCTTTCGTGTGGGTCTTTTTCCAGGCTCTTCAAGCGTTTCTTCTGGGCGTCCTTGCCCAGGTGCATCCAGAACTTGAGGATCAGCGCCCCGTCGTCGGTCAGCAGTTTCTCGAAGGTGAGAATCCGGTTGAGACGGGCGTCGAACGTGGAATCGTCGATGCGGTCATAGGCGCGGTCAAGTACCGGCGTCGAATACCATGAACTGAGGAACAGCCCGATCTTGCCCTTGGGCGGCATGTCGCGCCAGTAACGCCAGTACTCGGGGCGCTCGCGTTCCTCGTCGGAGGGCTGGTCATAGGCTCGGGTGACGATCCAGCGCGGGTCCATCCACTCATTGAGCAGATTGACCGTTCGCACCTTGCCCGCGCCGTTGACACCAGCGAACACCATGATGGTGGGGAAATCGGTCAGCCGGAGTCGCTGTTGCAGATCGACGATTTCGATACGCAAATCAGGCGCGATGGCGGCGAATTCCTCTTTGGTGACCTTGCGGCCTAATTCTGCGGTGCGAAACATCGTGTTGTCCCCCTCGGACGGCTGCCCCGGGGCTATCGCCCCGAACCCCATTTGGGGCTGTGCCCCAATCCCCCTTCGTTTATAAACAAAATAGGGGTTCGGGGCATAGCCCCGAGCGGGTGTGGGCGGCAGCCCGCCATAACCTTTGCATCATAATGGTAATTGCTGAATTTTGAGGGTAGCGCGTTCGCAACGGGTGCTGATATGTTGGCGCCGCCCGGATGGGGGTGTCCGGGAGTTTAATCCAGCGGCCGACCGTGAGAAACGTTTTTATCCCCAGCAGTGCGGGTAATTGACCCCAGGTGTTGCGGCTGCGGCTGAGAGAGACATATTAGGGAGAGCAAAGACAATGGCAGTTCGCGTTGCGATTAACGGTTTCGGCCGCATTGGGCGCTTGGCCCTACGTGCGCTCGTCGAGTCGGGCCGTACCGATATTGACGTGGTGGCGATCAACGACCTTGGGTCCGCTTCGGATAACGCCCACCTGATCAAGTACGACTCGGTTCACGGTGTGTTGCCGGGGGAAGTATCGGTGACTGGCGACATCATGAAGGTCGGCAATCGCTCCATCAAGGTGATCGCCGAGCGCGACCCGACCAAGCTGCCGTGGAAAGACCTCGGCATCGACATCTGCATGGAATGCACCGGCATCTTCACCGACAAGGACAAGGCCGTCGTTCACCTTGGCGCCGGCGCCAAGCGCGTTCTGGTTTCCGCCCCCTCGAAGGGTGCCGACCTGACCGTGGTCTACGGCGTCAACCATGACAAGCTGACCAAGGACCACCTGGTGGTATCCAATGCTTCCTGCACCACCAATTGCTTGGCGCCGGTGGCCTATGTGCTCAATAATCTGGTCGGCATCAAGCACGGCTTCATGACCACCATTCACTCCTACACCGGCGATCAACGCATCGTGGACACCCTGCACAAGGATCTCCACCGCGCCCGTGCCGGCGCGCTCAGCATGATCCCGACCTCGACCGGTGCCGCCGCCGCCGTGGGTCTGGTTCTGCCGGAACTGAAGGGCAAGCTGGACGGCACCGCCATTCGGGTTCCCACGCCGAACGTGTCGGTTGTGGACCTGAAGTTCGTTGCCGGACGCAACACCACCGCCGAGGAAGTCAACGCCGCCATCAAGGCCGCCGCCGAAGGCCCGCTCAAGGGCGTTCTGGCCTACAACACGGCCCCGCTGGTGTCCATCGACTTCAACCACGATTCCCACAGCTCGACCTTCGACGGCCCCCAGACCAAAGTCATCGAGGGCAACTTCGTGCGGGTCATGTCGTGGTACGACAACGAGTGGGGCTTCTCCAATCGCATGGGCGACACCGCCGTGGCGATGGCAAAGCTTATCTAACCGCGCCTGAACTCCTTCTGCTCCCCGCGTCCCGCTCCCGGTTTTCGGGGGCGGGCGTTGGCGTGAGGGGATGGGTGTTTTTTGTCTCGCCGCCAAATTTTCCGAACCAGCCAAGTTTCCCAAACCAGCCAAGTTTCCCAAACCAGCCAAGTTTCCCAAACCAGAAGGGGACTCCGATGCCCGCTTTCAAGACGATCGATCAGATTGATGTGGCCGGCAAGCGCGTTGTCGTGCGTGCCGACCTGAACGTGCCGGCCAAGGACGGCAAGGTGACCGACACCACCCGAATCGACCGTTCGGCCCAGACCATCAAAGACCTCGTGGCCAAAGGCGCCCGCGTCGTCATTCTGTCTCACTTCGGCCGTCCCGACGGCCAGCGCAATCCCAAGCACTCGCTGAAGCCGGTGCTGGAACCCCTGGCCAAGGCCCTGGGCATGGCGGTGGCGTGGGCGGATGACTGCATTGGCCCCGATGCCGAGAAGGTCGTGAACGCGTTGCAGCCCGGCCAGGTCGCGCTCCTGGAAAACCTCCGCTATCATGCCGAGGAAGAGAAGAACGACGCCGGCTTTGCCAAACAACTGGCGGCCCTTGGCGATGTTTACGTCAACGATGCCTTTTCCACCGCTCACCGCGCCCATGCCTCGACCGAGGCCATTGCCCGCCTGCTGCCGTCGGCGGCTGGCCGCCTCATGCAGGCTGAACTGGAAGCCCTGGGCCGGGCGCTGGAGAAGCCCGAGCGCCCGGTCGCGGCCGTGATCGGCGGGGCCAAGGTCTCCACCAAGCTCGACCTGCTCGGCAACATGGTGTCCAACGTCAACGTGCTGATCATCGGCGGCGGCATGGCCAACACCTTTCTGTTCGCCCAGGGGGTCGATATCGGCAAGTCGCTCTGCGAGAAAAACATGGCCGACACCGCCCGGGAAATTATGGCCAAGGCCAAGGCTGCCGGGTGCGAAATTCTGCTGCCCACCGATGCCGTGGTTGCCGGCGAGTTCAAGGAAGGCGCCGCCAATCAGGTGGTGCCGATCAGCCAGGTGCCCGCCGACAAGATGATCCTGGACGTTGGTCCCGACAGCGCCAAGGTTGTGGTGGACAAGCTTTCGAGCTGCAAGACTCTCGTCTGGAACGGCCCCATGGGTGCGTTCGAGATCAAGCCGTTCGACAACGCCACCAACGCCGTGGCTCAGGCGGCGGCCAAGCTCACCAAGGCAGGCAAGCTGCTGACGGTCGCGGGCGGCGGCGACACCGTGTCGGCTCTGGCCAATGCGGGCGTGGAAGCCGATTTCTCCTATATCTCGACCGCTGGTGGGGCCTTCCTGGAATGGCTTGAGGGCAAGGATCTGCCGGGTGTGGCGGCTCTGAAGAATTGAGAACAAGCCGGGGGAGGCTTGGCCTCCCCCGTGCCCCCTCGGTTTTTTTGGGGGGCAGGGGCGCGCGCTGCGTCCCCCAGTCTTTATGCCGGAATGCCAATACCGCAACGTTTGGCGATTTCCAACGCCAACTGCTTGAAGTCGGTGTAGCAACTCTGAACGGCAGTTTGGTGCCCACCGATGGCGCCATCGCCCGGTTTGAGTAAAAACATCGGCTTGTTGGATTCCTGGGCCATCGGCATCAAAGATCGGTAGTCTTTGAATTGGGCCAGGCAATGGGGGTCATCCTCAATACGTGGTACCCTCATGTTTTGTTCGTTGAGCACTGAACTGCGGAATTCTTTCGGCATCCGTTCTATCCACTGGGCATAGGCTTTGACGGGTCTGTCGAGACGAACGGAGTGTCGCATTATCACGTATCCGAGAGCATCCATTCGACCTAGTGGAAGGCGAAAGTCTAACGTTGGACTGCGGCTGCGGCGGTCTTCCCAATCCCGGCGCCAGTCGCGAAGGGCTGGCCCCTTATTTCGCAGGCCTTGAAGTGAGAACATATCCGGTCCAAGAGGAATGACCACGTAGTCGCAGGCGATCAATGCGGCGCGGTTGATCGCTCCAAGATTAGGCCCAACATCCACCAGCGCCACATCCGCTCCGAACTCGCGACACGCGGCGTCTATCAGGCGATCGAAAGCTGTGGTAACCCGAAATGCTCGTTCTTCTCTCGCCAAGCATTTCGGCCATTGCGCCGAAAGTTCGTCTTCATAACGAGATAAGGCAAGGTCACCGATCAACAGTCCGATGCGATCATCCACGCGCATGATGACTGGCTCTCTAATATCACCAGTGCCGCGAATGAGGGGGGCCATGGCACTGTGGATGGTGTTATGGCCATCGTCGTTCCAAATCCCTTCCAATGTCTCTGGCGGGAGGAACATACTGCTGAGATTGGCCTGGGGATCAAGATCAGCGGTGATGACACGCAGCCGAAGTTCCGCAAACATCCAAGCGACATGATAAACGAGCGAGGTTTTGCCAACCCCGCCCTTGTTGTTGAAAAAAGCAACGGTTTTCATGGGCGTGGTCTCAGCGTAACGAGGATGTGGGTTGGTTCAATCGCAAATTCTGCTTCCGGATTGCCATTGGCTTTGAGTTGGGTCCGGGCACGGGCGATCCCCATACCAAACCGTTGCACATAGCCAAGTGACCACATGGCCTCCGCAATGGTTGGATTGCGATAATCGGTAACTCCGGGTTGGCTGAAATTCTCAGGTGTCACGTTGCCATAGAGACCTCCTGGGTTGGTGATTTCGATCCTGTCACTGTACCAGTACACCCGAACCGGAGCGTTTGTGCCTTCGTAGGTTCGGTGCAGAACCGCGTTACGGATCAATTCCTGCAACGCCGCAATCGGATAGTTCGGCAGGCGTACTTCACGGCCTGTGGACAGATCGGCCGCAACAGCAATATTGGCGTGTAGCACCTCATCAATCTGACGGAGTTGATCGGCAAGAGTGCCCCCAATCTCCTTCTGGTCTTTGATTGGATCGACAATTTCGTGACCATCAAAGCGCACGAATTGGATGTAGGCCCCCGGTAGCCATCTGCGGGGATCAATGCCGATAACCAGGATAGCGGTGTTGGTGGGTATGGCCTCCCGCGTTAGGAAGCGCATGGCCGCGAGTTGGTCTTCCACTTGCCGGTGGTTCTCTGCCAGAACCTCGTGGGCAATGGCAGCCGGGAGGTATTCATTCTGAAAGCGCCGCAAATCCAGTTCCGCAATTGTCGCACCGACGACACCATGACGATCAAAAGGCAGATTGCCCCAGCGTCGCTTTTCGACCAATCGCCGCTCTTCCTCTGCGGACGCCTGCGCCCGGCGCGGCCCAACCCGTATCCAGCACCGGCCGTTGTAACGGACCGGGGGATTGTCGGAGGGTTCGACCTCGATAATCAGCATGTCGCAGCCGTCGATGGTGTGCTTCTGGACCGTCATTACCGGAAAGGGCTGGATTCGGCCATCACCGCGCAGCCCCGCCAGATTGCGTAGCATTTCATCCGTGACCACGAGATTCGCGCAGTTCCCATTGTCATCAACGCCAACGAATACGACACCAGGAGCCTCGTGACGCGGAAGATCATTGGCGAACGCACAAATTGCCTCGGCAATTTTGCCGGTATCCTTCGCCGTCTCCTTGCGTTCGACACGGTCTGTTTCCAGATCACGGAAAAGCTCGGCCAATTTTTGATCATTCAGCATCGCAGGTACGCCTCATCAAGTTCGGAAGAGTTATATACGTGGGCCACATCCTCATCACTCCATCACCCTGACATCCAGCAGCTCAATATTCCTCCGCGCGGCGTCGGCGGTGGCCGAGGCTGGGGCGAGGCTCAGGATCTTGATCCAGTCGCGCCGGGCGTCGTCGGGTTTGCCGGCCAGACGGAACAGGATGCCTCGCTCCAGCAGGGCCTCGGTATTGTCCGGGGCCAGTTTCAGTGCCCGTTCCACATCCTCGCGCGCCAGTTTTTCCGAATCGACATAGCGATAGGCGGCGGCGCGGAATACCAGGGCTTCGACGCGGTTGGGGGCCAGCGAGATCGCCTGATTCAAATCGTCGATGGCCTCCCAATAGTTTTTTGCGCCAGCAAGCGATTGGGCACGATCAATCAATAGGTCGGGATCGTTCGGCCGCAGCTTCAAGGCGGCGGTTTGGGCGGCATAGGCTCGTTCGAAATTGTTGGCCAGCAGCCAGGCCTGCCCCGCCTGAGCCAGCATTTCTGCACGCAGGGATTCCTCGCGGCGGCTGGCCTGGGCCAGGGCTTCGAGGCGACGGGCGGCTTCCTCGAATTTCTCCAGTCCGATCAGGGCCACGGCAACGCAATGCCGCGCCGCATCTCCGCCACCGAGACTCTGCCAGCTCAGGGCTTTCTCGAACCCGGCTTCGGGCTGGGTACGGGCCAGGGCCAGACAGTTCCGGTATTCCGCAGCGTTGTTGATGACCTCGGCCTGCACCGGAACCGACGCGACCAGGATCATCCAGAGCCATAGCCACCTGATTAGCGGTATCACTTGCCAGCTCCAACGGTTTAAGATTGCGAACACAGGCTCCACCCCGTCAGAGAAAATAGCAAGCATCGCCATGCCCCACCCGTTTTGTTTTGGCCTCGGCTACAGCGCGCGGGTTCTCGCGCGTGAGGCCGTCTCTATGGGGTGGCGGGTTTCCGGTACCTGCCGGAGTTCGGAGATCCAGGCGGCGCCTGCCGCTGATGGAATTGTGGTCTTGCCATTTGACCGGGAGCACCCCTTGCCGGCGGGCACGTTGTCGGATGCGAGTCATGTGCTGGTCTCGATTCCTCCCGATGAAGCAGGCGATCCGGTGGCGGACCGGCACGGGATGGAGTTGGCGTTACGTCACGATCTGCTCTGGCTGGGCTATCTGTCCACCACCGGCGTTTACGGCGACACCGGCGGGGCGTGGGTTGACGAAGCATCGCCGGTCAATCCCGACGTTGAACGGTCGGCGCGCCGGCTATGGGCGGAGAACGCCTGGCTGACGTTGTGGCGCGAGGAGGGGTTGCCGGTTCATCTGTTCCGGCTGGCCGGAATTTACGGTCCGGGCCGTAGCGCCATCGACGCGGTGCGCGCCGGGCGGGCCAAACGGGTGGTCAAACCCGGCCAGATCTTTTCACGTATTCATGTCGAAGACATAGCCAATGTGCTGCGCGCCTCCATGGACCGGCCCAATCCCGGCGCGACCTACAACGTTTGCGACGATGAGCCTGCTGCTCCACAGGATGTTGTTACCTATGCCTGCGAGATGCTGGGAATCGAACCGCCGCCGCTGGTTTCCTACGACCCGGCCCTTTTGTCGCCCATGGCGCGCAGTTTCTATGCCGACAACCGGCGCGTTCGCAATGATCGTATCAAGAGCGAGTTGGGCGTGCACCTCAAATACCCGAGCTATCGTGACGGCCTTGCCGCCCATGCCTGCCTGGGGCCTGAGGCCCGAAACTCCCATTCATTCTAAATCCGGCAGTTGCTCTCGGGGCTGCCGCCCCGAACCCCGCCCGGAGCGGGGCTCCGGAACTTCCTTTCTATTTGATTTGAAAGAAAGATAATGGGGTCTGGGGCGCGTTCGTATACGAACGCCCCCGGACGGGTATGGGCAATAGCCCATCGTCACCCTGCGGGTGAGAGGAAAAGCCTTGCAACAGGTTGCCATGCCTTGCTTTTTCTGCCTGAACTACCGGATCTGGGTTCCAAGGGCCCCGGCCTTCTGCAAGGGTGTGGGCAGAGCCCGCGTCCTGCTTCTCAATCCAGTCGTCGGCAAACGCCATCGACGACCACGCCCGAGTCCGGGTTATCCGGGAATCCGTCGGCGGCGATGGGGTTTTTGCGGCTCATCAGGGTGACCGCGAACAGGGTTGGGTCGGTAATGGCCATCAACGGAGTTCGCCACGCCTCTATCATCTGGACCCAGGGCCGGAACGGCGAAGCGCTCATCCATCCCAGCCACGGCTGGTACATCGAAGCCAAAGCGGTGAATACCGAAGCGGCCGAGACCTGGAGCGTTACCGTTTCGCGGTCGCCGTTACCGGAGAGCCGGTGCGTAAGGGCGATTTGTACTGGTGGTGCCACGGCTGTCAGCGTTGTTTCGCGCATGGCTCTGTTCCTTGCTTCCCACGGGCTGTACCCCGAGGCTTGTTTTTCGTCGAACCTCGATCCGGTCTTGTCCCCTGGTGATTCTTTGCATACCTTCCATTATGTTAGGGGATGAAGGGCCATAACGATATGAAAAACGACTTGCTCTCGGATCCCAAGCCGTCCGCTCCGGGGTTATCCGACGTCATTCTCGCTCTTGCGGCGGATGGGATTGTCGTGACCGACGCCGACGGGAGGGTGGAACGGATCAATCACGTTGCCGAGCTTCTGCTGGGCACCCCTTCGGAGGTTCTGCGGGGGCGGCCGCTGCGTCTGCTGTTGCCGGGCGTTGCGTTTCCGCCAAGTGACGGTGAGGTTATTGCCCGCCGTCCCGATGGTTCACCGATGCGGCTTCGACTCGTGAGTCTTGCCGCCCAGGCGGAAGACGGCCGCAGGGTTCATGTCCTGCGCCTGCGCGAGGTCGCGACTCCGGCGATGACGGATCCCGCTTCCAACCAGGAATATCAACGGGGCGCCGCCATCCTCGACGCCATATCCCAATATCAGTCGGAAATGATCTGCCGGTTCGGTCCGGACACCCAGATCCTTTACGCCAATAGCGCCTATGCGGAAGCCTTCGGTCTGACCGCCCAGGATATCATCGGCCGGCGGATCATCGAGTTCCTGCCACTCACCGGACAGGAAAACTTCGCCAAATATTTTGCAAGCTTTACCCTGGAACAGCCTGAGCGATATTACGAACATGAGCTTAAGCTTGCGGATGGGCGCCGGGCGTGGACGTGCTGGACCGACCGCGCTTTCTTTGATACATCCGGAAATGTCCTGGAATATCAGAGTATTGGCCGAGATTTGACCGATCTGCGGGATGCTTACCTCCAGCTCCAGCGCAGCGAGGCGATCCTTCGCCGCGCCAAGGATGCGGCGGAAACGGCCAATCGCGCCAAGTCAACGTTCATTGCCAATGCCAGTCACGAGGTGCGAACGCCGCTCAACGTCATCATCGGCTTTTCCGAAATCCTGAAGAGCGAGATGATCGGATCCCTCGGCAATGCACGTTATCTCGAATATGCGCGGATCATCTTTGACAGTGGGCACTATCTTCTGACGTTGATCAACGATGTTCTTGATCTGTCGAAAATCGAGGCCGGCAAGTATCAGATTGAACGCAAGATGATTTCGTTGCCGCCGATCGTCGACATGGTGGCGACACTGGTCAGCGGACAGGTGGAGAGCACCCGCCTCACCCTCATCGTCAACCTCCCTGCTTCTCTGCCCTTGATTTGCGGTGACGAGCGGGCGATCAAGCAGATATTGTTGAATCTCGTCTCCAATGCCATCAAGTTCACACCAGCCGGCGGCACGATCACCATTGCCGCAGAAGAGGGGGAGGATGACGCATTCGTTGTTGTCAGCGTGACGGATACCGGCATTGGTATTCCCGCTGGTGATATCGACCGCGTTGTTCAAAGGTTCGAGCGTCTGGTCAATCAGGCACCGCGCGAACAACCCGGCACCGGCATCGGCCTCACCCTGACCAAGTCTCTGGTCGAGCTGCACGGTGGCCGCCTCTATATAGAAAGCGAGGAGGGCGTGGGTACGGTCGTGACCGTGACTCTGCCGCGAAACTGCGTTGAAGAAACGGTGGTTGGGGATGCGATGGTTGAGGACGCGGTTGGGTGAGGGCTGATGTGCTGAAAACGAATCGACACGGCACGAATGGGTGGGCAGTGGCCCCGCGATCCTGCATTATCAGGTTTTGATTCATGTGTACCGTCGTGCTTCTCCGGCAACCCGATCATCCGTGGCCCATTGTGATGGCCGCCAACCGGGACGAGATGCAGAGTCGCCCGTGGCATCCCCCCGCCCGCCATTGGCCAGACCGCCCCGATGTGGTGGCCGGGCTTGATGGCCTGGCTGGCGGCTCGTGGCTGGGGATCAACGACCATGGCGTGGTGGCGGCCATCCTCAATCGCACGGGTACGCTTGGCCCACAAAAGGACAAGCGGTCGCGGGGGGAGTTGACGCTGGAAGCGCTGGATCACGCCGACGCCAGCGAGGCGGCGGCGGCGCTGGCGATGCTGGATGCAGGGGCCTATCGTCCGTTCAACATGATTATCGCCGATAATCGCGATGCGTTCTGGATCGCCAACCCCGGAGGGTCCCGCGCCGTCTTCGTGACCGCCATTGCGCCGGGCTTGTCCATGCTGACCGCTGGTGACCTGAACGATCCTGAGGATCCGCGCATTCGCCGTTATCTGCCGCTTTTTCGCGGTGCGATCCGGCCCGATCCTTCCACCGGCGACTGGATGGCGTGGGAGGCCCTGCTGGCCAGCCGCCACCATGAAGCGACCAGCGATCCAACCGGGGCCATGTGTTTCCTGTTGCCCGATGGATTCGGGACTTCGTCCAGTTCGTTGATTGCCTTGCCCTCGGCGGATGCGGTGAATCCGGTTCCCATCTGGCGTTTTGCCGGTGGGGAACCTGGAACCATTCCGTTTTTACCGGTGACATCGTTCCCCGCTCCGGCAATCCACCCATGATTCCCGTCCGGCAACGTTGTAGAATGAAGGCAGTCCTGTTATATGGTGTTGACTGGTGGAGGAGCTGGAGTTGACGAGTGATGGTCGGGATCGTCCGGCCTGACAACGCTTCTCCCGACGGGATTATTACCCATGGCGCGACGCAGACAGATTTACGAAGGCAAGGCAAAAGTCTTGTTCGAAGGCCCGGAACCCGGAACCCTTGTTCAATATTTCAAGGATGACGCCACCGCGTTCAACAACAAGAAAAAAGGCACGATTACCGGCAAAGGGGTGCTCAACAACCGCATCTCCGAGTATCTGATGCTGCGCCTTCAGGAAATCGGCATATCGACCCATTTTGTGCGTCGGCTGAACATGCGCGAACAACTCGTGCGCGAAGTTGAGATCGTCCCTATTGAGGTGGTGGTGCGTAACGTTGCCGCCGGCTCATTGTCGCAGCGGTTCAACATCCCCGAGGGTACGCCGCTGCCGCGTTCGGTGGTCGAATACTACTATAAAAACGACGAGTTGAACGATCCGCTGGTGTCGGAGGAACACATCACCGCCTTCGGCTGGGCGACGATTCAGGAGATCGACGAAATCCTGAACCTTAGCCTGCGCGTCAACGATTTCATGTCCGGGCTGTTCCTCGGCATTGGCATCCGTCTGGTGGACTTCAAGATTGAATTCGGTCGTCTCTACCATGACAGCGGCGACGTGCAGCTTGTTCTGGCCGATGAGCTTTCGCCGGACAACTGCCGCTTGTGGGATATGAAGACCAACGAAAAAATGGACAAGGACCGGTTTCGCCGTGACCTTGGCAACGTCGAGGAAGCCTATCAGGAAGTGGCGCGTCGGCTTGGCATTCTGCCCGAAGGCGGCCCCCGCGACATGAAAGGCCCCTCCACGATGCAGTAGGGGGCTGCGATTCCCGCGCTCCCTGCCGACAACCCAACAGGATCAAGGAGTTTGCCGTGAAGGCCAAGATTCACATCATGCTCAAGAATGGTGTTCTCGATCCCCAGGGCAAGGCGGTGGGGCACGCGTTAGCTTCGCTGGGCTTCGACGGTGTGAACGAAGTGCGCCAGGGAAAATACATCGAGATCGACCTTGCCGAAACCGATCGCGCCAAGGCGGGCGGGGTTGTTGACCGTATGTGCAAAACGCTGCTCGCCAACACCGTGATCGAAAATTACGTCATCGAATTCGAATAAAAATCCGTGGAAGCAAGGGAACCATCGGGCCAACGCCAGCCGAGTCCGGCTGGTTTCAGGCGTCGGTTTCTGGCTCTGGCCGGTGGATACTGGTTCGGCGAGAGAAAGTGGTCGGTGCGCTTTCTCACGTTGGCCCTGGTGGGGTTGACGGTCGGTCAGGTCGTGGTGCCGATCCTGGTCAATCTATGGAGCAAGCGTCTGTTCGACGCCCTGGAACAACGCTCCATGGACCAGTTCGTGGTCATCGTCGGGTTGCTGGGCGGTATCATTGTCTTCAACATCGCCAACACCACGTTTCACCTGCGGGTAAAGCGGCAACTGCAATGGGGCTGGCGGCAATGGTTGACTCAGGAAATTCTGGGAACCTGGCTGACGCGGGGGCGCCACCACCAGATCACCAATCTGCCCGGCGATCATGATAACCCCGACGGCCGCATCGCCGAGGATATTCGGATCACCACCGAATACGCCATTGATCTTGGCCATTCGTTGTCTTACTGCGCGATGCTGCTGATCAGCTTCACCAATATTCTGTGGAGGCTGTCCGGGGCGCCCGAGGTGACGCTTGGTGGTATCTCGTTCACCGTGCCGGGCTATCTGCTCTATATTGCCGTGGTTTACGCCGCTGCTGGCACGAGTCTTGCCGTTCTGCTGGGCAAGCCGCTGGTGACGGCGGTCAATCGCCGGCAGGGGGTTGAGGCCGATTTCCGGGTCGGCCTCGTGCGCGTGCGGGAAAACGCTCAGGCCATCGCGCTTATGCACACCGAATCCGAGGAGCGGCGCAGTCTGCTCGGGCTGTTGCGCGGGGTGAGGGCAGGGTGGAACGGTCAGACCAGGACCTTGTCCAACGTGACGATCTTCAGTTCCTTTTATTCGGTGCTGTCGTCCACGTTTCCCATCCTGCTTGCGGCGCCGCAATACATCTCCGGGGCGATTTCACTGGGCGCGTTGATGCAGACGGCTCAGGCGTTTCAACAGACGGTAGCGGCCTTGTCCTGGCCCATCGACAACCTGGGCCGTGCCGCTGAATGGAAAGCCTCGGTCGAGCGTGTGCTGGGCCTCTACGATGCCCTCCACACCCTTCAGCATCAGACATCCGGGGCCGCCGGGCAGGGCCGTATTGTTGTCGTCCACTCGGACACGGCGCGCTCGTTGTCGTTCCAGGACCTGGCCGTTACCGAGCCGGATGGCACCCAGGTTATCGCCTCCTTCGATGCCGAGATCCGGCCCGGCGAACGGGTGTTGATCGTTGGCGATCCTGGCGCGGCGATTCGGTTGTTCCGGGCGGTGGCCCGGGTGTGGCCCTGGGGTTCCGGCAGGATCGAACTGCCAGCCCATACCCGCGTGTTCTTCATGCCGCAGCGGCCTTATTTGCCACGCGGCTTTTTGCGCGATGCGATGTGCTATCCGGGCGCCCCGGAAATGATGGATTGTGAACAAGGCCGTGCGGCGTTGGAACGTGTTGGTTTGCAGCATCTGATTCGTCGATTCGACGAGACCGAGACCTGGAAGGAAGTTCTGGCAATGGCGGAGCAACAGCGCCTGGGCTTTGCCCGCCTCCTGCTCCGCCGCCCGGACTGGATCTTCGTCGAGAACGCCACCGATGCGCTTGACCCCGCCGGCGAGGAAGCGATGTTGAGACTGCTTGACGAGGAATTTCCGGCCGCGACGCTGGTTACCATAGGCACCCATGCGGGTCTGGAGGCGCACCATGGCCGGAAGTTCACTCTCCGCCGCACCGGGTCTGGTGTGGAGATGACAGAGGGGACATCGTCACATTGAGAAGGATGGGGAGCCTCACACACCGGCTTGGGGTGCTCGTACTCGCAGACGAATGCACCCCAAGCCTTCGTTTCATCCACGAGATGCATCAGCCAATTTGGTGCAGCCCATGGCCTTATTGACAGTCGGATACCACAATCCGGCAGTGCTCGCTGCCGCAGTCGTCCAGCGCCTTGGATTTGGCATCCTCTTCGCTGCTGCCCCAGCCGATGCCGAATTTTTCTTTGGAACCGGCATAGGCCCCGCAGGTATCGTAGCGGACGGCCACTTTGCAGCCGCTGTTCCCGTGTTTCCGGCACACCCTCAACGCGTCTTCGCCGGCCTCATCGCGGGTGCTGCCGCTGCCGATGCCATAGCCCACTTCACTGGCTTTCAGCCCTTCCTCGTCCGCAACGGCGATTGCGCCAGCCGCAAACGCATTGCTGACCGCGAAGGCCATACCCAAGGTGACAACCAATGCCGCCATTCTCTTTTTCATATCATGCTCCATTCATCCAGCATTAAGCCATTTTCCCGATGAGCGGGGCCGCCTCGCTCACTTTCCTGAACAGATGTAGCACTATAGACGGGTTGCGTAAAATAAAAACAGGCCACTCGTCAATCGGCGCATTAGAGCAAACAAAGGGCTTCCTTGGAAATTTACATTATACTAAAGGATATATATTTTATAATATACGAAAAGATATAGATGTGGCTAATTTGTTTATCGCAAGACACACCCTTGATAAGCAATGGGTCGGAAGTATCTATGATTTCGACGCCTCCAGCAATCCACAGCGGCGTGCGGCCCCGACCGCCTGGGTCCGGTTGGTGGCGTTGAGGCATTTGAGCACGGCAGCGACGTGCAATTTTACCGTGCCTTCGGTCAGGTTCAGGCGGTAGGCAATTTCCTTGTTGGGCAGGCCCTCCGCCATCAGGGATAAAACTTCGCGCTGGCGGCCTGTGACCTTGATATCGCTGGCAGGGGTGCCGGTTGCCGATTGGGAGACGAACGCCGGCGGTACGTAGGTGCCGCCGCAGAGCACCAGCTTCAGCGCCGCCATCAACAGTTCCGGGTTTTCAGCCTTGGACACGAAGCCGTTGGCCCCCAACCGGATGGCCTCACGCACGATGGCCGGGGAATCGGAGGCAGAGATCACCACGATTCGCCGGTTTCCATCATGTCGGCACAGCGTGGCCAGCGCTTCGCGCCATGGTGGCCCAGGCATTCCAAGGTCGGCTACCACCAGATCCGGCTGTTCCGTTGCCGCCAGTTGGAGCAGACTGGGAAAATCGCACGCCTCAAGGATGATTCCATCGGCATCCAGCAGGGAGAGTTGCGCCTTCAGGCCGCCCCGGAACAAGGCATGGTCATCGGCGATGATGATTTTCACGGGAGCCTCTTCCTTTTCATGGACAGGATCGAACGACGGAAGTCTAGCATGACTTTTATTACAGTGCCACCCTTGGTGGCGCATGTTTATGTCTGAAGAGATATATCTTCAGGATATTCCTAATAGCCGGATTGTCTTCGGTGGAGCTTGCGGTGAGAATCACTTGCAGGCGCGACCCACTGGCCGCCGCCGCATCCTCGGGGAAACGCTCCCCTGGGCGATGCCCCCAGGGGGGGATTGTCGCAACTGCATGGAGCGGCAGATCAAACTGGATTCAAAGAGCGAAGGAACAATCAGATGCGCAAAATTCTTTCTGTGGCCGTTGCCGTTGCTGCTATCGCCCTTACTGGTACCGCGTTCGCCCAATCCGCTGGCAGCGTGAAGTCGATGCAGAGCAGCAACCCGAACGGCGTCCAGATCCAGGGCAACACCAACATCAATGCCTCCGGCAACGACATCAACACCACCGCTGTCGGCTCGAACAACGTCGCCGAATCCAATGTCGGCGCCATTGGCGGCGGCACCCAGATCCAGGGCAACACCAACATCAATGCTTCCGCCGAGCATGTGAACACCACGGCCGTCGGCACGGGTAACAGTGCCAAGGCGAACATTGGCACTATCGGCAAGTGATTGGAGTAGCGCTGACCTGTTCCCCGTCGAAAGGTATATGCCCCCGGATATCCCTAAGGGCCGGATTGCTTTCGAAGGGGGACGCAGCGAAAATCAGATCCGTTGCAGACACATAGGGCGGACAATCAAACCAAAGGAGCAAACACAATGCGCAAGATCCTTTCCATAGCGGTAGCCGTTGCCTCCATTGCCTATGCTGGTGCGGCGTTTGCCCAAGCTGCCGGCAGTGTGGCGGCCCCCGGCTTCAAATCCCAAGGGAGCACCAATCCAGGCGGCGTCCAGATCCAGGGCAATACCAACCTCAATGCCTCGGGCCAGAACATCAACACCACTGCTGCCGGCCAGGGCAACACCGCCGAGTCCGCCGTTGGCGCCATTGGTGGCGGCACCCAGATCCAGGGCAACACCAACATCAATGCTTCCGCCGAGAACGTGAACACCACGGCTGCCGGCACGAGCAATTCTTCCAAGGCGGTTATCGGTGGCATCGGCAAGTAATTGCTGATGGGGCCGTGTCCCGTTTCTTCTTAGGCGGCTGGTTCCGTGCGGGACGAATTTGAATCTGGCATTGTCCCGGCCGCCTAGAGTATATGGCTGAAGATATAGACTCGTGGTTTTTCTAAGAGCCTGATTGCCTTTGAGCGTTTTTGCGGCGAGAATTATCTCCGGGCGTGGTTCTGTCGTGCTGCCTTGGAGAAAGGCCCCCTGGGAGAAGCCCCCCTGGGCGGGAGAGTGTCGCAGCCGCAAGGGGCGAGCGATCCAACCGAATAGAGAGCGAAGGAACCAAATCAAATGCGCAAGATCCTTTCCGTGGCCGTTGCTGTTGCCGCCATCACCTTTACCGGTGCCGCGTTCGCCCAATCCGCTGGTGGCGTGAGTTCGATGCAGAGCAGCAACCCGCAGGGCGTCCAGATCCAGGGCAATACCAACATCAATGCCTCGGGTCAGAACATCAACACCACCGCCGTTGGTCAGGGTAACACCGCCGAGTCCGCCGTTGGCGCCATCGGTGGCGGCACCCAGATCCAGGGCAACACCAACATCAATGCTTCCGCCGAGAACGTGAACACCACGGCCGTCGGCACGGGCAATTCTTCCAAGGCGGTTATCGGCGGTATCGGCAAGTAATATCGCTTGCGGGGCCAGGCCTGGGGTCTGGCCCCGTACCTTCTCTGGAGACTGAAGCCATGCGTATCGCGATCATAGCGACCGTCGTTGCGGCAACCTTGGCATCAACGAGTCTCACGCAGGCCGGAGTCGAAGTTGACGCAACGGCCGATGTGGAGACGCCGCTGCGAATCAAGCCCGATTCCGGGCAGCAGCCAGCTTTCAATTCAACCATCATTATCTTGCGTGAAAGCGGATCGGTCCCCGCACCCTATCCCGGTGGCTGTTTCAATTGCAGTACGCTGCGATCAAACGGAACCGCCGTTGACCATTCGCTGGAACGGGGCCACAGCTTTAGCCAGAAGCTCTACCAGGCTCAGCCTACCCAGACCATTCTGCTGGTGCAGTGAAAGGTGTTATCCCGCATGTCCAGAAAATATCCGGCGCTCGCCCTTGCGGCGCTCGCCCTGGTGATATCCCAGGCGGCGTCTGCCCAGCAGTCGGGCGGCGTGCATGTTACAGGTGACACCACGATCGATGTCAGCGCCAAGAACGTAAGCACCCTCGCTTCCGGCACGGGTAACACGGCAGTGACCAACATAGGTGCGATTACCGAGGACACCACCGGCAAAACCAGTGTCGCCGTCAGTGCCAAGAACATCGAGAACGTGGTTAGCGGTCACGGCAAGAAAGGCTGCGTCAGCATAGCCTCCCAGGGCGGCTGCTAAGCTCTTGGTGGCCAACGTCCTTGCCGCATCCCTGCTGGAGGGGGTGGGGGCTTTGGCGTGTCAAGCGGGGGCGGTCATACTGCCGATTTATCAGTCGGATTTCGCGGTGGGAACCAAGAATGACGACTCGCCGGTAACTGCGGCTGATCATGCGGCGGAAGCAGTAATTCTGGCAGGATTGCGGCGGTTGACCCCCGACATTCCCGTGGTGGCCGAGGAAGAAGCTGCCGCCGGACGAGTACCTGACATCGGCAACGACAGATTCTGGCTGGTCGATCCACTCGACGGCACCAGGGAATTCATCAAGCGTAACGGCGAGTTCACCGTCAACATCGCCCTCATTGAGGAGGGTTACCCCGTGCTTGGCGTCGTTTATGCGCCGGCGGTGGATTGCTTTTATGCCGCTGTCGGGCCGGGTAGTGCTGTGATCAGAGTCCGTGGTGAGACCCGCGCCATCCAGGTTCGTTCCCCATCCGCCGACGGGGTGGTGGTCGTGGCCAGTCGCTCGCATGGCGACCCGGCCCAGCTTGAGGCCTTCCTTAAGGATTATACCGTGAAGGCCCTGGCCATGACGGGTAGTTCGCTGAAGTTTTGTCTGGTGGCGTCGGGGCAAGCCGATCTCTACCCGCGCTTCGGACGGACCATGGAGTGGGATACGGCCGCTGGTCACGCGGTGCTGTTGGCCGCTGGCGGCGATGTGCGTACCGTGGATGGCGAGACGTTGCGCTACGGCAAGCCTGGGTTCGAGAACCCCTGCTTTATCGCCAGCGGTGAACGCGGGTTTCCGGGACCAAAAGGCGGACGATGAAGATTTTGTGATGGGTGGGAATTGCACCTGACATCCTCAGCACACGAATGCTAGGGTCCGGCCCGCCAGCGGCTGACCAGCCCGCCAGAGACTGACCAGACGGAAAGCCAGGACACGTTCCGACGAGGTTGAGAATGAATTTGATCACCAGACTTTATTATCTCTTCCGTCGCGTCTGGAAGGCGGTACTGCTTTATTTGGTCATCTCTGGGCCGGGCCTCGTCGTCATGATTGCCGACAACGATGCTGGAGGCATCACCACCTATGCCGCCACCGGCGCCAAATACGGCTACCACCTGATCTGGTTCCTGGTCGTGCTGATCCCGGTTGCCTACTATGTCCAGGAGATGACGGTCCGGTTGGGAGCGGTAACCAAACGCGGCCATGCCGAAGCCATCTTCGACGGGTTCGGCGCTTTCTGGGGCTGGTTTTCACTGATTGATCTGTTGCTGGTCGACTGGCTGACCCTGGTTACCGAATTCATCGGTATGACCTCGGCCCTGCGTATCTTCGGGGTGCCGGAATGGCTGACGGTGCTTGCCGTCTGCCTGCTGATGGTGTTCATGGTTATCAACGGGCGCTATTGGACTTGGGAAAAGATCGCGCTGGGCTTTTGCCTCCTGAACTTGATTTATATCCCGGCCGCCCTGATGGTGCATCCACCCGTCGACAAGATTCTGGCCGAAGGTGTGGTTCCCAACTTTCCGGGTGGCTTCAACGGGGACATGTTTTTCTTCATCATGGCGAACGTCGGCACCACCATCGCCCCCTGGATGCTGTTCTTCCAGCAAAGTTCCGTGGTCGATAAAGGCATGAAGGAAAAAGACATTCCCTGGGGCCGTTTCGATACCTGGTTCGGGGCGATTGTTACGATCGTGGTAGCCGTTTTCATCGTCGTGCTGACCGGCACAATCCTGAAAGGAGTCAACATCGATGACGCCGCTCAGGCTTCGGCATTGGTGATGAAGACGGACAAATACGCCGGTGCCATGATGGCCATCGGCCTGTTTGATGCGGGCCTGCTGGGGGCCATCTGTATCTCGCTGGCCACTTCGTGGGCGTTCGGCGAGATCTTCGGCTGGGCGCACTCCCTCAACACCAAGATCAAGGAAGCGCCCTGGTTTTACGTCTGCTATTTTCTGTTGTTAGTCTCCGCCGGGCTGGTGGTGTTGATCCCTGGCGCGCCGTTGGTGTTGATTACCCTGTTTGTTCAGGTGATCGCTGTGACGCTGCTGCCAGCGGCGCTGGTGTTTCTGGTCATGCTGCTGAACGACAAGCAGACCATGGGCGAGTATTGCAATACGCCGATGCAAAACTGGATCGGCGGGATTATCGTTGTCGCCATCATCGTGTTGTCGACCTGCTATGGCATCAGCGCCATGTTCCCCACTCTGTTCATCTGATCGTCGCCGGGAGAGCCGTTATGCCCGTCACTCATTCGCTGCGTACCATGCTTTCTGACAGCCTGGAGCGTATCCGGGACATCAACCAGCGTTACACCACCCCGCGCATCCGGATGACGGGTGCCGTGCGTCTGGCCCTTTTGAGTTTGAGGGTGTACCTGCTGCTGCTGGTTGGGCTGCTGGCATTCAAGTTCTACACCATTCTGGTCCACTAGAGCCAAGCCAGCGGGAGTCATGCCATGAACCAACAGACCGAACGCACCTATCTGCTCAGTGACCTGATTGGCCTGCCGGCACTGGTCGATGGCAAGCGCGTGGGCAAGCTCGCCGACGTTATCGTGACGGAAAGTGGCAAAATTCCCGAAGTTACCCATATGCTGGTCAGCCGCTCCTTCGGGTACAAGTCCTTGATGGTGCCGTGGGCTGGAATCAAGGAACTGACCACCGAGCGGATGGCTTTCGATGTCAGGACACTTTCTGAACTGGAGGGAGAGCCGAAAGCCGGGCAGGTTTGTCTGAAGGATCATGTGCTCGACAAGAAAGTGCTCGATTGCGACGACGACGAGATTGAGGTTGTCTACGATATCAAACTGGCATTGCGTAACGGCCGGCTTTACGCCACCGACGTGGATTGCAGCCGGGCCGCTTTCCTGCGCCGCATCGGCCTCAAGGGCCTTGCTAGGCTGATCCGGGGACTGGCCGACCGCATCCGCGACGACGATACCATCCCATGGGTCTATGTGCAGCGTCTGCCCGATGACATTTCCGGCTTCAAGGGCGATTTGAAGCTCAACGTGCTCAAGGAAAAGCTGCCCGAGATTCACCCCGTCGATCTGGACGAGATCCTGGAGGAACTGGAACCCGACGAGCGACTGGTCATCTTCAACGAACTGGAAATCGAGCAAGCCTCGGATACGCTGGAGGAGGTCGAGCCCAGGGTCCAGCGCGAGCTGATTTCCGCCATGGACAAGGACCGTGCTGCGGAATTGATCAACGATATGACGCCTGCCCAGGCGGCCGATATCCTGGCCGTGCTCCCGGCCACGGACATTGACGCCATTCTCGAACGTGTCGATGTCAATGAGGTCGAAAAGATCCAGCATCTGCTGGAGCATCACGAAGAGGCGATCATCCATTTTTCCTCATCTCACGCCATACGGCAGCCTCCTGCCGCCACCGTCGGGCAGGTCATGGCGGACTACCGTCATTTGGCCAAGGATGCCGAC
>JADFXL010000039.1:3734-17073 GCA_015233585.1 Alphaproteobacteria bacterium | reverse complement strand
GAGGGAGGCGGGAGGGTGATCCTGACGGAAAAAATATAGCGGCATCGCTGGCTACTCCTAACTTGGTGGCGTATTTACGTGAATGCTACCTCCTTTTGACGGGGGGTGGAATCCGTATTACATCACCGAGGCCACCCACCTGATGAAGGCGTTGATCCGGGATATTCTTGCGTATTCGCAAATTGGCTCCAGGGGAGCGCCCTTCGCGGCGGCCCCCCTGGAGGTTCTTCTGGATAGAGCCCTGTTCCATCTTCGAGGTCGGATTGAAGACAGCCATGCGTCGGTTTCTCATGACCCGCTTCCCGTTCTCGATGTTGATGGGACCCAGATCACGGTTCTCTTCCGCTACCTGATCGACAATGCTATCAAGTTCGGCAAAAAGGGCGTGCCGCCGTCTATTCGCGTCGGGGCAGAGCAGACGGATAGTGGCTGGGTATTCTCGGTCAGAGACAACGGAATTGGCATTGATCCGTGTCATTTCGACAGAATATTCCTGATGTTCCAGAGGCTTCATCCTCGCCATGACTACCCCGGCACAGGTGCCGGGCTGGCCATCTGTAAGCGGATCGTGGAGCGTCATGGCGGACAGATCCGGGTGGAATCGGAGCCGGACAAGGGGAGCACGTTTTTCTTCTCGTTGCCGGTGGGGAGGCGACAGTCTTAGGCAACGTTCAGGAACTACCGGATCAAATGCTTCGGGACGATCGCCCCAGCCCCCCAAGCGGATATGGGCGGTAGTCCGTAAAGGGTCGACGGCGGCAAAGGGATCTTATGGCGATAAGGTCTTCGATATCGTTCACAACCCGGCTGGCCATCGGTATTGCGCTGGTGAACCTGCTTGTGTTCGCTCTTGTGGCGCAATCACTGCATCAGGATCTTGGCCAGTATCGGGAGCGGGCACAAATCTCGTCCCGCAACTTGGCCCAGGTTCTCCAGCAGAATGTTTGCACGGTTCTCGACCGTATTGATCTGGTTCTCGCCCACGTCGCCGAAGAATTCGAACGAACGGGAATGAACGAGCGGGAGTTGGAGTTGGACCTTGCCGGGATCGCCAGACACTTGCCCGATGTCGCCAACATGGGATTTACCAATGCCGCCGGCGATCTGGTCGCCTTGGTCGGTGCGGCGGGGAACGGTCGAATCAGCCTCGCCGATCGCGAATATTTTCAGAAATTGCGGGATGACCCGGACACGATGCTGGTGGTTTCCAAGGCGATGAAGGGGCGCATCACCGGCCGCTGGCAAGTCGTGGTGGCCAGACGGCTCGTTCATGCCGACAAGTCCTTTGCTGGCGTGGTCTACGCCGTCGTTCTTCAGTCCCACTTCGTCGAAATGTTTTCGAAGGTGGATGTGGGGGAACACGGGGCTATTCTGATGGTCGACAACAATTACGACCTTATCGCCCGCCACCCTATTTATCCGGGCAACGACAATGCCATCGGCCAACCGGTCGTTTCGCAAGAATTCCGCGCGTTGATCAAAATAAATCCCATTACCGCAACCTACACGGCAAAAACAGGGTTGGACCACAGACAAAGAACGACGACTTACCACAAGATCGGTCCCTACTTCCTTACGATTATCGCCGCCCTGGCCGTCGATGACTACCTCGCAGGCTGGCGTGCCGATGTCGTGCGGATGTTGGGGCAGACGGCTTTGTTCTCCCTGACCACGTTGCTGTTGTTTCTGATGATCCATCGATCCTGGCTTCGTGCCGAAGCCTCGCTGGGAGAAGCGCTGGCAGCAAAGGCTACGCTGGAAGACCTGTCAAATCTGAATGCGTCGGTGATTTCGGCATCGACGGTGGGGATTCTTGCCTACAGGGCCGATGGCTCCTGCATCATCGCCAACGACGCGGCGGTCCGCATTACCGGCGGTACGGTCGAACAGATGAAGGCGCAGAATTTCCGCAAGCTTGAATCCTGGTCTCGCTCGGGGTTGCTGGCCGCAGCGGAAGCGGCATTGACGACGGGAGAAAGCTGCCACCTGACCACACAGGTAACCACCATCTACGGAAAGCGCCTGTGGATGGAATGCGATTTCCGTCCCTTTGCCATGGGTGGCGTGCGGCACCTGATGATGATCGTTCGTGATATCAGCGAACAGAAACAGGCGGAGGCGGAGCTGGCGCGTTCCAATGCCGAACTGGATCAGTTCGCCTACATGGCTTCCCACGACCTCCGGGAACCGTTGCGTACGGTGACCAGCTATCTCCAGCTTCTGACCCAAAGCGCCGGTGGGCGTCTTACCGATGACGAGCGGGAGTTCATCGGTTTTGCTCTTTCGGGCGCGCAAAGAATGCTGGCCTTGATCAAAGACCTGCTGGAATACTCCCGTATCGGGGCCAAGGGTCAGCAACTGGCTCCCACGGATTGCCGCCAGGCCGTCGATGCCGCGTTGGCAAATCTGGGGACGCTGGTTGAGGAATGTGGTGCCGCCGTTGTCATAGGGGACATGCCTGTCGTGATGGCCGATCGGACGCAGCTTGTGCGTCTGTTCCAGAATCTTATCGACAACGCCTTGAAATACCGCGATCCGGACCGACCACCGTTGGTTCGCCTGTCGGCGCGTCGGGATGGTAAGGGCTGGGTGATTTCCGTCAACGATAACGGCATCGGCATTGAATCCAAATACTTTGAGCGCATTTTCATCATCTTTCAGCGCTTGCACAGCTATGATAAGTATGATGGAACTGGCATCGGCCTTGCCGCCTGCAAGAAGATCGTCGAGCGCCACGGCGGGAGGATCTGGCTGGAATCCATGCCTGGGGTCGGAAGCACGTTTATCTTCACCTTGGCGGAACCGGTAAATCATACTGGCGAGCCAAAAGATTGACCCGCCTGGGTTCTCGCGGTATTCGAGTCTGGAGACGTATATGAAACGGAAGGACAAGAGTCTTGTCCGCCATTTTGGCTATGTTAACGGGGCCTGGATTCCGGCGGACGATGGCGGCACGTTTCCCGTCGTCAACCCAGCCGACAACACGGTGCTGGCGACGGTAGCCGATCTGGGCGCCGCTGAAACGGGGCGTGCCGTGGATGCCGCCGCCGCCGCCTGGCCGGAATGGCGGGCGTTTACGGCCGGGGAGCGGGCAGAGATTTTGCGCGTCTGGCATGATCTTATCCTGACGGCGCGCGAGGATCTGGCCGAACTGATCACCGCCGAGACGGGCAAGCCGCTGGCCGAGGCGCTGGGCGAGGTGAATTACGGCGCCGGTTTTGTCGCCTGGTTCGCCGAGGAGGCACGGCGGGTCTACGGCGATGTCATTCCCGAACCCAGGCCGGGCCAGCGCATCATCGTCACCAGGCAGCCGGTCGGTGTGGTCGGCGCCATCACGCCATGGAATTTTCCCATCGCCATGATCACGCGCAAGTGCGCTCCGGCGTTGGCCGCTGGCTGTACGGTGGTGGTCAAACCGGCCGAGGATACCCCCCTGTCGGCGCTGGCGCTGGCCGCGCTGGCTGAGCGCGCCGGATTTCCCAAAGGCGTGTTCAACGTGATTCCTGCGCGGGATCCCGCCCTGGTCGGGTCCGTGCTGACGGCCAGTCCGCTGGTGCGCAAGCTTTCTTTCACCGGTTCGACCGAAATCGGCCGTCTGTTGATGCGCCAGTGCGCCGATACGGTGAAGAAGGTGTCGCTGGAACTGGGCGGCAATGCGCCGTTTATCGTGTTCGACGACGCCGACCTTGAGTCGGCGGTGGCCGGGGCCATGGCGTCGAAATACCGCAACAGCGGCCAGACCTGCGTGTGCGTCAACCGCTTCCTGGTGCAGGACGGCATCCATGATGCGTTCGCGGCCAGGTTGGCACAGGCCGTGAGCGCACTCACCGTCGGTCCTGGCGATCGTGCCGGTGTGACCCAGGGGCCGTTGATCAATGCGGCCGCGCTTGAGAAGGTGGAAGCCCTGATGGCCGATGCCGTGGCCAAAGGCGCCCGCGTTCTGGTGGGCGGCAGGCGTCACCTTCTCGGGGGTACCTTTTTCGAGCCTACGGTGTTGTGCGATGTCACCCCGGCCATGCGACTGGCTCAGGAGGAGATTTTCGGTCCGGTAGCGCCTCTTACCCGCTTTGCCACCGAAGAAGAAGCCATCCGGCTGGCCAACGACACCCCCTTTGGTCTTGCCGCCTATTTCTATGCCCGTGATATCGGGCGGGTATGGCGGGTGGCGGAAGCGTTGGAGTATGGAATCGTCGGCATTAACGAAGGCATCATTTCCACCGAGGTGGCGCCGTTTGGCGGCATGAAGCAGTCCGGCCTGGGCCGTGAAGGTTCCAGGTATGGGATCGAGGACTATCTCGAAATCAAATACATGTGCGTGGGGGGGCTGGGCCGGAGCCGATAACACGGGATGCATGGTGAGTGGCGCCCCACTGGCGAAGTCAAAGGATCAGTCGCTGACCCGGCTGCCGTTGCGGACAGGCCGCACCCACACCTCGCCGGTTTCGGTGAATTGCTTGATCAGCACGCCATTTGTGCCCGACACGCGCCGGTTCACCACCGGGATATCGAAACGGTGCAACTCGTGGAGGGCCATTTCGATGTTGCGGGTTCCGATGCTTGGGCCATCGCTGGCCATCGACAGCACGTTGGCGCCGCCGAAAATCTTTGCGCGAAGATCGACAAGCCGGCTGCCGAACCGCCGCATTTCCATAATCAGCGTTTCCACGGCAATGTTGCCATAGCGTGGCGACGGCTCGTCCTGGTGTTCCCATCTGGGCAGCAGGAAATGGTTCATCCCCCCGAAGCGCAAGTTCCTGTCCCACAGACACACCGCAACGCAGGATCCCAGGATGGTGGATATCAACTGCGGCTCCGGGCGGCAGGCAATTTCACCGGGGAACAGATGAATCAGTGGCAGTTGATGCGAGTGCGGAAATCCTTCGTTCATCAAAGACCTCCGGTCGCCGTCCGCCATCGCAAGATCTCGTCCTTGAGCCGCCCAAGGGGAAGCACACGCTTTGCAGCGCCGAGCTTGATTGCCTCCCGTGGCATTCCAAAGACCACGCAGGAGGATTCATCTTCGGCGATGGTGTGGGCTCCGGCCTGAGACATCTCCAACAGGCCCTGGGCGCCATCGTCCCCCATTCCCGTCATCAGGATCCCCAGGGCATTGCTGCCGGCATAACGTGCCGCCGAGCGAAACAGGACGTTGACCGATGGACGGTGGCGCGACACCAGCGGACCCTCCCTGACCTCGACGAAATAGCGGGCGCCACTGCGTTTCAAGAGGGTGTGATGGTTACCGGGGGCGATCAGAACCTGGCCCCGCAGAACCGAATCACCGTTGCAGGCTTCCTTCACCGTCACAGCGCACAGGGAATCCAGCCGTTTGGCGAAGGCGTTGGTGAAATATTCAGGCATGTGCTGGACGATGACGATGCCGGGAGTATCCGGCGGCAGGGTTTCCAGTAAAATCCGAAGGGATTCCGTGCCGCCGGTGGAGGCGCCGACGCACACCACCTTGTCGGTGGTGCGGGCCAGCGCCGCAGACTTTCCGGTATCCGGCAGCGTCAACATGACATCGGCCGACAATTTCTCGGCCACTGGCCGCATCGGAGGTGTGGGCGGAAGGGGCAGGGGCCTAAGCCGGGCGAAAGCTGCCGCCTTGACGGCATCGCAGATGCGGATCCGGGACTCAAGCAGAAACTGCCGGCTGCCCATTCTTGGTTTCAAAATGACTTCGACCGCTCCGGCATCCCAGGTTCGCATCAGGGTCACCGAACCGCTCTCGGCCAGGGAGGAACATATCACCACGGGTATCGGCCGCTGCTGCATGATTTTTTGCAAAAAAGTGATGCCGTCCATGCGCGGCATTTCGATATCAAGAACGATCACGTCCGGCACTTCATCCTGGATCAACGTTGCCGCAGCAAAGGGATCTCCGGCCGCGCCCATGACTTCGAGTTCGGGATCCTCGTTCAGGATCGCGGTCAGTGCCTGGCGTACCGAGGCGGAGTCATCGACAACCAGTACCCGGATCACATTGCCGGCCACGTCTCTCTCCTAAACCCGGATATAAACCGTGGGGGCTGCCTGGCGAATGGGAAGCGTGAGGTCGCCAAGGTGCTCGGAGTGGCCCACGAACAGATAACCGCCGACGGTGATGTGCTGGCAAATCCGTTCCAGTACCGCCTGACGAACCGGACGATCGAAATAGATGATCACATTGCGGCAGAACACCACATCCTGCCGTTCCCCGATGTTATAGGTTTGTTCCATGAAGTTCAGGTGGCGGAAGGAGACTTTGGCGCGCACCGCCGGGATAATGCGCACCTCCTGCTGTTCTGAATCCCGCGACCGTAGCAGATAGCGTTTGCGCATGGACATGGGTACCGGCCCGATCATTTCCTCGGCATAGACCGCCCGTTGCGCGATGCGGAGCACATCGGTGCAAATATCGGTCCCAAGGATGTGGAAGTCGAAATCGGGCTTCAACATATGGGCGTCGCTGAGCAGCATGGCCAGTGTGTACGCTTCGGCTCCGGTAGAGCACCCGGCGCTCCACAGCCGGAGCGGCCGTCGGGTTCCGATTCCGGCCTGCATCAGTTCGGCGAGCACCATTCCCATCAGGACTTCATAATGTTTGGGTTCGCGGAAGAACTCGGTCTTGTTGGTGGTGATAACATCAATGAGACTCGTGATTTCCTCCGTCAGACCGTCCTGATGGAACAAATAATCGCAGTATTCCTTATAGTTCGCGAATCCAAGAACCCGAAGACGCTTGCGCAAACGGCCCTCTACCAGAACGCGCTTGATGGGCGGTGTGCGGATGCCACAGTATCCTTCAATCAATTCGGCCAGACGGCGAAAATCGCGGTCGCCAAGACGGGCGCCAAGACGGTCGCCAAGACGGGCGTCGGATTGGTCAACACGCGGAGCAGCGTCACCATTCATCAGAATTGCCTACGGGTTCTCGATGACATTCAGTTCATCACTGGTGAGGACTCTATTCAAATTCAAGATAATGATGAACGCGTCCCCGCGACGCCCGATGCCACGAATGGCCTCCGAACGCCACCGCACCCCGATGTTGGGGGGCGGTTCGGTATCGTTGGCCTCCAGGGTTGCGACTTCATAGACACGATCGGCGAGCACGCCGATGATCAGGGACGTTCCCTCCACCTGCATATCCAGCACGATGATGCGGGTTTTATCGGTGGCCTCGGTCGGGGACAGACCGAACTTGACGCGCAGATCAATGACCGGCACCCCCTTGCCGCGCAGGGATATCATGCCGCGCACGAACGGCGGGGTATTGGGCACCCTGGTGAACGGGCACAGGCCCAGCACTTCCCGTACCTGGACAACGTTAATGGCGAAGACTTCCGCATCAATGCCGAACGTCAGATACCATGCGGTCGCTTCCAGGCCCGGCACGGCCGGTGGGGATGCAGTATGATTCATGGGGTACGCACTTTCCCTGAGGAACCGATGTGGCATCATATGGCGGGCCTCCGCCCACACCCAAAGCAAAAGTCACGGCGATCCTGCCTCTGGGGGCTTTGATCCGATATAGGCCGTCTCGTCGGTCGCGAACACGCGGTCGATGTCGAGAATAATGATGAACTCGTCTTTGCGTTTGCCGATGGCGCGCACAAACTCGGCGCGCCACTTCATGCCGATGCGCGGGGCTTCCTCCATGGAGGCGGCCGCGACTTCGGTAACGGCGTAGACTCTGTCGGCCAGGGTGCCAACCAGAGTCGGCTCGCCGTCAATGAATACGTCCATGACCACGATGCGGGTGTCGCGGGTGACTTCGCCCGTTTTCATACCGAAGCGAAGGCGCAGGTCCGCGACCGGCACCACCTTGCCACGCACGTTGATGAGGCCCCTGACAAAGGTACGGCTGTTGGGTACCGGGGTGATGGGAACCTGGTCGAGCACCTCGTGCACCCGGTCGGTTTCGACGGCAAAGATTTCGTCCTGAAGGCCGATGGTAAGGACTTGCAAGGGGGCGGTGCTCATGGGGTTAGTAACGCTTGAAGCTGGCATCTTCCGCATCTCCACCGCCGTCGTCCGCTTCAAGTTTGAAGGCAAACCCCTTGGGGGCCGGTTGGGTCTGAGATTGTGACGGGTTCTGAACCGGCGGCTTGGCGGCAGGGTGCGTTGTTGCGCGCGTCAGTCGTTTTGGCACAGCGACCCGGCCCTGAGCGGTCCCGCCAACCTGGAAGAAGGATATGGTTGCCTGCAACTGCTGTGACTGCGCCGCCAGTTCCTCCGAGGTTGAAGACAACTGTTGCGCGGCGCTGGCATTTTGCTGGGTAACCTGATCGAGTTGCTGGATGGCGATGTTGATCTGTCCGGCCCCGATGTTCTGTTCACGCGAGGCGGCCCCGATTTCGGCCACCAGTTCGGCGGTACGCCGGATGTTGGGTACCAGACAGGTCAGCATCTCGCCCGCACGTTCAGAGGCATGGAGGGTTTTGGTTGACAGGGCGCCGATTTCCGTGGCGGCGATTTGACTGCGTTCAGCCAGCTTGCGCACCTCGGCGGCAACGACGGCGAAACCTCTGCCATGTTCACCGGCGCGGGCGGCCTCAATGGCGGCGTTAAGGGCCAGGAGGTCGGTCTGGCGGGCGATTTCCTGGACGATAACGATCTTCTCGGCGATGGAAGTCATGGCCATCACCGCCGCACCCACGGCTTCGCCGCTTGTCGCGGCGTCGATGGCCGACTGGCGGGCGATTTTCTCGGTTTCGGTGGCGTTGTCGGCGGTCTGGCGGATATTGGCGGCCATCTCCTCCATGGCGGAAGAGGCCTCCTCGGTGGAGGAAGCCTGTTCGGCGGCCCCCTGGGACAAGGTTTCGGAACCGGCGCTCAGTTCCTGGGCGCCGGCGGCGACATTGTCGGCGGCGGCACGAGCCTCCCCGACGATATCGCGTAGTTTCACCAACATGGATTGCAAGGCAATACCGAACACATCCTTGTCCGATAGGGGCTTGTGGTCCAGGGTCAGTTTGCCGGCGGCAACCTTGTCGGCGATGTCGGCGGTGGCGCGCAGGTTGGCGGTCATACGGTTGAGTTGTTCGATCAGATCCTTGATTTCGTCGTTGGCCTTGGGGGTGATTTCCTGGCCGAGATCGCCGACGGCCACCGCATTGGCAAGCCGGCCAGCCTGGTTCAGCCCCCGGCCAATTCCTATCCCCAGCCACAGGGCAAGGCCGAACCCGACCACGCTGGCCCCCACCATCAACGCGATCTGGGTATTTGCGTTCGATGCGTAAAGAGTCTCGGAGCGTTTCACCGCCTGGGCCATGGCCTGTTCGTTCAGGGTGACGATTTCAGAAAGCGCCACGCGAAACTGACGCTGGATATCGCGAAGTTTACCCAGAGAAAGATCAATACCGTGGTTGTTGGTGTTCAGAAGAAACAATTCGCGCACCCGTTGATGGATCGCCGTATAGGCGTCCCAGGCCGTGACGAACTGTTGCAGATCCAGGTGTTCCTTCATGTCGAGCAGGTTATTCAGGATAGCGACGGCGGCATTTACCGCCTTCACGTCATCTTTCAGCCGTTGATCATTCTCCTGGCGCATCTTGTCTGTGGCAAGCAGGCAAAATGTCTTTTCTTCCCGTTGAACGCGAATCATGTTCTGGCCCAGGTCCATGACCGCAGCGGCAGCATCGATGTTATTTTTCCGCAGGACGGTTGCGGTCAGTGTCTTTAGCGCGGCTTCCACCGCCAGCGCGGCTTCGCGTGCGCGACCTTGGGAAAGGGTGACGGCGTGGGCATCTTCGTTGAGAAGGGCAAGGCGAACCGTTTCGTCCTGGAGCGTATAAAATTCCTTTATGACCGGTTCGACCACGTCGATCTTTCGCGTCACTCCATCGTCGGCGACCTCGCGCAGGCGGCCAAGATCGCGGCTCAGTTCGGCCCTCATATCTTTCAAATGCTGGGCAATAGGTTTCAGGCGCTCATCGTCCAGCTCCATCAGCAGGTTCTTTTCAAGCCGCCCCAGCGTGGAGAGGTCGTTCAGAACCTCCAGGCTGTGCCGCGTGGCCTCCGCAGGTCCCTGCACGATAAGGCCCAATTCATTGTTGAGCGTTTTAAGATTTATGATGCCCATGAGCGAGGATATCAGCGCGAGTACGAATATCCCGCTAAACCCCGTCACCAGTTTTGCCTTGATCGTGAAACGCATACGAAATCTCCAGGGGTTCTGAGCCGCTATACCGGGGACACTCCCTGCGTGCGGCGGCCTTAAGCGGGCATGGACAGCGGCCCTCTATCTTCAGTAACGCCGGCTTCAGTAGCGCCGGAATCCGGCATCCTCTTCGTCCTCCCCGTCTTCAGGGTGGTCGAGTTTAAACGCAAAGCCCTTGCCAGCCGGGACGTGCCCATGGCCTGGAGCAACGTGTCCTGGAACAACGTGGCCAGGATGAACCGGATGCACAGGTGCATGATGGATCGGCGAATGGTGGGGCGTCGACGGTTTCGGTCTGGCGATGGCGGCAACGTGGCGGGGGATATCGGCGGTCGGGCGCACTCTTCTTTGGAACGTGCCGTGATCTCCATCCGTTTTGAAAAACGCCATGGTCGCTTGCAACTGTTGCGACTGTGCGGCCAGTTCTTCCGAGGTCGAGGACAATTGCTCGGCGGCGCTGGCGTTTTGCTGCGTAACTTGGTCGAGTTGCTGGATCGCCGAGCCGATCTGGTCGGCGCCGATGTTCTGTTCCCGCGAAGCGGCGCTGATTTCCGCCACCAGTTCGGCGGTACGCCGGATGTCCGGCACCAGACGGGCCAGCATCAGGCCGGCCTGTTCGGCGGCGTGGATGGTCTGGCCGGACAAACCGCTGATTTCCGTAGCTGCGGTCTGGCTGCGCTCGGCCAGCTTGCGTACCTCTGCGGCGACCACGGCAAACCCCCGGCCGTGTTCCCCGGCGCGGGCGGCTTCGATGGCGGCGTTGAGCGCCAGAAGATCGGTCTGGCGGGCGATTTCCTGGATGATGGAGATCTTCTCGGCGATGGTCTTCACCGCCGTTACCGCCGCCCCCACGGCATCGCCGCTCTTTTCGGCGTCGACGGCCGACTGGCGGGCGATTTTCTCGGTCTCGGTGGCGTTGTCGGCATTCTGGCGGATGTTGGCGGCCATCTCTTCCATGGAGGAGGAAGCTTCTTCGGTGGACGAAGCCTGTTCGGCGGCTCCCTGGGACAGGGTTTCGGAACCGGCGCTGAGTTCCTGGGCACCGGCGGCGACGTTGTCGGCGGCGCTCGACACCTCGCCCACCACATCCAGCAACCGTCCCACCATTTCGTTGAGGTGGCCGACCAGGTCGCCGATTTCGTCGTGTGTGGCGTAGTCGGCCTTGCGCGTGAGGTCACCCGCTGCCACCGCCTGGGCCAGCACCCCCGCGCGACCAAGGCCGCGTCCGATGCCGATCGTCACCCACAACGTGACGCCAACGCCGATAATGCTGGAGAATAGCATCATCGCGAACAAAATCGTCCGGCTCGATACGTAAAGTTCATCGGAATGCCGGATGGCCTCGCTCATGGCCCTGTTGTTCATCCCAACGATTTGGTCAACGATCTCGGTAGACTTCAACTGGATGTCGCGGAGTCTTCCCAGGGACAGTTCGATTCCATGGTTGTTGGTGTTCAGCAGGAACAACTCGCGCACCCGCCGATGGACGGCGGTATAGGCGTCAAGGGCCGTGGTAAAGCGCTGAAGATCCATCCGTTCCCTGGCATCGAGCCGCTCACGCAGGGCGGCAACGGCGCCATTGAGAGCGTTCATGTCCGCATCAAGACGCTGGGCATTTTCCTGGCGCGCCTTGTCGTCGAGAAGAAGGCCGAAGGTTTTTTCCTCCCGCTGCACCCGGATCAGGTCCTGCGCCATCTCCAGGAACAAGGCCGTTTTCTCACCGTCCGGCTTTTGCAAGACCGTTTCGCCCAGCGTCTTCAACGCAGCCTCTGCGGCCTGTGCGGCGTCGCGTCCGCGTCCCTGGGTCAGGGTGACGGCGTGGGCGTCCTCATTGGCCACGGCGAGACGAATCGTTTCGTCCTGGAGCTGGTAGAAGTCCTTCAGAGTCCCGTCGAGTTCATCGATTTTCCTGCGCACATGCTCATTCGCGGCCTCCCGTAACCGACCGAGGGCGGCGATCATCTCGCCCCGTACCGCCTTGATCCGTGCGGAAAAGTACTTTATTTTCTCGTCATCCTGTTCCAGCAGCAGATTCTTCTCGGTCCGCCCGAGGGTGGAGAGATCATTCAGCGCCTCCAGGCTGTAGCGCGTTGCCTCCGCAGGCCCATGCACGATGGTGCCCAGTTCATCGTTAAGGACTTTGAGATTGCCGATGCCCAGGACCGACGACACCGCAGCAAGCAGGAGAATCGCACAAAATCCAACTACCAGCTTTATTTTGACCGTTACTCGCATCATCGTTCTCCGAATTCTCGGACTAAAGCGGGACTGCGGCGGTTGGCCACATCATTTTCGCATCATCTCCCGCGTCTGGGCGAAGCGGATGAGATGGGGGATATCCAGGATAAGAGCGACGGTTCCATCGCCCAGGATGGTGGCACCGGAAAATTCCCTGGCCTCCCGGAACAGGATCGACAGTGACTTGATTACCGTCTGGTACTGGCCGATCACCTGATCCACGACCAGCCCCACCCGTACATCGCCGGAAGCAACGATGACCACCTTCTGGTGTGCTTCAGGCGATCCGGTGGCGTTGAACAGTTCGCGCAATCTCAGGAACGGAACGATCACATCCCGGATATTGAGGAAACTGCGTCCGCCTGAACGAAGATCCTGCTCCTGGGAAAGCTCGACGCACTCCTCGATCGTGGACAGCGGTATCACATAGCGGCAGCCTTCGACTCGCACCAGGAGGCCGTCGATAATGGCCAGAGTCAACGGCAGTTTGCAGGTAATGACCGTGCCGCTGCCCGGCGAACTGGTAACCTCGATGGTGCCGCGCAGCGCGTCGATGGTACGCTTGACCACATCCATGCCGACGCCCCGGCCGGAAACCCCGGTCACGACCTGACTGGTCGTGAACCCAGGCTGAAACACGAACGCGAACAGTTCGGAATCGGAAAGTTCCTGACCGGCGGTCATCAGGCCCTTTTCCAGGGCTTTGGCCCGGATCACGTCGCGATCAAGGCCGCCCCCGTCGTCGGTGACGGTGATGAGAACCTGGGCCCCGGAATGAACGGCCGACAGATGAATGCGGCCGGTCGCAGACTTGCCGCGTGCGGCCCGGATCGCGGCGGACTCGATGCCGTGATCCACCGCGTTACGGATAAGGTGGACCAGGGGGTCGTTGAGGTTCTCGATCACGGTCTTGTCGAGTTCGGTTTCCTCGCCCGACATCGTGAGTTCGACCGCCTT
>JADFXL010000039.1:0-3724 GCA_015233585.1 Alphaproteobacteria bacterium | reverse complement strand
GCTGGAGAGGTCATGCACTACGCGGCGGAACTTGCTGAACAGGGTACCGATCGGCAGCATCCGAATGCCCATGGTGGTATCCCGCAGCCCGCCCGCGAGCCGGCCGATTTCCTCGGCCATCGACTTCAGCAGCGTGCTTTCGCTCATTGATGCCGCCTGAGCCAGACGCGCATGAGCGATGACCAGCTCTCCCACCTGATCCATCAGCGAGTCCAGCCGCTCGGCCAGAACGCGGATGCTGGCGGGAGCCGGGGCAGAGGGAACCTGACGCGCCCGGGCGGCTTTCTGAATGTGTTGTTGCTCGACCAGCGCGGACTGTACGAGCGGTGCCGATACCTTGCCTTCCCGGACCAGGATGTTGCCAAGCCGCTCCTGCCGGTTCAACGCCTCGGCCAGAACGCCGGGGGCGATATCGCCGCGCTCGACCAGGATTTCGCCGACTCGCTTGGGTGGAGCGTCATCAATGGTGTCCGACACCACATCGACCCGGACCTCGGACTGATCGGCGACGAAGATGAAAACATCCTCAATCGCAGCGCCAGGTTGAAGCGTGGTGAGCAAAATATCCCATGCCATGTAGCAGGCCGATGGGTCCAGCGAATCCAATGTCGGGATGCCGTCGGTAATGGCGGTAATGGTGCAAGGCCCCAATCCCCTCAATTCGTCAAGGAGCAGCAACGGATTGGTCCCAAAGCGCATCACGTCGGGACCGGGGCGGAACCGGATACGATAGGTGGTTTCGTGACTTTCGTCCAGCGCAGCAGGTGTCACGCTGGTGTGCGATAAGGGCGCCTCGGCCTGTGCCTGTGGCCGGGCAATGGTCCGGGTCAGGTCACGAAACGACGCCAGCAAGGCATCCCCCCGAATTTTATCGGCGGAGTCGGGTTCCTCCAGCAGCACCCGGATGTGGTCCAGGGCGTCGAGCGTAAGATTCACCAGTTCGACACTGACGGACAGCCTGCCATCCCGAACGAGGTCGAACGCGCTTTCAATGTCGTGGGTGAAGGCGGCGAGAGCGTCGAACCCAAACATGGCGCCCGACCCTTTCAGGGTATGCAGGGCGCGAAATACCGTGTCGATCAGATCCCGATCCTCGGGACGTTTCACGAGATCGAGAAGCCCAGCTTCGAGTTGGGTCAGCAGGTCCACCGCCTCCTGGCGGAATGTTGCCGAATGATCCCCTGTGCCAACCATGCTGGTTGTCCTCTCTCCGCCGCAACCCCAACCGCAACTGCCCGTTAACCGAGGATCCTTCTGACCGTCGACAGAAGCTGATCGGGCTTGAACGGTTTGACAATCCAGCCGGTGGCTCCGGCGGCCCGCCCCTCCTGCTTCATTTTTTCCTCGGACGCGGTGGTGAGGATGATGATCGGCACATACTTGTAGTTCGACGAAGCGCGCAACCGCTTGATCAGGCCGATACCATCCAGTTTGGGCATGTTGAGGTCGGTGATGATCAGATCCACCTGCGCCGCCATCAAGGCCTTGAACGCATCCTCACCATCAATGGCGGTTGTCGCTTCGTAACCAGCCGCCAGAAGAACTGTCGACACGAATTCCCGCATACTGGCGGAGTCATCGACACTCATGATTTTTTTGGACATTATCCGCAACTACCCCGCCAGCCAAAAAGCATCGACCAGACCTGTTTCCTCGTTTCCATCCTCGTCCTCGCCAACGATCAGCCCGGCCGCAATCAGGGACCGTCGCAGATGGCCGCTTGCTGGTGAGGCCAGGAAAAACAACTTCCCTGCCCGTTCCGCGTATCGGCGACACGCGATCAGGAACTGAATGCCGGCAACGTCGACGACATCAAGGTGTTCGGTATCTACTGAAATCGTCGTGCCCCGCGCGATGACTTCGGTCAACATTTCACAATATCCCTCAACGGCACCAACAGTAAGCCCCCCCCGCAAACGAACCATGGCGTGGTCCGGCATTCCGGCGTCCCATTCAATCGAAAGAGGTTCGTTGGAATTTATACAACCTTTAGCTTCGCGCATCACCAACTACCTCTATTACGAACACTTCCCATGAACAACGTTCCTAAAGAGCCGCGCCCGTGCCTCCGGATGAAGAACACCCGTCAGCGTTGCGGCGGTCCTGACCCGATGGCAAACACAGAGTGCTCAATGCAGGTTACCATGCGTCGGCGTGACTTACAACGCGGTTGCGGTGTATCGGAGGCATGTAAATCCGCCGTTGTGTAGTTGCCGGAATAAAGATGTCGACAAATCACCCCCCTGAGTGGATTATCCCCAGGTTGCCGCAGGTGGGGAGAAAAGGGTAGAGGGAAGCGTGAATGACATACACACAGGATATTAGCCGCGACAATCCGGGGGCCATCATCTTCCTGATCGACCAGTCGATGTCGATGAACAAGCCGTTCACCTTCACTTCGGCCGGAAAACCCGTCCGCCGGGCGGTCTATGTTGCCAACGCCGTGAACAAGACGCTGGAAGAACTCGTCAGCCGTTGCCTGCGTGAAGACGGAGTGCGCGATTATTTCGAAATCGGTGTGATTGGTTATGGCAAAAAAGGCAACCCGACCTTCTGTTGGGAAGACGGACTGGCCGGGCGACGGATGGTTCCCATCTCCGAGGTGGCGGCAAACGCCCGCTCGGAGGAAAAGGAAGTTGAAACCGTGATCCGTGGCGAAACTGTCAAGGAAACGGTTACCCAGTCCAAATGGATCCGGCCGGCCGCCTATGAAAGCACGCCAATGAAGGCGGCGTTTCTCATGACCCACAAGGCGTTGGAGGAATGGGTGTCCCGCCACCCAAACTCGATACCTCCGATTGTCATCAACGTTACCGATGGCATGGCGAACGACGTGGATTCCGATAATGAGCTGCTACAGGCGGCGCGGCGCGTGACCGGGCTGAAGACCAGCGACGGCAACGTGCTGCTCTTCAACTGTCATATCGATGCCGACGGCAAGCATCCGATCGTGTTCCCTCGCAGTTTGGCGCAGCTTCCAGATGATCCATACGCCAGACTATTGTTCGAAATGTCGAGCGAGATGTCCGACCGCCAGCGAAACGTCATTTGTGAGTTGTTTGATCTCGATCCGTACAAGACACCCACCATGCGTGCCATGGCCTACAATGCGGACGCCGTGGCATTGGTGAAATTGCTTGATATTGGCACTCGGCAGGCGTTCTTCCCTTCCACCGACACCCTGGCGAGGGCCGCCGATGTCGCGCCGGGACAGGCCCTGACGCCAGCGAAAGATGATGAATGGGCGCAGTAATCCCGCATGACAAATAACCATAGCGCAAAACAAGGCGATACGGGCGGGTAAAATGTGGTTCTTCGTCATTCGAAGTGGAAACGAAGAGTGAGCCCCAAGGCAATCGCATTTGAACCATGTGGGCTCTGCCCACACCCGCCAAAGGCCGGGGGTCTTTGGAAACCTGTTGGCCTATTGCTGATACCTGCCTCATCTTCTCTTGATGCGTCGAGGCGGCCAAGATGAGCTTTCCGTTGATCACGGATTATACCAATGCCATGCGGAATGCACGGAGCCGGTTCAACACGTTGAATCTGGTTCCCATCCTTGATGACAAGGGGGCGCCGATAATATTGGCTGGGAACTTTGCCGCCATCTACAAGGCGACCAACAAGGATACGGGGCAAGTCGTCGCGGTGAAATGTTTCATACGAGACATGCCCGATCTGAAATCCCGCTACGGTGCCGTCTCAACGTTGATCGCCCGTTCCC
>JADFXL010000399.1 GCA_015233585.1 Alphaproteobacteria bacterium | reverse complement strand
GCGCTGACCCGTCCGTTGGCATCCACCAGGGACACACGTGCCGGGATTGCGTCCAGCATTTGATCGGTTTCCGAGGAACCGAACAAAAATGACGCGGCTCCAAAGAACCGGGTAGTCCGACCGAGGGGATCAAATTGCACGCCTGCCATACCCTTCTTCGCAACGAAAAAACAAAACAAACGGCGTCACGAAATTCCTTATGTCATTTGATGATTAAACCGCGAAATGCCAAGTCTGCCAACTGGGCTTTTTGCCTATCCGTGGCAAGAATATCCCTAATCCATCATGGCAATGCAAAATTCTATTCAATTTCAACAAGCTGATGGACGATGCCGCGCGCGGTGCCAACGCGACTCTTACGGTCGATCTCGCCGCACAGGAAATCAGGGGTCCTGACGGTGGGCGTATCTTCTTCCCCATCGACCCATTCCGCAAGCGGTGCTTGTTGGAAGGCCTCGACGATATCGGGCTGACCTTGACCAAAGTCGCAGAAATCGCTACATACGAAAGTATGCGTCAACGAGATTGGCCATGGTTGTAAATCTCTGAGTTGCCGCCCTTTGGGAGGGATAACAGATGAATAAGTTGCTCGTGCTACCGGGTGATGGCATTGGTCCGGAGGTTATGAGCCAGGTAATGCGGGTCATTGAATGGCTGTCGCGCAAAGGCAGGGGCGAATTTTCGGTCAAGGAGGGTCTGGTCGGCGGGTGCGCCTATGACGCCCATGGCGCACCTCTGAGCGATGAGACGATGGCCGAGGCCATGGCGGCCGATGCCGTGCTGCTGGGGGCGGTGGGTGGTCCCAAGTGGGACAATCTGCCGTTCGCCAGCAAACCGGAACGTGGCTTGTTGCGTTTGCGCAAAGAGATGGATCTGTTTGCCAACCTGCGCCCGGCCGTCGTTTTCGACGCCCTGGTAGAGGCTTCCTCCCTGAAACCCGAACTCGTCAAGGGACTTGATGTCCTCATCGTTCGTGAACTGACTGGAGGAGTCTATTTCGGAGAGCCGCGCGGCATCGAGACCTTGCCGGACGGAACCCGGCGCGGCGTCAATACCCAGGTATATACCACCCCGGAAATCGAGCGAGTCGCTCGGGTAGCCTTTGATCTGGCCCTGAAACGTGACCGCCGGGTGTGTTCGGTCGATAAGGCCAACGTCATGGAAAGTGGGTTGTTGTGGCGCGAGGAAGTAACGCGGCTGCACGCTGCCGAGTACAAGGATAAAGGCATCGAACTCAGCCATATGTATGCCGATAACGCCGCCATGCAGCTCGTTCGTAAACCGAAACAGTTTGATGTCATCGTCACCGATAACCTTTTCGGTGATTTGTTGTCCGACTGTGCCGCCATGTTGACCGGTTCGCTGGGAATGCTCCCCTCCGCCAGCCTGGGACCGCTTGACGACAAAGGAAGGCGCCGGGCGCTTTACGAGCCGGTCCATGGTTCGGCCCCCGACATTGCCGGCAAGGACTCGGCCAATCCGCTGGCAACCTTGTTGTCTTTTGCCATGATGCTACGCTTCTCGTTCAACATGGATGACAACGCGTCGTTGATCGAACAAGCGGTGCAGAATGTGCTGAAGGGTGGACTGCGGACTGCCGACATCATGCAAAAAGGCATGGCCAAGGTATCCACCACGGTCATGGGCGATGTCGTGTTGCGGGAACTCGATAAGCTGGCCTGAGGCAGGTGGGATGTCCTTCTGCGGCTATTCTAATGCCCGGCGGGCATCCCGAACCGCAGGAAGGCGAAGACGGCTGACATGATGCCGAACACACCTATCAGCAGTTGCCACAACGTCGGCATCTGGGAGACTCGGCCTTTTAACTCGGAAACGTCGGCCGACAGCCTCTTTATGTCCGTCTTGACCTCGGACATATCGGCACCCAGACGGGACAGTTCCGTGCCCTGATGGGACAACTCCGTACCCTGCCGAGACAGTTCCGTACCCTGCCGGGCCAGTTCCGTACCCTGACGGGACTGCTCGGCACTCTGACGGGCCAGTTCGTCACCCAGACGGGATAGCTCGGTACCCTGCCGGGCCAGTTCCGTACCCTGACGGGTCTGTTCGGTACCCTGCCGGGCTAGTTCATCACCCAGACGGGAAAGCTCATCACCGTGGCGGGCCAACTCGGCAGTCTGGAGGGATAGCGCCGGCTCCAACCGCCGGAGGATGTTCAGTGCCTCTTCATTGAAGGCAGGCGCTTTCACGACGCCCCCACCTCGATCATGGCTTAACATCGGCGCTCTCATGATGCCCCTCCTCGATCTTGGCCCCAGCATGACC
>JADFXL010000398.1 GCA_015233585.1 Alphaproteobacteria bacterium | reverse complement strand
AGGATCTTGGCATCGCCCATTTTGGTGCCGCCGCGCAGATTCAATTCGTGGGGCGCCCAGCTCATGCTCTCCATGCCGCCAGCAACGACGATTTCGCTGTCACCAAGCAGGATCGACTTATAGCCCTCGGCCACGGCGCGCATTCCGGAAGCGCAAAGCTGGTTGATGGCATAGGCGGTGCTTTCGTGGGAAAGACCACAATTCAAGGCAACCTGGCGGGCCGGACCGGCACCGGTGTTGCCGGAGAGGACGAGGCCATGGATCAACTCGTTCACCTCGCCCGCCTCGGTCTTGGCCCGCTGCAAGGCGGCCTTCACGGCCACTTCCGCCAGCGCAACCGGGGAAAGGCCGGAAAGAACACCATTGAAGCGCCCGACCGGCGTACGGGCCGCGCCGGCAATCACGATATCGGTCATATTAATAGTCCCTCCTTGGACATTCGCAGGACATTCGCAAATTCGGTTGAGGCGGTTCGATCGGGCCGCCTGCTACGCACGCAACGCCATACCTTAAGTAAGGGTAACGTTCAAGGCCAACGACACTTTTTTTTGATTAGGCGAGTCCAATGTGGGGCTGCCTCTTCCATGGCTCATCCAGGCATGACCTGCCCCAGCCACCGGGCCAGCGGCCCATAGAGCGTCGAGGATGCAGCACTGCCGATCATCATGCCGATGTGACCGGCCGGCACGACCAACCGATAGGCGCCGGGAATCGCGTCCGCCAGCACCAGAGCCGACGGCGGCGGCACGATTCGATCCCGCTTTGGCACCACCACCAGTGAAGGGGCGGTGACGGACTCGGGACGAATGGGCGTGCCCGCGATCTGCCACATCCCCTTGACGGGCGTGTTGGCGCCATACCAGCCGAACAGGCACTCCCGCGCCACCGGACCCGCCAGAGCCACCCCGTCATTGGCCCAGTCCTCCGTGGCCACGAAATCCAGGGCTGGCGGCGACGCTGGATCGAGGCCGGCAAACCCCCGGAATTTGCGTTCCCCCATGGTTGGGTCAAGACTGAAAAACAGGGTCTGAAGCACATCCACCGGCAACTCCCCCGTACCGGCGATGGCATTTTCGATAAAGGACCTGAACATCATGGTCTGCTGCGACCGCACGGAAAGGCCCGCCTGAAAATCCCAGGGAGTTGCCAGCAGCACCAGCGCCGCCACGTCAACCCGTCGCCTGGCCGCCAGCGCCAGCGCCAGCAGCCCACCCATGCAATACCCCACGACGGCCGGAGGGCGGCCACACCACGTAAGGATCTGGTCGAGAACCCGCTCCAGCCGGCCGGCGATATAGTCCGTAAGATCGAATCCCCGCTCCACCACACCAGGAGCTCCCCAATCAACCAGAAACGGCCGGAAGCCCCACGCTGACATGGTGCGCATGAAGCTGCGGTTTTCGTTGAAATCGAGGATATAGGCCCGGTTTATCAAAGACGGTACCACAAGAAGGGGTACGCCGTCGGGAGACGCGGGGTATTCGAGCAGACGCGTGGTCCCCTCCGCCCACACCGCCGGCGGATCGTGCAGGAGACGGCGGTAAGGGTGGTGGCGATAACGGTTCAATCCCGTCAGATATTGGTGGACACGATGCCGCGACTCCTGGTCCACCGCCGCCGCGAAAGCCTCAGTACTTATCCCGGCGAGATCGTCGCATAAGGCCTCGGCGGTGGGTGCGACTCGTGGATTCCAGGCGAGCGACACGTTTTTCAAGAGCGGCCAGGAGGCGAAGGAGAGCAGCCCCGTCCACAGCTGCATTGCCAGATGCAGCGGCAGCGGGCGCGGCCCCAGCCGCGCCGTTCCCGACGGCCCCGTCCCCGGTGGACCGATCCGGGTCAGTCCTTCTCGCATTTGCGCCGTCAACACGGGGATCGCCTCGCAAGCTAGGGGTCGCGGAAGAACCCGGCGCCCCCCCCTGGGCGGAATTCTGGCCAAGCATAACCAACATACGGCCTAACGCCTCCGCCAGCGCAGGATCTCCCGCCATGGCAGCAATCTGGTCCTGCCAAAGATCCAGGTAACGACGTGCCAGCGTTTCAAGGTCAGGTGGATCAGACATCGTGTCTCTCACTATACGCATCACGCTACGGGCTTGCCAGTGCTTATAACAGCGATGAACGCCAGTAGCGCTCTGATATGTGGCGCTCTGATATCGCCGCAGGTTTCCTTACCTTGCGATTGTTTTGAGTAAAACAACGTATCGCATCATGGCAAGATATATTCTATCATCGACACCAGCGATCTTATATATACGCGGAAGCAAGCCATGATGTCAGACAAGGCCGGAAACG
>JADFXL010000397.1 GCA_015233585.1 Alphaproteobacteria bacterium | reverse complement strand
ATCTTGGAAAACCCGTGAGACGGTTCCGTCCCTCGGCCAGCTCCGCCAGACGGGTGTCGAGGGGGCGGTGAGGCCCGTACTCGTCCTGCTCGGCACCGGGGGGCGCGTGGTTGACATGGCCGAAGCCGTGAAGCAGGACAAACGCCGTGGGCACGCTCAGAAGATGCTCGGCCAGTTCCGGCCTTGCGTCGCGGGGAATGACCGCCAGTCCGACCGCCGTTCCGGTCCCGGCGCTTAAAACTAGCCCTCGTTCCAGGGCGGGGGTGACACTCACGGCATCGTCATCCCGCCACCATAAGGTTGCGACTCGTCCCGAAGCCGCCCATTCATCCAGTTCCCGATGGACATTGTCCCAAGTCACCATGCCCGCAACCCGCCAAGCAACGATCGGGTAGCCCCCTCAACATCGTCTTGTCGCATCAGCGACTCCCCTACCAGGAAGCGCCGTGCGCCCACGCGGGCCAGACGCGCCAGATCGGCGGCATGGTGCAGGCCGCTTTCAGCTACCAGAACCCGGCCGGGGGGGACAAGCGGGGCCAGACGCTCGGTGACACCAAGGTCGGTGGACAGGGTCTTGAGATTGCGGTTGTTGACCCCGATCAAAGGCGAGGCGAGACGCATGGCTCGTTCCAGTTCCGCCTCGTCGTGAACCTCGATCAGGACGTCGAGGCCCTGTTCCTGGGCCGTGGCCTCCATCTCCGCCGCCTGAGAGTCGGTGAGGGCGGCCAGGATCAGCAGGATGCAATCGGCGCCGATGGCGCGGGATTCGACGATTTGATAGGGGTCCAGCATGAAGTCCTTGCGCAGGACGGGCAGAGCGCAGGCGGCACTGGCTTCGACCAGGAATTCGTTGCAACCCTGAAAATAGGGTTCATCCGTCAGCACCGACAGGCACGCGGCTCCGCCGGCGGCGTAGGCTTTGGCCAGGGCCGCCGGGTTGAAATCGGGGCGGATGATGCCAGCCGACGGCGACGCTTTCTTGATTTCGGCGATCAAGGCAGGGTTGCCGGAAGTCACCATCCGTTCCAGGGCGCTCGCAAATCCCCGTGGCGGAGCGGCATTACGCGCCTGCTCCGCCAATATTTTGAGGGAAATGCTGGCTTGGCGGTGGGTCAGAGTCTCGCGCGTGGTGGCGCAGATGCGGGCCAGAATGTCGCTCACGCGGCGGCCCCATCGTTGGTAATTCTGATGAAGCGATCCAGCGTGGCCTTGGCCCAACCGGAATCCACGGCGGCCGTGGCCAGATCCAATCCCGCTTTGAGGTCAGGGATCTTGTCGGCCACCACCAGGGTTGCCGCCGCATTGAACAAGGCGATGTCGCGGAATGCTCCCGGCTCGCCGTCGAGCAACGCCCGGATGGCGGCAGCGTTATGCTCGGCATCGCCACCCTTGAGATCCTCGGGCTTGGCGCGCCGCAGTCCCACCGACTCCGGCGTGATGGTGAAGGTGGCGACCGAGCCGTCGCGGTACTCGGCAACATGGGTGGGGCCGGTGGTGGTGATTTCGTCCAGGCCATCGGCGCCGTGCACGACCCAGGCCCGCTCGGCCCCGAGGCGGCCCAGCACTTCGGCCAGCGGTTCCAGCCAGACGGCGGAAAACACGCCCATCACCTGGCGGCGCGTCCCGGCGGGGTTGGACAATGGCCCCAGCAAATTGAAAATGGTACGGATGCCGAGTTCGACCCGGACCGGCATGACGTGTTTCATGGCGCTGTGATAGCGGGGCGCCAGCATGAAGCCGATGTTGGCCTCGCGCAGGGATTGGGCCATGACGGACACGTCGGCGTCAATATTGACCCCAAGCCCCCTCAGGACCTCCGCCGAACCCGAGCGCGAGGATTGGGCGCGGTTGCCGTGCTTGGCCACAGGGACTCCGCACGCGGCCACGATAAGCGAGGCGGCGGTGGAGATATTGTATGTGCCCGCCGCATCGCCGCCGGTACCGCAGGTATCAATGGCATTGGCGGGCGCCTCCAGAGTCAGTGCCTTGGCCCGCATGATGCGGGCGGCGCCGGTCAACTCGTCGATCGTTTCGCCGCGTACCCGCAGGGCCATCAGGAAGGCGCCAATCTGGGCGTGCGTGGCCTCACCCGACATGATGGCCTCAAACGCGGCTTCGGTCTCGGCCTCGCTCAGGGCTTGTCCGGTGGCGAGGTGGGCCAGCAGGTCTTTCATGATCGGTAATAAAGGCATCCCGAACCCTGGGGGCAAGTTCACAGAGTTTTGTAAACTCGTTGCCATGGCGAATCGCGACGAACGGTGTCACCGGCATGTATTGGGGAAAGCCAGACCCTTGAACGGGAGC
>JADFXL010000396.1:555-2317 GCA_015233585.1 Alphaproteobacteria bacterium | reverse complement strand
ACGAGGAATGCCGGCCGTCACAGCGTTCTTGATCTGCTGAAGCGCAATCTCGGGCTTGGTCCGGAAAGTCATATTCACCGGCACCCCCGCTTTGCGGCGACGCTCCGCATCCGCCACCCACTCTTCCAGCCTCCTCTCTACGGCTCGTGGGTCGCAGTCGCGTTGAAGTAGCTGCGTCTCCGTGACGGTGGGCTTCTGCCTCCCCTCAGTTATCCCTTGGTGAGACCGGAGAGACCATCCCTCGGCGCCGACCTGCCACTGGGCAGGCGATCGAGCACAGGGGCGGTCAAGCAAGGCCGCCGGCCACCGGCACGGAGGCACGCGCAGCCACCCGGACCGGAGCGTAGCGGAGGGAGGATGGCGAGCATGGCGAGTACCGGCGCGAAGCGTGCTTGACCGACGCGAGCACGGCGGCATTATCAGGGTATGGACGGGACGGCACTGGGTACCGCGCCGGAGCCGCCGTGCGTGGGGAGCGTCGCTTCCATTGCGCGAACCTCGGTCACGATCGCGTGGGATTGCTTGACGTGGGCAATCTCCGGCAAATGGTCTCTGGTTGGAGTTTCTAGAACACGACTAATCAGGTTGGTCATCGCCGCCATTATAAGATTACCGTCTAAATCGAAATCGCTGGTAATAAGCTGGTCAAGAAAATGCGCCTCGTTCGAAATGAGGTCATAGCCTTTTTGGTTAGCCCACCGTTCAATTTGGTGAACGTGGCCTAAAGTCATTTTCCATTGTGACTGCGTAACCATAGATAACCCCAATTTACAAACATACTACCTGCCAAGCCCCTTTCTGCCCTACCCCATCACTTTGGTCAAATATCCCAGAGGGGGTTAGGGGGAGACAGCGTCTCCCCCTCTTCTACGAATAACTTACGGCGAAGCCGTTCAATTTAAGCAAGCATTCCTGTTACACCAATGTTGGTGTTGGGCACTTGGCTGTTGTGAAAAGATGGGCTGGAGCGTTTTTAGCTGTTCGCCCCCTGTGGCAGTGCGCCAAGGCTTCGACCGAGACGGATAAGGGCTCCGTCAAGACGGTTTTCGGGGTCAAGGACGATAATTTGAGGGAGAAGAGGGGGGCGGTTCTCTAAGGATAACTCTTGAATCTTAGTTCCAGTGGGATTTTCCGACTTAGAAGAATTCCCGCTATGAGCGCATGGCAATGGGTCCCTAAACACGTAGGCGTTGCTGGTGCGGATTGTCCGCCAGCGCAACGCCCAATGCCCGAACAGGTCGGGCTCCTGCGTCCGTATTCGGGTTAACCGGTTCACCCACGTCAGCACATTGGCAAACTCAAGGGCCTTGATCGCCTCATAGACCGTGTCGCGGCAACATCCGGCCTTCTCCGCGATCCGCTCGTAGCTGGGGAAGCAAAGGCCAGTCTTGGCGTTGTGGAAGCCCCATAGCAGGGCTTCCAGCACCTCGAAGAACGCCCGCGTGATGGGGCCTCGATGCTGACCATGCTGTTTGGCGCGGGCGTTGTACGCCCGCGCATAAACCATGACGCGGGCCTTGGCGTTGCGGTCGAGTGGGAAGCCTTGGGGCTGGCCGAAGACCTTCTCTCGGCGGGGGCGTAGGTGCTTCGGTAGGGGGGCGGTTGCAGGCATGATTCCTCCGTGGGGTTGCTGGCGCAACCCGCCCGAAGGGGTCGGAATCGGCACAAAACCGCCCGTGGCAAGAAAGCTCTTGCAATCGGAGCTGATTTCGGGGAATCTCGGGTCTGCCAAGGCTTGTTGAGATTCCGCCGTAATCGGCTT
>JADFXL010000396.1:0-501 GCA_015233585.1 Alphaproteobacteria bacterium | reverse complement strand
TGGGTCTGGCGTTCAGCTCCAAAACATCGTTGACACTGCGCAGACCGAATCAGGTCCGCGCTTCCGCGAAGCGTGGCGCAAAGTGTAGGGATTTGCAATGGCTCTCCCGCTAGGGATAGGCAAAGGCCACGATGTGGCCTGCGAGAGGCTTTGCGCCCCTCGCGCTCCCCGCAGGATATTTCGTCAAGGTGATGGGATTAGTTCTCGTTTTCTGATATATTAGGTGCACGGTACAGGCTGGGAAGCCGATGACCGTCAAAGTGATGGCTGGCGGGGCAATCCCCCGCCAGTCGAAAATGGTGAAGGTCTATGACAAATGCCGATCCAATTCTGACCCGCTTCCGCGCCGCGCTCGACGAGATTTATGGCGAGCGCATCGAGCGCGTGGTGTTGTTCGGCTCCCGTGCACGGGGTGATGCGCGGTCGGATTCTGATTATGATGTTGCGGTATTTTTGAAATCTCTCCCCGATCGCGGAGAGGAACTTAACCGCTTGGCTGAT
>JADFXL010000395.1 GCA_015233585.1 Alphaproteobacteria bacterium | reverse complement strand
GCAGGTTTCGGTGAAGGCGATCACCTGATCGGCCTTGGTCTCGCCGACCTCTCGGGTCAGCCATTTCGCCAGTTCGAGCTGGACGATGGTCGGCACGAGCCACTGCGGGCGCTCCGGCATCTCGGTGGCCAGCGCCGCTCCGATGGGCGAGCCGATCAGCCATTCGATCCAGGCCGAGGTGTCGACCAACAGCATCAGACTCGATCCGTCCGATCCCGATAGCCCTCGGGTTTGGCGCCGCGGGCCAGGCCGGCCAGGTCTTCCTTCTTCGGCACCGGTACGAGCAGCACCCCCTCGCCCTTTGGCAGGAAAGCGAATTCCTGGCCCGCCTGCCAGTGCCTGGCCGTCCGCACCGCCTTTGGAATGGATATCTGGAATTTGGTCGAGAGCGTCGCCGTGTCCTTTGCGGGCATTTCCGTTCTCCGATCGATCCAAGAAGCGTAAGAAATAGCAGGAATGGGCCGGTTTGGGAATGACCGGGGAATGGTCCATGCCGGATGCCGTGCTTCCGGCATGGACGAACGATTTTACGGTCTTTGTGGCGCCTGTCGCCCCTCAAACCTCCACTTGGCTCTGAAGAATTTGGCGACTGCGGGTATGTCGGAACCTGAATTCAGGTTCGTTCGGGCCGGGCGGCGGGTGACAGTGAACGGGGCCGCACGATCCCCAGCTGGGGGATTGTCCTTTGGGGATTCGGCGCTGGAAGAGCTGCTTGAGGTGCCGCGGTTTCGACCGGCGGAGCAGCTGCGGGCGGTTCTGCGGGCTGCGTGGGGGTACTCTGAGGCGTCCGCTGGACGAGTTTCACGATGCCACCGTGAGTCCCAACCGCATTGGCCACGACACTTGGATCGGCGACGCCTTCCCAATGCCCCATGACCGCGGACCACCGTAACTTGAGTGCCTTTAGGGCCTTGCGAATCTCCGTGGAGGTGGACCGGCAGACCTGGGCCCGCATTGAGGCCCACATACAGCAGCATCACATGATGCTCGATGGGCCCAACCACCGGTACGTCAACTCTCAGCACTTGCTCAGCGCAGAAGACCAGGTGTGGCTCAGGACACACGACCTGCAGATACAACCTCAGCTTCGCGCGATATCCGATGGCTGGGAGCAAAAGCGCCGTGAGGCCGAACAGGTCAGCTTGGCTGAGAAGGCACAAAGGGAGGCAGATATTGAGCGGCACGCTAAGATCATCAGCTCGTGGCAGGTCTACCCGCCGCTCGACCGCTATGTCTGGGCGCGGTCGGCCTGCACCGAGATCATGGGGATGGGGGCTGGCAGATATTATTACCTTCTGCAGCTCTTCGAGGCCGAGTGCCGTGCCGCCCTCGCCGAGATCAGCTGGCACGACCTGATGGCAGCGCCGGCGGACCTTCGCCAGCAAATCATGAATGACCTGGAGGCCGCCCGGCAGAATGACGGGCCCTCGATGTAGGCAGCGCCGAGACCTTGCTTGGGCACCATAAGCGCCTTTCGCAAAACGAATCAGAGTCTTGAGCAAATCGTGTGGTGACCCCAGCTGCGGTAGCAGCTGCAGGCCGAGCGCGACCATCGAGGTCCACAATGTCTGATGAAACAAAGCAGGCGATTCTGTCGGACCCGCAGAGGCAAGTCAAACCGGCATGCCAGCACGATCGCGATTATGGTCCCGAGATGTGAGGAACGGGTCCGGGCAAGGTTCCGGGGCCGACCGGCCCCCCCCTTGCACAAAGGCGGGATCCGTCAAAACCTGAAATTGCTTCAGGATTGCTTCAGTAATCAAAAGTTGCCAAATGTCCATATCGCCACGGGTGTTGACACGCGGTTTGCGGCAGCGCATCGTCACCCCGGCAGCTGGACAGGGTGTTATCAGCACCATGTCCAGCCTAACCACGAACCGACCCTGGACGGGAGTCAACCAATGGCTGACGTGGCATATACCACGCTTATACCTCTGCGCGCACGCACATCACACGCCCCGGCGGACGAGAGCGGCCCAGGAACCTGAAGGTTCTGGCGACCCTGACCTGTCCCGCCGCACCGATGCGCGTGGTCATCCACCGGAATCCCAAGACGCCGAAAGCGGTTCCGGAGCGGCGGGACGTCTCCTTGTTCCGGAGCCGCCCGCATGGCAGAGACCGAACCCGACCGCGAGCTCGAACCCGATCCCGAATTTCTGGCCGTCTTCGCACCAGGCCTTCCCGCCCGTCTCGATGACGCCACCCACGGTCAGTGCTTCGAGGCGGCGCTGCAGGCGGTCGAAGACGCCGCCATGGAAAATCGCCTCGCCGCGACGGAACGATGAAAGCAGGGCTCGGTCCGATCCTCGCGATCGGACCGGCACC
>JADFXL010000394.1:1680-2326 GCA_015233585.1 Alphaproteobacteria bacterium | reverse complement strand
CAGCAGGCGCCGTTCCGGGTCCGGGGTGCGCAGAAGATTTCCCAGGCCGATGTCGTGCCGTCCGGCGGCGACCGCTTCGATCAAGGCGGCCAGAGGCTGGGTTTCCAGGGTACATTCCGCGTGCAGGTGCTGGCACAACTTCCGGGCAATGTCCACGTTGAACCCGGACAAGCTGCCAGCCGGCTCACGCTGGCTGAACGGCGGCACGTTTTCCGTCACCACGATGCGTAACACCTTGCCCGGTGAGTCGGAAGACGGATCCGCCTGAACGGGAAATGCCGGGAGGGTCAACAGACAAACCAGCCCCAGGATGGCGAAGATACGAAGCATCGGCATCTCAATAAAAACTGAATGGCAGGAAGCGCGACGTGATGGCATCATAGCGGCCATCGGCGAGAATGGCGCGCAGAGCCTGATTGAGCCGGTCCCGCAACGCTTCCCGATCGCGCGGCAAGGCGATGCCCACATCGCTGTTCAGACCACCCCCGGTCACCACATTGCCTACGGTCTCCAGATCCTGGCCGGTTTCGTTCGCCATATATCGTATCAGGTAGATGATCGGGACGAGCGCCAGATCGGCCCGGTCGCCATGCACTTCATGCAAGGCGTCGGTGAAGGTGTGGGTTGGCACGATCGTGAAGTTTTT
>JADFXL010000394.1:0-1613 GCA_015233585.1 Alphaproteobacteria bacterium | reverse complement strand
TTGCCGGGAGGCCAGGTTCCAACCTTGCCGGCGAAATACATCGATATGCGCATATAACGCTCGGTGAACAGCCACTTCTTTTCCCGGTCCGGCGTTTTGAACAAGGTTGCAAGCCCCATATCGATCACACCCCGGTCGAGGGCGTCAATCACGCCGCCGATGGGCTTGGCAACAATGTCGCATCGGGCGCCGATCGTGGCGCAGAGCGCATGGACGATCTCGACTTCAAAGCCGGTGAGTTGGCCCTTGCCATTGGCGATACAAAAAGGCTCTTCATCGCCGACGCCAATTTTGAGCACCTCTTCGGCCACGGCCGCGCCGGTGGCCGCGAAGGCCAACATTCCAGCCAGCCACATGACCATCAGCAAACGAAACCGGTAAGAATAAACCATTGGATGCCCCAAAAAAATGAATAACATAAACCGCCACGGGATCAGGACGACGCTGGCAACCCAATGCCTGCGATAAACCCCACGATCTGACGTTGGGTCAGATGGAAGACCCAAGAGGCTGACCAAGAAGGATGTTAGCGAAATCGATGCGTTATGAACTACCATAATTTTCGGTCAGCTTCTGATGATCCGCACCAGAAGGAAGCGGTGCCCCTGGCGCCGTGATCCAGGCGACGATATCGCCGAGAGGGATTGCGGCATTCAAGTCTCGCAGCAGCATGTGATATCCCTTGCCATAAATTGCCACGGTGCGTGGTATGGCGTCGGAGTTGGGCAATGTCCGGAGGGCGCGCGCCATGGCCTTCCTGGGCACGACCTCGTCACTGGCGCCGTACAGTAACAGCAATGGTCCTGGCACTCTGGCCGTGGCGAAAAAGGCCTCGTCCATCAGATTGGCCAGCCCGAAAATTGCGTCAACGCGGGTTTTCTTGATAATCAAGGGATCCCTGAACAACCCGCGCAGCATCTCGATATTGTCGGAAGCCATGATGTGGAGGCCGCGTCCGCTCAGCGTCAACCACGGCATCGTATGGGCCGTGAGAAAAAGCGAAATGCGATACGACATCGGCATGGTGTCACGTCCCCATACCGCCGGGGCCGACAGGATAATGCCGTCAAACCGAGGTGGAGCCGGCCGCGTCGTTGCCGCCATCACCACGGCCCCGCCCATGCTTTCGCCGAGGAGATAGAAGGGAATACCAGGATGACGTGTCTGGATGATTTTGGCGGCATCCTTCAGGTCATTGACGAGATTTTCCGTTCCTGGCCACAGGCCGTGATCCGGTGCCTGGCCAAACCCACGCTGGTCATAGGCATAGACCGCTATGCCGTGTTTGGCCAGGTAACGTCCAGGAGCATCGAATGCATTGGAGTAGTCATTGAAGCCATGCAACGCCAATATTATTGCCTTCGGCGGGCCGTTTTCAGGCAACCACGACCGCATTGGCAGCGAGACACGATCCCTGGCCATGAAGGCATTGCCGGTCAGGGAGGGCTGCGTGATTTCTGAAGCGTTTGGCTGTACGACAGGAGTACAGGCCGAGAATGTCATAAGGCACAGAACCGCCACGGCGCCATGAATCCGGGTCACTCTCGTTCTCTCTCCATTTTGTGGCAAAGCGTAACTGCCCAGTACCTCTGATGTCAGGCGAACACTTATAC
>JADFXL010000393.1 GCA_015233585.1 Alphaproteobacteria bacterium | reverse complement strand
TTTTTTTCAGAATAACAAGTTGGTCTGTGACCAAATAAAAGTAACAAAAATAATAAAAACGAAAAGAATGGGAGCCGGGGGCGTAGATAACCCCCGACTCTGGAAAATATTGCATATAATAATTACTCTATTTTGCTGGTGGATCGCATTATGAACGCATTGAAAGCCCTTGTCCTTACGATGACGCTCCTTATCATCGCCGGATTGGGACTTGTCGCCTACGGCGTCCTGACCAGAGCCTCCCGGCACCCGGCGCCCGCCGCATCCGACGCAAAACCAGGAACGCCGTTCGGCGCCATTGCCTTGAAACAACCCGAAGGAAGCCGCCTTCAAACCATCGCCGCCGCCGACGGACGTCTGTTCCTTCACGTTGACGCCGGGGGGCGCGGTCCCAGGGTTCTGGTGGTGGACCCGGTGAATGGCAGCCTCCTTGGCACCCTGGTCCTTGGGGCGGAGCCATAACAGGGCGGTTCCTGCCTGCTTATGATGACGGAAATTGACCGGGAATCATTTGAATCAGTGACATCTGAAGAAAAACGGTCGAAACTGGCGCTGTTCGCGTTATCGTCCGGTCTTGTGGAGTCGAGAGTTTCCTAGGTCAAATGGTCCCCTTCGGGTAAAATACAACATCCGGGCGGGTAGACGGGGTCGCATGAATCCATGATCGCTGTCATCCTTGTGGTTGGGGTCGCCGTTGCCACCACGATTCTCTGGCTGGGTGCCGCTTATCATTATATTGGCTCGATCCTGGGCTGGGGGGTACTGCCGGGCCTCGGACCCGTAATGTTGTCAGCCTTGGTCGCCTCGGTCTTCGGGCCATTGCTGGCGGTCTGGCTGGTGGCCGCCTTCCTGGGGAACCTGATTACCTCACGCCAGCAAAACCAGGCAATTCACCAGATTCTGCGACAGAATACGCGCGCGGGAGTATCCGGTATCGGCATGACGACCGTTAGCATTCAGGATTCGTGTATCGTTTCTGTGGGGCCGGAGCAAGCAGGCGCAAGGCTGGACAAGTGGCTGGCTTTGAGTCTGCCGGCGTTGTCGCGTTCGCGTCTGAAGACCCTTATCGAGCAGGGGCGGGTTCTTATTGACACCGCCGTGGTCACCGACCCCGCGTGCCGGGTCCGGGCCGGGCAGTCGGTGCAGGTCGCCGTGCCCGAGGCCGAGCCTGCCCAGCCACAGGCGCAAACCATCGGGTTGACGGTCGTTTATGAAGACGAATCCCTGATCGTGATCGACAAACCCGCCGGAATGGTCGTTCACCCCGCGCCGGGTAATCCCGATGCCACCCTCGTCAACGCCCTGCTGGCTCACTGCGGCGGCGGGCTGTCGGGAATCGGCGGGGTTCGGCGGCCGGGTATTGTCCATCGTATCGACAAGGACACCAGCGGCCTGATTGTCGTGGCCAAGACCGATGCCGCTCATCAAGGTCTGGCGACCCAGTTTGCCGACCACAGCATCGAGCGGGCCTATCTTGCCGTCGTGTGGGGCGTGCCGCGCAGGTCACTGGGGGTGATCGAAGGACGGATCGGCCGCAACGCCACCGATCGCAAGAAAATGGCGGTCGTGACACGCGATGGCAAGATGGCGCTCACCCGCTATCGCGTGCTCAGGTCATTTGGGGACTCGGCGTCATTGGTCGAGTGCCGGCTTGGTACTGGCCGCACCCATCAGATTCGCGTTCACATGACGAGCATCGGCCATCCATTAATAGGAGATTCGACATATGGTGGTGGCCGGGGCCGGCGTCCGGCAAGGGCTTCCACCCCCCTTCATGCGGTTCTGACGGCCTTCCCCCGGCAGGCTCTTCACGCTTTCGTGATCGGATTCATCCATCCAGGGACCGGCGAATCACTCCGATTTGAGAGCCACCTTCCCAGCGATATCATCGACTTGATAAATTTTTTAGAGGCTCACTAAAAGGCTATACTTGATCTGGGAAGTATGTTATTGTTTGCATGATGGTTTAACATCCGCTAGTGTGTGAATTGGAGGATGGAGACGCCTTCCGATCCACGGCGACTCCTCTTTCAGTTGAGTGGAGTAGTTGACATGAAGGCATATTCATCCTCTTTCGAAATCGCGCCGGAAAACAACCTGTCGCGGTATCTACAGGATATCCGTAAATTTCCGATGCTGGCTCCAGAGGAGGAGTGCAGCTTGGCGAGGGATTACCAGGCTACCGGTAATCTTGAGGCCGCCCACCGCCTCGTGACCAGTCATCTACGGCTGGTGGCGAAGATCGCCATGGGATACCGTGGATATGGACTCCCCATGGGCGAGGTCATTTCAGAAGGCAACGTTGGCCTGATGCAGGCGGTAAAGGGA
>JADFXL010000392.1 GCA_015233585.1 Alphaproteobacteria bacterium | reverse complement strand
TGTCTCCGCGAAAGCTTTGTTCACGATGTGCCGTCCCACCTTGACCCGCCGGAATCCAGGGCATAATACAGGGGAGACGCGGCAGAAAAATCCCGCGTTCCGCCAAGCCCGACGCTATACTACAATAGTTTCTTGTCTGGATCGCGGCAAATCAGGGGGCCGGGCGGCTCTCCGCTGGAATGGTGGGCAGGTCGGTTCATGAACCACATACTGATCGTGGAGGATAGCCCCACCCAGGCGATGCGGCTTCAATATCTGCTCGGAGGCCACGGATATAGCACCGCCGTGGTGGCGGACGGGGCGGCGGCGCTGGCGGAAATGGACGAGCACCGGCCCGTCCTGGTAATCAGCGACATCAGTATGCCGGTGATGAGTGGTTTCGATCTTTGCAAGCGGATCAAGAACACCCCCGACTGGCGCGGCGTTCCTGTCCTGCTGCTGACCGACCTTAACGACCCCAACGACATCATCTACGGGCTGGATGCCCGGGCCGACGGCTATGTGACGAAGCCGTATCAGGAGCGTTTTCTGCTGAGCAAGGTTGCGGCCCTGATCAGCGATACCATGGCCGAGGCTGCCGCCGACAATGCCGATTCGCGAGACATGGGGGATCGGCGGTCGCTGAAATTTCACTTTGGCGGCAAGCATCATCTTATCACGGCCAGCCGCCGCCAGATCCTTAACCTGTTTCTGTCCACCTACGAACACACGATGACTCAGAACCGTGAACTGGAGGCCAAACAACAGGAACTGAACGAGCTGAACGAACGTCTGACCCAAAGTGTCGAAAGCCTGAAGGCATCCGAGGAGCGTTTCCGCAATCTGGTGGATACCGTGCCTGACATCGTCTATCGGATCGACGGCAACGGGCGTTTTACGTTCCTCAACGATGCCATCGAGCGGCTGGGCTATGATCGCGGCGAATTGATCGGTGCCCATTTCAGCGAGATCCTCAGCGCCGCCGAGTTCGGCTCGGTGAGCTGGGACCACGTCATCGCCGAGATGACGGGAAAGTCTCTCAATCCGGCGCCAAAGCTGTTTGACGAGCGGCGCACAGGCAAGCGCATGACCACGGGCCTGGAAGTGCGTCTGAAGACAAAAGCAGACGAAACCCCCGAGCGCAAAGACCGAAACAGGATCGACCCGACGCCTGTCGTCGTCGAAATCAACAGTTCCGGCTTTTTCGTCGAACGGGGGGAACAGCAACGCACCTACGCCGGCACCGTTGGCGTCATTCGCGATATCACCGACCGCAAGCGGGTGCAGGAAGCTCTGGAGGACGAGCGGCTGTTCCTGGCCAAGCTCATCAACACCGTGCCGCTGCCTATCTTTTTCGTCAGCACCAGCGGCATCGTGAAACTGGCCAACCAGGCATTTTACAGCTTTTTCGGAACCGACGAGAGCCACGCTCTGACCCGGCGTCTCCAGGACTTCATGGCGCCGCAGACTCTGGAACGCCTGTCGCTCCAGGACAACGCCTTTTTCACCAGCGACAAGGATAAGGAGGTCTACGAGGCCACCTGCCAGACCGCCGATGGCGACGAACGCACTGTGGTGGTGACCAAGATCCGCTTTGACCGCAATGCGGTGGGGATGCAGGGACTGATCGGCGTCCTGACCGACGTGACCGAACGCAACCGCACGGAAGCCGCCCTGCGTGCCGCCAACCAGGTTGCGGTGGCAGCCACCAAGGCCAAATCCGAATTTCTCGCCAACATGTCCCACGAGATCCGTACCCCGATGAATGCGGTCATCGGCATGAGCTATCTGGCGCTCCAGACCGATCTTGACAACAAGCAACGGGGGTATCTCGAAAAAATCCATGTTTCCGCCTACTCGTTGTTGAGGATCATCAACGACATTCTCGATTTCTCGAAGATCGAGGCGGGCAAGAGGGATCTGGAGGCCATCGACTTCAGCCTGGGCGAGGTGCGCGAAAATCTTGCCGACATCGTCGCCATGAACGCGGAAAAGAGGGGACTGGAGTTCGTCGTCTACCACCAGCCGGAAATTCCACGCCTTCTGGTGGGGGATCCCGTGCGCCTGGGTCAGGTGCTGATAAATCTGGCGAGTAACGCCATCAAGTTCACCCAGACGGGTGAGGTGGTCGTCGCCGCCGAGTTCGCTGGCACCAGTGACGGTGAACTGGACGTGCGCTTCATCACCCGCGACACCGGCATCGGCATGACCCAGGAACAGATTGCCAAGCTGTTCCAGGCCTTCACCCAGGCCGACACGTCCACCACCCGCCAGTACGGCGGCACGGGTCTTGGACTGGCGATCAGCGCGCGGCTGGTGGAAATGATGGGGGGCGTCCTCTCCGTTACCA
>JADFXL010000391.1 GCA_015233585.1 Alphaproteobacteria bacterium | reverse complement strand
GAAGAGTTCTGGTGGTGTATCGACCAGACCATCCTTGCGCCGGATTGTAAAGATGGGCCACCGTCTCGTCGGCGCGGTCGATGGCCAGAGTATACTGAGTCAGATCGTTCGTGCCGATGGCGAAGAAGTCCGCGTGCCGCGCCAGCGCATCCGCAGCCAGGGCCGCCCCAGGAACCTCGATCATCACCCCCAGCAGCGGCAGGGGATCGGAGATGGCGACCCCATGCCTGCGCAGCCGTTGTGCCGCCGCGTCCAGCAGCTTGCGCACCGAAACCACTTCCTCGACGGTGGCCACCATCGGCAACAGAATCCGTACCGGGCCAAAAGCTCCTGCCCGCAGGATAGCGCCCAGTTGATTTTCAAGCAGCGCGGGCCGGTGCAGGCACAACCGGATCGCCCGCAGACCCAGGGCGGGATTGGGACCGGCGCACATGCCAAGCGCCAGACCAACCTTGTCCCCGCCGCAATCGAGCGTGCGGACGGTAACCATCCGTCCGTCCATCCGCAGCACCAGTTCGCGCAGAATTTCGAACTGCTCGTCCTCGGTCGGCATTTCATCGCGGTTCATGAACATGAATTCGCTACGCAACAGACCTATGCCCTCCGCACCCGAGCGCAGCACCACATCGGCCTCGGTAGGCAGTTCAACATTGCAGTTCAGACGAACATGCGTGCCGTCGCGAGTCACTGCCGGCAGATTCTTCAGGTCGGTCAAAGAACGGCGATCCCGCAGGAAACGGGCACGCCGCCCCCGATAATCCGCCAGCGTTTCCGGGGTAGGAGCGACGATGACCAAGCCGTTCATCCCGTCAATAATCAGTTTCTCGCCGGAAGTGATGTCCTTGAGCAGGGAAGCAACGGCGACAACGGTCGCAAAACCCAGCGACCGGGCAATGATGGCGGTATGGCTCTCGGCGCCTCCCAGAACGGTGGCAAAGCCGGCCACTTTTTTGGGATCGAGGAGGGCCGTGTCGGCCGGGGTAAGTTCCTCCGCGATAATGACCGCGTTCTTGGGTAACTGGGAAAACGGCCGGTAAGGCGTCTTGGTCAGGCTGCGCACCAGGCGGTTGCCAACGTCACGCACGTCATCAATGCGCGCCGCCAGATAAGCATCGTTCATGGCGGTAAACGCCTCGGCCATGGCGGCAATTTCCTTATGGACCGCCGCCTCCGCATTGATGCGATCCTGAGCAATCCGCCGGTCCACGCCACGGATCAGCCGCGACCCCTTGAGCATCTGCTGGTAGGCGTCAAAAAGATAAGAAAGATCCTCACCGGCGGCCCCGCCAATACCCACGGCCTTTCTCTGCAACCTGGCGATCTGGGTGCTGGCCTCATCGACAGCCGCAGCGAAACGCTCCCGCTCGCGGGCGATGCCGCTGGCCGGAAGCCGGTATTCAGGTATATTGTCGATGCTGGCATCGTAGACGCACGCCACCCCGATCGCAATGCCAGGCCCCACCGCCAAGCCACGAAATACGCGCTCGGGCGCGGCCCTGGCTTCCCGGAGCGGGACATCTTTATCGTTCATGACGGTGTCGTCGTTCATGACATTGTTGTCCCGAGCCCTGGGCTTCATCGGCATATTCTTCGCTTCCAGTCATTCTTCCCCGAATTTATCGGCAACCAGTTGAGTCAGCGCGTCGAGCACCGCCGCCGCCGCATTGCCGCTGGCCTCGATTTCGATCACACAACCGGGACCAGCAGCCAGCATCATCAATCCCAGGATGGACAGCCCGGCCACACTCTGGCTCTTGTGCGACACCTGAACCTCGGCATCAAAGCGGCCGGCGAGCTTGACGAACTTTGCCGCCGCCCGCGCGTGCAGTCCGAGTCGGTTGCTAATCTCGACGCTGCGGCGCTGCGCTTCGCGATCGGGAGCCGGAGAAAGGAGCACCAGAGAAAGGGGCTGATTGTCGGTCATGAGCGGTTCTGGGCCAGGAGTCTCGATGCAACATTTATGTACTTGCGGCCGGCTTCCTGCGCGCTGGCCACCGCCACAGCGAGGCTCTCCACGTTGCGCACCGAGGCAAGCTTGATCAGCATCGGCAGGTTGACGCCGGCGATCACCTCGACCTTGGCCTTGTCCATGATCGAGATCGCAAGGTTGCTGGGCGTGCCGCCGAACATGTCGGTCAGCACGACCACGCCGCCCCCGGTATCCACCTCGCTCACGCAGGTGAGGATGTCGCGCCGCCGCTGTTCCATGTCGTCATCGGGACCGATGCAGACGGCCCGCACCTGCTCCTGGTGGCCGACCACATGCTCCAGCGCTGCGACGAACTCTTCGGCCAAGCGACCATGCGTGACCAAAACCATTCCGATCATCAACG
>JADFXL010000390.1:534-2333 GCA_015233585.1 Alphaproteobacteria bacterium | reverse complement strand
CCTGGTCATCGAAGGCGCAGAAGCCGGTGGCCCAATCGGCCCCGTCGCCACCAGCGTGCTGGCCCAGGAAATCCTGCCCCACATGCCGGATGTGCCGGTCTTCGTCGCCGGGGGCATCGGCCGTGGTGAAGCCATGGTAGCCTACCTGGAAATGGGCGCGGCCGGATGCCAGCTTGGCACCCGCTTTGTCTGTGCCACCGAATCCATCGCCCATCCCGCCTTCAAGCAGGCCTTCATCCGCGCCAGCGCCCGCGATGCCGTACCGACGATGGCGGTGGACCCGGACTTCCCCGTGATCCCGGTGCGCGCCCTGGCCAACAAGGGCACCGTGAAGTTCGCCGAGACCCAACGCCAAGTCATCGGCCGATTCCGCAATGGCGAACTCACCCAGAAGGAAGCCCAGCTCGAAATCGAACACTTCTGGGCCGGGGCCTTGCGTCGCGCGGTAATTGACGGCGATGTCGAGCACGGTTCCCTGATGGCGGGGCAGAGCGTGGGCATGGTATCGCGGGAGCAGCCCACCAGCGACATCATCTTTGAGTTGATCGACCAGGCCGTTGCCGCCTGTGCCGCCCGCGAACACTGCAAGTCCGTAGCCAGCGTCTCCGAGGCTACCGTCACATGATCGCACCCGGCGAATCGGTTTCGCGGAGGATATTAGGACGCCTGCGTGATGTGATGGCGGGCGGCGGTACAGGGGAGGAACGCCTTAACCGCGTGGTGACCCTGATCGCCCACGACCTGGAAGCCCAGGTTTGCTCGTGCTATGTGATGCGCGCGGGCGAGGTGCTGGAACTGTTCGCCACCGTGGGACTCAAATTATCGGCGGTCCACAATACCCGCCTGCGGGTTGGCGAAGGTCTGGTCGGCGACATCGCCGCGCACGCCCGGCCGCTGGCGCTGGCCGATGCCTGGTCTCATCCCAACTTCGTCTATCGCCCGGAAACCGGCGAGGAAGTGTACCTCTCGTTCATGGGAGTGCCGATCATCCGTGGCGGCCGGGTAATCGGGGTGCTGGTGGTGCAGAGCCGCCATGAGTGCGGCTACAGCGACGAGAATGTCGAGACGCTGGAGACCGTCGCCATGGTCCTGGCCGAACTCCTCACCTCTGGTGAATTGATCCGGCGCGAGGAGTTGCTGCCCATCGAAGGCAATGCTCTGTTGCCGATGCGACTCGAAGGTATCCCGCTGAACGGGGGGGCCGGCATGGGGGTGGCAGTCCTGCACCAGCCCCGAGTGCGCATCCGCAAGCTGATCGCCGAAGATCCGGACAGTGAACTGGCGCGTCTGAAGGAAGGTCTGTCCACCGTCCACGATGAACTCGACGCCATGCTGTCCCGTCCTGAATCGATGGGGGAGGAGTATCGCGACATCCTCGAAGCCTATCGCATGTTCGCCGAAGACCGGGGCTGGATCGCCCGCATTACCGAAACCATCCACTCCGGCCTCACCGCCGAGGCCGCCGTGCTGAAAGTCCACGACGATACCCGCCTGCGCATGACCCAGGTGTCCGACCCTTACTTGCGCGACCGCCTGCACGATCTGGAAGATCTGGCCAACCGTCTGTTGCAGCACCTCACCAGCTCGGGCACCTCTGCCGCCCGCAGCGATTTGCCCGACGATACGGTGCTGATCGCCCGCTCCATGGGACCGGCCGAACTGCTCGATTACGACCGGCACAAGCTGCGCGGACTGGTCATGGAAGAAGGCTCGCCGATGATGCACGTCGCCATCATCGCCCGCGCGCTCGATATTCCCGTCGTAGCGCGGGTCAAGGGCAGCCTGGCCAAGATCGAACC
>JADFXL010000390.1:0-452 GCA_015233585.1 Alphaproteobacteria bacterium | reverse complement strand
CAGGCCAGACTGGCCAAGTACGTGGCGATTCGTGACCTGCCGGCGGTGACGCGGGACGGTGTCCGTGTCCAGCTCAATCTCAATGCCGGGCTGTTGATGGACCTTGCGCAACTACGCGAGACCGGCGCCGACGGTGTTGGGCTTTATCGCACGGAAATTCCGTTCATGGCCCGCTCCGAGCTGCCCGATGTCGCGGCGCAAACGGCCCTTTACCGCAAGATTTTGACCCATGCTGCGGGAAAACCCGTTCGGTTCCGCACGCTGGACGTGGGCGGTGACAAGGTGCTTCCCTACTGGAACTGTTCCGAGGAAGCCAATCCCGCCATGGGCTGGCGCTCGCTCCGCATCACCCTGGATCGCCCCCTGATCATGCGCCACCAGCTCCGTGCCCTGCTGCACGCGGCCGCGGATGAAGCCCTGCATGTCATGTTCCCGATGATAACCACGGTGGC
>JADFXL010000038.1 GCA_015233585.1 Alphaproteobacteria bacterium | reverse complement strand
CAAGCGCGATTTCTCTCCAAAGGCCAAGGCGGTCAACGGCATGGGGTACCTCCGAATCCGAGGGATTCAGAGAATCACGGCGAGCGCAAGCCATTTTCCGCGTTAACCTGAGTTCGAGGCCCTGGCTAAAATTACGTTGTATTATGAATATTTCTGGGTGTAATCAAAGTGATCGTGGTCTTTGGGTGGATTTACGCGCGCGGAGACGGACGCGCCCTGCCGCAGATCGGGCCACGAAGGCCAACCAGATAATGCTTCAAATATAAGGGGAGATTAACGTGCATCCGAGTCCTCAAAGGAACATTCAGGCGGTTTCGGCCGTTTTTGTAGCTGGAATGTCGGTTTGGGTCGGGATGACCACGTCGGCCCAGGCGGTGCCCAGCTTTGCCCGCCAGACTGGCATGGCCTGTGAAGCCTGTCATACGGTATTCCCCGAGTTGACGCCCTTCGGGCGCCGTTTCAAGCTCAATGCCTTTGTGCTGACCACCAAGAAACAGGTCACCGACATTAATGAGAAGGGTCAGGGTACCCTGTCGCTCTCCGACATCCCGCCGTTGTCGATTATGCTCCAGGCCTCCTCTGCGTGGACCGCGAAGAATCAGCCCGATAGTGCGCTCGCCAACACCAAGTCCCAGAATGGCCAGGCCGAGTTTCCTCAGCAGCTTAGCCTGTTCTACGCGGGCAAGATTGCCGATAATTTCGGCGCCATGCTGCAAATGACTTACCAGCAGAACACCGGTTCCATCGGTATCGACAACTCCGATATGCGATACGCCAATCATACCCCCAATAATGATTTTCTCTACGGGTTTACTCTTAACAACAACCCAACGGTCCAGGATGTCTGGAACTCGACCCCGGCGTGGGGCGCTCCGTTCATGTCGCCCACCAACGTTCCGACGCCTGCCGCGAAAGTGCAGATAGCCAACCTTGGTCAAACCGTTGCGGGCCTTGGCGCCTACGGGTTCTATCGGGACCGCCTTTACATGGAAGTTTCCGGCTACCGTTCGGCTCCGCAAGGGAAAAGTGCCGCAGCCCTGAAAGGCATCAACGACAGCACCACCGGCAACCCGACCATTCAGGGGGTTGCTCCGTACTGGCGCGCCGCTTATGAGTTCCCATGGGGCCGCAATTCGTTGTCGGTCGGCACGTTTGGCATGATGCCCAACATGACGCCGAATAACGTTGCGGGTGTTTCCGCCAACGGTGGTGCCAAGGACCGCTTCAAGGATCTCGGCCTGGATACCCAGTACCAGTTCATTGGGGATAAACACACGGGTTCGCTCCTGGCTTCATGGGTCCACGAAAACCAGAAATGGAAGGCAAGCTATAACGCTCCGGTGTCCGCAACCTCCAGTCTCACCGACTACCTTGACAGGATGCAAGTAACTGGCACCTATTACTACCAGCGTAAGTTTGGCGGCAGTATCGGGTACACGTCGATCAAAGGCAGATCCGACTTCAAGTTGTATAATTCTCCAGGTTTGGCCACCAACGCCAGCGGCAGTGCCAGCGGCAGCCCCAACAGCCAGTTCGAGACGTTGGAGCTGGATTACCTGCCGTTCCTGAATACCAAGATCCTGGCTCAGTACACCTTCTATAACGAGTTCAACGGTGGAACGAACAACTACGACGGTTTCAGACACAAGGCTTCCGGCAACAATACCACCTATATTGGTCTGTGGACCAGCTTCTGAGGAGAGAACCGTCGTGAAGGCACTATCCGCAACCGCGTTCGCCCTGGTTATGGCCTGCACCAGCGGCGCATACGCCGCCGATGCCCCCGCCATAGCCGCCAGGATGGCTGGTGAAGTCTGTTCGAAATGCCATGGGATCAACGGCGTCAGTCCGTCGCCGCTGTTTCCTCATCTGGCTGGACAACAGGCCAAATATATTGAAAACGAATTGATGGAGTTCCGGTCCCAGACCCGCGGCGACCCGCACGCCCGTGCCTATATGTGGGGTATCGCCGGACCGCTCAATGATGCCCAGATCAAGGGGTTGGCCGAATACTACACCAAAAAACCGGTGGGACATGGCGTCTCATCCGGCGACGCCGCTCTGGCCGCCAAGGGGAAGACGATCTTTGATCAGGGCGACTCTGCCCACAATGTTCCCGCTTGTGCGTCCTGTCATGGCGCAAATGCGGAAGGTGTGGATGCCACGCCGCGTCTTGCTGGCCAGCATGGCGACTATCTGATCCGTCAACTGGAAGCCTTCCACAGAGAGTTGCGGGAGAACGAGACCATGCACGAGGTCGCCAAGGATATTACCGAAGACGACATTCGTGCCGTTGCTGAATACCTGGCATCCAAGTAAGCTACGTCCCTGCTTGCCCCTCTCGCCTCTGCAGGGGGGAAGGGGGGCGGGTTGGCTTTGGTAAACCACGGATGGTTTTTCATGAGAAAAGTAGCCGGCGTCGCGTCGATTTTAACCATTCTTGCCGTCGCCGCTTGCGAAAGCCCCGCGCCGGTCGTGGACAATCCGGCGTCCGCCGATTTCAAGTCCAATCTGGCTGGTCACGCCAATACCGCCAGGGTCTATATACTGCCAACCTTTTCCAAGAGTCTGTTCACCGATCCGCAGGGGCGTGCTGGCGTCGTGATCTTTGCCGAGGGCGATGAAAAGCACGGTGTGTTGCTGGGGCAGACATCGAAAACTTCCTTCATCGGATTCGATATAGCGGCCGGGAATTATGACATCATGGCCACGGGCGATGACCCACTCACCAAGTCGTTGAAGTCGTTTTCCTTTACTCCTAATACTGCCTATTATATGCGCCCGGTCTTCTTTCGGTCGGCCGTGGATATTGCCAGGAGCGCCACGCCTCAGGGTAGTCCACAAGATAGCGGGATGAGCTTTGAGATGATTGAGGCTGCGGCTGCACGCACCGAAATCAGCGGTTTGAGCATGGCTTCCCTGACACCGGAAGGCGAGGCATTCCTTCACAGGTATCCGCTATCCAAACGGGCTGCCGAAGTGCCGGTGGCGGCACCCGCATTATCGGCGCCACCCCCGCCAATACCCGCAGCCCCTGTCGGCGGCGGTGTCGAGCAGAAACTTGAACAGCTTCAACGCTTGTATCAAAAAAACCTGATTACCCAGCAGGAATACGATGGCAAGCGCAAGGTCCTGCTTGACGCCTTCTGAGAGTCCGATCCCTGAATTGACTTCGTGGGCCGAAGGGGTCAGAGTGAGGGTATGAACATGCTCACATTCGATACCCATGTTTTCGTCAAGCGGTTGACGGCCGTCGGCATGTCGGAGCCGCAGGCGGAGGCTGTTACCTCCATCATTAAGGAGGCCCAGGATCTAGCCGCCGGGGAGCTCGTAACCAAGGCTGATTTGCGGGATACGCGTGACGAACTCAAGGCTGAAATATCCGCCGTGTGCACTGAACTCTCTGACGTGCGCACCGAACTCAAGGCTGAAATCGCTGACGTGCGCACCGAACTCAAGGCTGAAATCGCTGCCGTGCGCACCGAACTCAAGGCTGAAATCGCTGCCGTGCGCACCGAACTCTCTGACGTGCGTACCGAAATCAAGGCTGAACTCTCTGCCTTGCGGTTCGAACTCAAGGCTGATATTTCCGCCATGCGCTCCGATATGCGCGAACTTGAACTGCGCATGGTTATCAAGCTCGGTGGTCTGATCGTGGGAATCGCCGGTTTGCTGTTCGCTGCCATCCGCTATCTGCCGCCGTCCTACCCGTAACCACAGCTCTTCATGGCTCACGAGTTCCAGGAACTGCCCGTAGTGGTCATTGGCGGGCCGACGGCCTGTGGCAAGTCCGCCTTGGCCCTGGCTGTGGCGAGAGCCTTCTCCGGCACGATCATCAATGCCGATAGTATGCAGGTGTATCGGGAATTGCGTGTTCTGACAGCGCGTCCCCGTGCGGCCGATATGACGGATGTACCCCACCGGCTCTATGGCGTGCTGTCAGCGGGCGAGGTGGGATCGGCCGCCTGGTGGCTGGATGCTGCGCGTCGGGAAGTGGCTGCGGCCCATGCGAGCGGTCGGTTGCCTCTGGTGGTCGGCGGCACGGGCTTGTATCTGCGAGCGTTTTTGCATGGGTTGGCTCCGGTGGCTCCGGTGCCAGCGGCGACCCGCGCCGCCGCCCGCGCGCTTATGGACGACCTGGGGGCGGTTGCGTTCCACCAGGCTCTGGCGAAGCGCGACCCGGTGATGGCGGCCCGTCTCTGCCCGAGCGACCGTCAGCGGCTGATCCGTGCCTGGGAAGTGTGGGAGGCCACCGGGCGTTCTCTCGCTGCGTGGCAGGAAGACCTCCCCACGGGAGCCGCCGTCAGGGTTGTGGCGCGAACCCTGGTTCTGGTTCTGCTGCCCGCACGTACAGATCTGTACACTGCCTGTGATGCGCGGTTTCTTGCCATGGTCGCGGATGGTGCGGTTGACGAGGTCAGGCATCTGGTCTCGATGGGGTTGCCTGCGGATCTTCCGGTGAGGAAGGCGCTGGGGGTGCCGGAGTTGGCCCGCCATCTTGCCGGCGAGATGCCTCTTGATCAGGCCATTACCCTGGCTCAGGCTGCTACCCGGCATTACGCAAAACGCCAATGCACATGGTTCCGTCACCAGGTGCCGGGCGCCAGAGTGATCGCTGCGCAACATTCGGAAAGTTTTTACCGCGAAATCTTTTCGATTATTCGTCAGTTTTTGTTGACCGAAGATTTCTGAACGATTAGAGTTGGCGCCTTCATCAGATTCGGCGGCGCGGATCGGAACCTCAATCTGCCGCCGTCCCCGTAACGACAAGGAAAGGCCATGACGAACGAGCGTTTGAGCGGATCCCAACTGCTCCTCAAGGCCCTCGCGGATCAAGGCGTCGACGTGGTTTTCGGATACCCGGGCGGCGTGGTATTGCCGCTGTATGACGAACTGTTCAAACAGAACCGTATTCGTCATGTGCTGGTGCGCCATGAACAGGGAGCCGTTCATGCCGCCGAGGGATATGCCCGTTCAACCGGGAAGGTTGGTGTCGTCCTGGTGACCTCTGGTCCCGGCGCCACCAACACTGTTACCGGGCTGACCGACGCGTTGATGGATAGCATCCCAATCGTGTGTCTCACCGGACAGGTTCCTACCAGTCTGATCGGCAATGACGCCTTCCAGGAGGCTGATATTACCGGGATTACCCGAGCCTGCACCAAGCACAACTATCTGGTGAAAGACATCAACCGGCTGGCCCGAACCATCCATGAGGCCTTCTATGTTGCCCGGTCCGGCCGTCCCGGCCCGGTACTCGTTGACCTGCCCAAAGACATTCTGACCGGCGAGGGGTCGTATGTCGGGCCGGAGCTGGTCACGCATAAATCCTATCATCCCGTGGTCAAGGGTGAGACCTCAAGCATTGCCAAGGCCGTGGAAATGATGGCCGAGGCCAAACGGCCGTTGCTGTATTGCGGCGGGGGGGTCATCAACTCCGGCCCGGCGGCCTCCGAGGCGTTGACCCAGTTCCTGCATATGACTGGCTTTCCCATTACCCTGACCCTGATGGGTCTGGGGGCGGTGCCGGCGTCGGATGGGCAGTACCTGGGCATGGTCGGAATGCACGGCACTTATGAAGCCAATCTGGCCATGCATGGCTGCGATCTGATGATTGCCATCGGTTCACGTTTTGACGACCGGGTGACCGGGCGGACCAACGCCTTCTCGCCCCATTCGACCAAGATTCATGTTGATATTGATCCTTCCAACATCAACAAGAACGTGATGGTGGATCTGCCTATTGTCGGTGATGTCGCCAACGTACTGGGCGAAATGATCAGCCTGTGGCGCGCGCGCACCAAGCGGCCCGACCGCAAGCGGCTGGAACCCTGGTGGAAACAGATCGAAGAATGGCGCGGTCGCAAGTGTCTGAACTACCCGCCTAGCGACAAGCTCATCAAGCCGCAGTACGCCATTCAGCGACTCTATGAACTGACCCGGAATCGCGATACCTACATCACCACCGAGGTGGGCCAGCACCAGATGTGGGCGGCCCAGCATTATAAGTTCGAGTCTCCCAAGCGCTGGATGACTTCGGGCGGTTTGGGCACCATGGGCTATGGCCTGCCTGCCGCCATTGGCGTGCAGGTCGCCCATCCCGAGTCCCTGGTGGTGGATATCGCCGGAGATTCCTCGATCATGATGAATATCCAGGAGGTGGCGACGGCGGTGCAATACCACTTGCCGGTCAAGGTGTTCATCACCAACAACAAGTACATGGGCATGGTGCGGCAGTGGCAGGAGCTGCTGTACGGTGGCCGCTATTCCCAGAGCCATAACGAATCGCAGCCCGATTTCGTCAAACTGGCCGAGGCGTTCGGGGCGGTGGGGTTGCGATGCGACAAGCCGGACGAACTTGATGCCACCATCGAGCGTATGATCGCTGCCAATGCTCCGGTTTTGTGCGAGGTCATCGTCGATCCATCCGAGAACTGCTTCCCCATGATTCCGGCGGGGGCCGCTCACAATGAAATGCTGCTGGGTCCGTTCAAGGATGGTATCGCAAAGTCAGCGTCCGAGAACGACGGCATGGTCCTAATTTAACCATCGAGTGCGCCCATGGTCAAGATAGTTGAGGAAATCAGATACCATACCATTTGCGTCCTGGTGGACAACGAGGCCGGTGTTCTTGCCCGCGTTATCGGCCTGTTCTCCGGGCGGGGGTACAACATCGACAGTCTGACGGTAGCGGAGGTCGATCCAAACGAGAAATTGTCCCTCATTACCGTCGTCACCTCCGGTACGCCGATGATCATCGAACAGATCAAGGCGCAGTTGGGACGGCTGGTGCCGGTGCATAAGGTCAGCGACCTTACGGTGGAAGGGCCACATGTGGAACGCGAGCTGGCGCTGGTCAAGGTGGCGGCAACCGGCGAGAAACGGGGCGAGTCCATGTTGACGGCCAACATCTTCCGGGCCAGGGTTGTGGACAGCACCAGCGAGTCTTTCGTGTTTGAAATCGTCGGCAGCTCCGAGAAGCTGGATGCCTTCATCCGTGCCATGACACCCCTGGGGCTGGTGGATGTGTCACGAACCGGCGTGGTGGCCATTGCTCGCGGCGCAAAGCCGTTGTAAGAGCCTCCTGTATCAGATCGTTCCGGGGAGAGGACCCACGATGCGCGTTTATTATGACCGTGATGCCGACGTTAATTTAATCAAGGCAAAGAAGGTGGCCATCATTGGCTACGGTAGCCAGGGCCATGCTCATGCCCTCAACTTGCGCGACTCGGGCGCTAAAGAAGTCGCTGTCGGGCTGCGCCCCGGATCGGCGACGGTCAAAAAGGCCGAGGCCCAGGGACTGACCGTGATGAGCGCGGCCGATGCGGCCAAGTGGGCCGATGTCGTCATGATGCTGACCCCGGACGAACTCCAGGCCGGTATCTATGAATCCGATCTGGCGCCCAATCTGCGGCAGGGCGCCGCGCTGGCGTTCGCCCATGGTCTGAACATCCATTTCCGTCTGATCGAACCGCGTCCCGATCTGGACGTATTCATGATTGCTCCCAAGGGGCCTGGCCATACCGTGCGTTCGGAATACGTGCGTGGCGGCGGGGTGCCGTGTCTGGTCGCGGTGGCTCAGAACGCCAGCGGCAACGGCATGGAAATTGCCCTGTCCTATGCGTCGGCCATCGGCGGCGGCCGTTCCGGCATCATCGAGACCACGTTCCGTGAGGAGTGCGAAACCGATCTGTTCGGCGAGCAGGCGGTGTTGTGCGGCGGTTTGACCAATCTGATTCGCGCGGGCTTTGAGACGTTGGTGGAGGCTGGATATGCCCCTGAAATGGCGTATTTCGAGTGCTTGCATGAAGTCAAGCTGATCGTCGATCTCATTTATGAGGGCGGCATCGCCAACATGCGGTATTCGATTTCCAATACCGCCGAGTACGGCGACTACGTTTCCGGACCGCGAGTGATTACTTCGGAAACCAAGGCCGAAATGAAGCGTATCCTTGATGATATCCAGTCCGGCCGTTTCGTCAGCCAGTGGATGGCCGAGTGCCGGGTGGGCCAGCCTTCTTTCAAGGCCACCCGCAGGCGCTGGGCCGAACATCCCATTGAGGAAGTCGGCCAGCGGCTGCGCGTAATGATGCCGTGGATCGGCGCCAATCGTCTGGTGGACAAGTCGAAGAATTAAGCGGGTTGATTTTCCGCAGCCTCAGGTTTCTCCCTCCCCCATTTTTTGTAAATGGGGGTTTGGGGCCTCCAGGCCCCAAGCGGGCCTGGGCGGCAGCCCATAACGGACTGAGGTCGAATGGCTCTGGGGCCTCCCGCCGCATACCCCAGATGGGGTATAAGCCAGGGTGCGATGCCCCCCAAGTGAGCCTGGAGGATGGTTTGTGAAATCCGCATCGAAATTAACGAGCGGGTAACGATAATGAGCCTACTCTGTTGACAACGGCCCTCTTTCCGTACTTTCTAATATCCAAATGGCGGGGCGCGAGCGGGTTGCTCTTCGCGTGCCGTGTCACCAGCAGGCACCCATGATGATGATGACCGTTTCCAACGTGACCCCGAGAATCTCCGATGCCGCCGGCGTCGTGGGAGAGTCGCGGGTCATGCGGCAGCGGTGCAGTGCCAGAACATCGGCTCACCTCCTTCGTGACCGGGATCTACGACTTAGTGGCCCCTGGGCGTATTAAGAGTAATTGGTGCGACAAACGTTCAGGGGAATCACGACCGTCGCCTACATCTGAGTTGTAGGAAGGGATCCCAGTCATGAATACGGTAATGGAAAGCAATCGAGTCATCATCTTTGACACCACGTTACGCGACGGCGAGCAGTCGCCCGGCGCGTCGATGAACTTGAACGAGAAACTGCGCATCGCTCAGATGTTGCAGGAGATGGGCATTGATGTCATCGAAGCCGGATTTCCCATCGCCTCCAACGGCGATTTCGAGGCCGTCCACGGGATTGCCTCGATTGTTACCGACTCGGTGGTGTGCGGATTGGCGCGAGCGTCACATAGGGATATCGAGCGGTGCGCCGAAGCCATCAAACCGGCCCGTCGCGGCCGCATCCACACTTTTATTTCCACCAGCCCGCTGCATATGGAGCACAAGCTCCAGATGGCGCCGTCCGACGTTTACGCCGCCGTCATTGACAGCGTTCGTTATGCCCGAGGCTTTACCGACGACGTGGAGTGGTCGGCGGAGGATGGTTCGCGCACCGAACACGATTTTCTCTGCCGCTGCGTCGAGGCCGCCATTGCCTCTGGCGCCACGACCATCAATATACCCGATACCGTCGGTTACTCTCTGCCCGACGAATTCGCCGCCCTGATCCGCATGTTGTTCAATCGCGTGCCGAACATCGACAAGGCGATCCTGTCGGTTCATTGTCACAATGACCTGGGGCTGGCGGTGGCCAATTCCCTGGCAGCGGTGCAGGCCGGAGCGCGGCAGGTCGAATGCACGATCAACGGCCTGGGGGAACGGGCCGGCAACGCGGCGTTGGAGGAAGTGGTCATGGCGGTACGCACGCGCCACGATCATCTGCCCTTCACCATTGGGGTTAAGACCGAGGCCATCACCAAGGCGTCGAGACTGGTATCGGCCGTGACGGGCTTTGTAGTCCAGCCGAACAAGGCCATCGTCGGCGCCAATGCCTTCGCCCATGAATCCGGCATTCATCAGGACGGGATGCTGAAACACGCGGGCACCTATGAAATCATGACGCCGGAGTCCGTGGGATTGAGGGCGTCGAAGCTGGTGCTGGGAAAACATTCGGGACGTCACGCCTTTAAGGAAAAAGTGCGCGAATTAGGGTATGATCTGGGTGATAATGCCATCGAAGATGTGTTCCGCCGGTTCAAGGATATGGCGGACAAAAAGAAAGATGTATTCGAGGAGGATATTGCCGCTCTGATCGACGACGCCGTGGTACGGGTCAACGATCATGTGCGTTTTGTTTCGCTGGAGGTTGTCTGCGGTTCCAGGCACCGCCCCCCGTCAGCGATGCTGGAGTTGGAGATTGACGGAGTCGCCAAGACCGCGACCGTTGGCGGAGACGGTCCGGTTGATGCTATCTTCGTCGCTATCCGGACGTTGTTTCCTCACGATGCGAAGTTGCAGCTTTTCCAGGTCCATGCCGTGACGGCGGGAAGCGATGCCCAGGCTGAGGTCACGGTAAGGCTGGAGGAGGACGGCAAGACCGTCAATGGTCAGGGCGCGGATACCGACACCTTGGTCGCGGCAGCCAGGGCCTATGTCAACGCGCTGAACAAGCTGCTGGTGAAGCGGGGAAAGACGGTGCCGTTGGCGTTGAGCGTCTGACATGGTACATCAGCCGGTGAAAAATGATATGTGAATACCAATGCCGGGGGGGCCAACCCCCGGCATTGCTACACCCGAGAAGCAATTCTCTACCTGAGTGAGTGAGGGGCTATGTTTTCGAGATTGACGGGTTGGCTATCGGCTGACATGGCCATCGACCTCGGCACCGCCAATACGCTTGTCTATGTCAAGGGCCGGGGTATCGTGCTGAACGAGCCGTCGGTGGTCGCCATCGCCGAGGTCAGGGGAAAGAAGCAGGTCCTCGCGGTGGGGGAGGAGGCCAAACAGATGTTGGGCCGCACCCCCGGTAACATTCAGGCGATTCGGCCCCTGCGCGACGGCGTGATCGCCGACTTTGAAGTGGCCGAGGAGATGATCAAGCACTTCATCCGAAAAGTGCATAACCGGCGTAGTTTCGCAAGTCCATTGGTGATCGTGTGCGTGCCATCTGGCTCCACGGCGGTGGAGCGGCGCGCCATCCAGGAATCCGCCGAAGCGGCCGGTGCCCGTCGCGTGTTCCTGATCGAAGAGCCGATGGCTGCCGCCATCGGTGCCGGCCTGCCGGTTACCGAGCCGACCGGCTCGATGGTGGTTGATATCGGCGGGGGGACTACCGAAGTCGCCGTGTTGTCCCTGGGCGGCATTGTCTATTCCCGCTCGGTGCGGGTAGGCGGCGACAAGATGGATGAGGCCATCATTGCCTACATCCGTCGCAATCATAACCTGCTGGTAGGCGAAAGTTCGGCGGAGCGGATCAAAAAGGAAATCGGGTCGGCGTGTCCGCCCGAGGACGGTAACGGTCGTACCATGGAGATCAAGGGCCGTGACCTTATGAACGGCGTTCCCAAGGAACTCGTGATCACCGAACACCAGATTGCCGAGAGCCTGGCCGAACCGGTCAGCGCCATCATCGAGGCGGTCAAGGTCGCGCTTGAGCATACGGCGCCGGAACTTGCCGCCGACATCGTGGACAAGGGGATCGTGCTGACCGGGGGAGGGGCCTTGTTGTCGAACCTGGATTTCGTTCTGCGTCATGCCACCGGCCTTCCGGTTTCCATCGCCGACGATCCGCTGTCGTGCGTCGCGCTGGGTACCGGGCGCGCGCTTGAAGAGATGAAACGGCTTCGCAACGTTCTGACGACCATGTATTAGGGACTGGAGAGTCGCCGTGAAGCAGCCAGCCGGGCAGCTTTCCCGTTTAGGAACCTTCAGATCGCTGATCCAGCGGTTTGCGTTTCTGGCTCTGATCACGACCGCTGTCGGTCTGATGTTGCTGGGCAAGGCCGACACGCTGATGGCCGAGCGGTTGCGGGAGGTGGTGGCCGACGCCTTCGCCCCGATTCTCGATGTATTGTCGCGCCCGGCTGCCAGCATCGCCGATTTGATGGAAAACATCCGGGGCCTAGCTGCGTTGCGGGCGCAAAACGCCGAGCTTTTGGAAAAGAACGAACGGCTTGCGCAGTGGCAGGCGGTGGCGCGTCAGCTTGAGGCGGAAAACGACGGTCTGCGGTCCTTGCTGCATTTCGTGCCATCGCCTCAGGCGTCGTTCATTTCGGCGCGCGTAATCGCCGTGGTTCACGATGCTTTCGTGCGCAACTTGTTGATTAACGCCGGAACCCACGACGGCGTGCGCAAAGGTCAGGCCGTGGTAACTGGGGATGGCGTGGTGGGGCGGGTTGACGAGGTTGGCTCGCGAGCGTCGCGAATTTTGCTGATTACCGATCTCAATTCCCGCATTCCCGTGATTATCGAGCCGTCGCGAACTCGTGCCATACTTGTCGGCAATGGCGCTGAACAACCCCGCCTCATGTTTCTGGCTGGTAATGCGGCGAAGATTGCACCTGGTAACCGCGTTGTGACGGCGGCGGATGCCAATGCTTTTCCGCCGGACCTCCCCGTTGGTGTGGTTTCCAAGATCATTGAAGGAAAAGGCGTTTTCGTGGAAACGTTCGTGAACATCGCCCAGACCGAATACGTGCGCATGGTCGATTACGGCCTGACGGGTATTCTACCATCCTTGGTGGGAGACGGAGAGGGGCAGTGAAGCCAACTCTGTGGCAGCGGATGGATCAGCTTGCCCGGAATCTGCTTCCGGTGTTGCTGACGCTGGCATTGGTTCTTGTCTCTGCGGTGCCGACGCGGTTGCCCGGTTTCTCCGCCATCGCCCCTATGCTGACGCTGATTGGGGTATGCTATTGGTCCATCGCCCGTCCTGACCTCATGCGCCCGGTGGTGGCGTTAGGGATCGGGATATTCCAGGATGTTCTGCTGGGAACTCCTCTGGGGGTCGACGCGCTGGTTCTGGTTGTCGCGCAGGGGGTTCTGGTCTCGCAACAGCGTTTCTTTTTCGGCAAGCCGTTTTTCGTCTGGTGGTGGGCGTTCGGCCTGATTGCTGCGGGTGCGGTAATCCTGAAGTGGGTTCTGGTGGCAGCGCTTTATGGCCGGGTTGTCGAGCCTGCGCCGGTCGTGTTCAGTTATTTGGTGACGGTGTCCTTGTACCCAGGGCTTGGCTGGTTATTTGCCCGTGTGGAATCTGCCCTCATCAAGGAGGGATGATGAATACCGACATTGATCGCGGCAAGTTGTTTGGCCGCCGCGTCGTTGTGGTAGGGGCAATGAAGGCCGCGCTGATGTCGACCCTGATCGGTCGGCTGTATTTCCTACAGGTGGTGGAGGCCGACCGCTATCGGATGCTGTCGGAGAAGAACCGGATCAGCACCCGTCTGCTGCCGCCAGCGCGCGGCATGATCGTCGACCGCTTCGGTGTGCCGATGGCGGTGAACACTCAGAATTTCCAGCTTCTGGTTGTTTCCGAGCAGATGAACGATCTGGACAACACGCTTGATGCGTTGTCCAACATCATTCCCCTGACGGATCATGACCGCCAGCGGATTCATCGCGATATCGAGCGCCATCGCAGCTTTGTTCCCGTCACCGTGCGGGAGAACCTGAGTTGGGAGGACATGGCGCGCATCCAGGTCAATGCCCCCGACCTGCCCGGCGTCATCATTGAGGAAGGATTGACCCGCAATTATCCGTTGAAGGAGTTGGGGGCGCATATTTTGGGATATGTTTCGAGCGTGACCGAGGCCGATCTCAACGGCGATCCCTTGCTTGAATCGCCCGGCTTTCGTATCGGCAAGGCTGGTATCGAACGAATCCACGACTTGGCCCTGCGCGGCAAGAGCGGCAATGTGTGGTCGGAGGTCAACTCGGTTGGCCGCGTGATGCAGGAGATCAAGCGGGAGGACGGTCAAGCGGGGGCCGAGGTCAAACTGACGCTGGATATCCGGCTCCAGCAATTCGCGGCTACCCGTCTGGGAGAAGAAAGCGCCGCCGCCGTCGTCGTTGACATCCATAGCGGTGAAGTCGTGCTGATGGCCTCCACTCCCAGTTTTGATCCCAACGCTTTTGCCAAAGGCCTCACCAGCAGCGAGTGGCATGACCTTATCAGCAATCCACGGTCACCGCTTACCAACAAGGTTATCGCGGGTCAATACGCTCCCGGTTCCACCTTCAAGATGATGGTGGCCCTGGCTGCCCAGGAAAGTGGCGCCATGACGCCGGAGCAACGGGTCTTCTGTTCTGGTTCCCTGGCGCTTGGCAACATGCGGTTTCATTGCTGGAAAAAGGGGGGGCATGGTTCGGTCGACATGGTGCAGGCCCACATGCATTCTTGTGATGTCTATTTCTATGAAGTGGCGCGTCGCACCGGCATTGACCGCATTGCCGAGATGGCGCGTCGATTTGGTCTTGGTACCCGCACCGGCCTTGAACTTCCCGGAGAACGCACCGGTTTGATGCCCGACCGGGAATGGAAACGGGCGACGTTGCATGATTCGTGGCATCCGGGCGAGACCCTGGTGGCCGGTATCGGGCAGGGCTTCATGTTGGCAACGCCATTGCAACTTGCGGTGATGACGGCGCGGATCGCCAATGGCGAATTCAAGGTCATGCCGCGCTTGACCAAGGCACTGATTGTCGATGGACCACAATCGAAGGAGGCTAATGCTGTTGCCGTTTCGCCATTAACTCCCCTTGGTGTGGCTAAAAATCACCTTGAGGTTGTGCGTCAGGGCATGTATTCGGTATCCAATGTTCAAGGCGGCACGGCCTATGCAGCGCGACTGGATTTCAATGGAATGATGCTTTGCGGCAAGACCGGTAGCGCCCAGGTTCGGCGTATCTCGGTTCGCGAACGCGAAACCGGCGTCAAGAAAAACGACGATTTGCCCTGGGAACAGCGTGACAATGCCTTGTTCGTTGCGTTTGCCCCATCGGATAAACCACGCTATGCCATAGCCGTGGTGGTCGAACATGGCGGGTCCGGGGCCAAGGCGGCCGCACCCATCGGCCGCGACATCATGCGGGAAGTCCTGCGCCTTGATCCTACCCGCGATCCTTCGATGACGCAAACCTCCGAGACGGATGTCACAGGAGACGGTGGATGACCCCGCAAGAACCGATTTCATTGAACGTCAACCGCAGTGTCATGCCCTTTCGGGAAAAGCTGTGGCACATAAGCTGGTCTTTCGTGGTCTTGTTGTGTTTGCTTGGGGCCATTGGCGTGGCGACCTTGTATTCCGCTGCCAACGGTCATCTTGAGCCATGGGCGACGCGACATTTCACCCGGTTCCTCGTCGCTTTGGCCGTCATGCTGGCCGTGGCTATGGTCGATGTCCGGGTATGGATGCGCTATGCCTATGTCGCCTATGCGATTACCCTGGTGCTTTTGGTGGCGGTGGAGATCCGGGGATCGATTGGAATGGGTGCCCAACGCTGGATCGACCTCGGTTTCATTCAGCTCCAGCCATCTGAAATGATGAAAATCGCGCTGGTGATGGCTTTGGCGCGTTATTTTCACGGTTCAACCTTGGAAGAGGTCGGGCACCCTACCTATCTGATCCTGCCAGCCGCATTGGTATTGTTACCAGCGGTGCTGGTGTTGAAGCAACCGGATCTTGGAACGGCGATGATGTTGCTCATGAGCAGCGCCGCATTGTTTTTCCTGGCGGGAGTGCGTCTGTGGAAATTTGGCATCATCGGCGCCGCCGGTCTGTCCGCGATACCCGTGGCATGGCGGTTTCTTAAGGATTATCAACGCAATCGGGTGTTAACCTTCATGAACCCGGAAACAGATCCTTTGGGCGCCGGATATCATATTTTGCAATCAAAGATTGCTCTTGGGTCGGGAGGCATTCTTGGCAAGGGCTTTATGCAAGGCACGCAGAGTCACTTGAATTTTTTGCCGGAAAAACAGACGGATTTTATCTTTACCATGCTGGCGGAGGAGTTGGGCATGGTTGGGGGCGTCACGCTGATTGCGCTGTATGCCTTGGTAATCATCTATGGCTACGCCATGGCGATGCGCAGCCGTAATCATTTTGGCCGTCTGACGGGTATGGGCATCACCACGACGTTCTTTTTGTACGTGTTCATCAATATTGCCATGGTGATGGGGCTTATCCCCGTGGTTGGCGTACCACTGCCGCTGATTTCCTATGGAGGGACGGCGATGTTGACCCTCATGTTTGGCTTTGGATTATTATTGAGCGTCTATGTACATCGCGATATTCAAATTGGTCGTCGAGGAGCGTATGGAAATATCTAGCAGAGATGTTTCAGTGGATTGAAGATGCTAATATATTGCCGTGGGGAACGCGTGGCAGTCGCTGGGGTGAGTCCATGGGGTCGGAAATCAAAAAGGATCGGGATGAGGGACTGCCAACCACGATCGTGTTCGAACACAAATTTTTCACGTCGCTGCAAAAGATGTATTTCCGTATTTCGGAACAGACCGGGGATCCGGTTTTGGTCATTAAACTTTCCACCTACGATGCAACGCTGTCCTTTCCCGGGATCAAGCGCGAATTCTTGATCGCCGATGACTCGCGTGACGGCCGGATGCTGGCCTTGGTTGCCGAAGCCCTTGGGTTTGTCAAGGTGCTTCAGGTGGGCGACCCCTTGCCTAGGGAAGTGATTTCGACCGAGGCGTCGTGGGAGCCTTCCTCCCGCCATTTCCAGGTGGCTTATAATCGGCTTACCATGCAGATGGTAACGTGGCTTTCCGGCGATGAAACCGTTATCAACAACCCGGATGAGTTGATGCAGCTCGCCGGGGATCCGATCACGCAGCGAAAAGTTCGAACGGCGTTCGAGGAAGCTGCCGAGAAAATGGGAATAGGCCGCGATCGCAAGCAGGACGTGATCGAACATATCGAATCCCTGGCCAAGGAATTGGCTTATATCGAAGCATTGCGCGAACGCTTTGGCAGCATCAAGGAAATGGAGAAGAAAATCCAGGGATTGCGACGGCTTTATGGGCACGAGCGCAGTCTGCTGGAGATTGCTGATCCAAGTGCCCGCCTGATTCAGCGGGCCATCCGGGAATTTCAGAACCCCTTCGACGAGGTGGACGCACAGACCGGCGAAATCCTGGCCGTGCTGCGTAACCTCGACGCTCAGGTCAAGTTCATCCGCAGGACCAGGGATTTCCTGTTCCGGCGGTTCGCGGCGTGGGAAGATATCCTGAAGGAATGGGCACCCGTACCCATCACCCGGTCTGCTCAGACGCAAGAGCTTTTCCGTTCGACCTACAAGTTCCTGGCGCCGCGTTATATGCAGGTCAATGAGTGGGTGCTGGCAAGCAAGCTGATCGAGAGCACGAAGAAAAAAGTCGCGATGATGACGTGGTGATAATTAACAGAAAGATGAGCCTCTTGCAAAACCCCTGCGACAGGACGCAGGGCCTCGAACTCAGGTTAACGCGGAAAATGGCTTGCGCTCGGCGTGATTCTCTGAATCCCTCGGATTCGGAGGTACCCCATGCCGTTGACCGCCTTGGCCTTTGGAGAGAAATCGCGCTTGCAGGCGCTCCTTGAGCATTTTTCTGTGATTGAAGATCCGCGCGAACCGTGGAAGGTGGCGCACCCGTTGCCGGAGGTGTTGCTGCTGGTGGTGTGCGGCACGATAGCCGATTGCGACGACTATGAGCAC
>JADFXL010000389.1 GCA_015233585.1 Alphaproteobacteria bacterium | reverse complement strand
GATACACGGTGGATTCGAACACCACGACGGCATCCGGCCGCAGAAAACGCCCGATCGTTTGACAGGCGCTTTCCAGCGGCCGCAGATCGGGCCTTCGATCGGCGTCGATGGGCGTCGGCACGGTGACGATGAAAAAGCTGCTGCCGGTCAGCTCGACCGGATCGGCCGTCAGCCGCGCCGTCGTTCGAGCCAGTTTCTCGGAGTCGACTTCTTTAGTTGCGTCCGTACCTTGGCGGAGGGCTTCGATCCGGCGGGTGTCGATATCGAACCCGATCGTGCCGGAGAATCGCTCGGCCAGGGCAATCAATACCGGAAGGCCAACGTACCCCAGTCCGATAACCGCAATTTTTTCAGCCATCTGGTTATATCACCCGTGAACCACAGATCAGAACCGAACGCGCCAAGCCGGAAACCGGACGGTAATTACCGTGCCGACATTTAACTGGCTTTCGATCTCGAATACGCCGCCGTGGGCATCCACCAGTCCCTTGGTCAGGGGCAAGCCCAGGCCTGTACCCTCCTTGCGAGTCAGCTTGCTGTCGACTTGCCGGAATGGCTCCAGCACCGTCCTCAGATCGTCCGGCCCCATGCCGATGCCGGTATCGGCCACCATGATCGCCATGGCTCCGCCGTCGTCGATGGTACCGCGCACGGTAACCTGGCCGTTGGGGCTGAATTTAACGGCGTTGGTCAGGAGATTAAGCAATATCTGCTTGAATCGCCGTTCGTCGGCAAAAAGATGCGGCAGCGTGGCGGGAAGGGCATTGTGCAGGCGCACTCCAGCTTCTTCGGCGCGGGTACGCACGAGCCGCAGGCAGGCTGTAACCGTTTCGCTGACATCCAGAACCTCGTCGTGAAGTTCCATCTTTCCGGCTTCGACCTTGGCGACATCAAGAATATCGTTAATCAGGTCGAGCAGATGGATACCGGAACGGTGGATGTCGTCCACATAGCCGGAATAACGGCTGTTATCGAGTGGGCCGAACACCTCGTTGATGATGGCGTCGGAAAAACCGATGATGGCGTTGAGCGGTGTACGCAGTTCATGGCTCATGCTGGCCAGGAATTCCGACTTGGCGCGGCTTGCTGCCTCGGTCTGCTCCGTGGCCCGGTGCAATTCGGCCTCGGCATTCTTGCGGATCGTGATGTCGCTGACGAAGGCAAACTGACCGCTGACCGTGCCAGCGGCGTTCTCAAACAAGGTGGAGTGGAATTCGGCGAACAGAATGCGACCGTCCTTGGCGCGCAGGACGGCCTCGAAGCGGCGCCTTCCTTCCCACAGGGAGGAAATCAACTGTTCTTCGAGAATGTCCCGGCTCTCGCCATCGGCGAAGTCCAGCGGGCTGCGGCCAACCATCTCCTCGCGTTGATAGTTCAGCATCCGGCACAAGGCGTCGTTCACATCCACGATCCGCGTACTGGCATCGATCATCCAGAATCCTTCCGACGCGGTATCGACGACCGTACGGTAATTCCGTTCGCTGCGGCGTAGCGCCTTGTCCGTGGCTTGCCGTTCCTCGATTTCCCGGCGCAATTCGCGGGTGCGGGCTTCGACCTGAGCTTCCAGATCGTCGCGGGCGCGGCTCAAGGCCTGTTCGGCACGGCGGCGGCGGATCACGCCAGCCAGAGTATCGGCAATGGTGGTGACGAAACGGTCATCGACGGCGTTACGAAGATGTCCGGCGGGAACATACAGGTTGAGAACGCCCAGCACCTCCGCGTCGCCGCGAATTGGCACGCAATAATGGCCATGATCGGCATGGCCAGGAAAAGTGTATTCGTGACGGGAATCGACGGTGTGAGCGTGGACGAGTTCTCCGCTCCGGGCGGCAAGACCACACAGACACCGCCCCATGGGAACCTGGCTGCACGCCGTCACCACATCGCTATCAAGATCCCGGTAGGCTTTGAGCACCAGGGAATCGCCTTCTACCAGGAAGATTGCACCCTTGGGCAACAGGCCTGGATGGCGGGTTGTCAGCACGACCGCCAGCGTTTCTTTCAGAAACTCGGTCAAAGACCCCGACCGCAGGGAATTGCGGAGGATAGTGGCGACAATCTCCTGATTGACCAAGTTATGGCGCAGTTCCTCCATCATCCGGTGACGCTCCTCGGCATGACGGAGCGAGCGGGTGCCATAGGCGAGGTCATTGGCGAAATCGACCAGCAACCCGATTTCCGATTCATCGAAGGTGTTGGCACCTTCCGCGCCGATGGTCAGGGCACCATGAATCGCCGTACCGACAAACAACGGCAAGGCGATGACGGAGCGGCAGCCGTGGCGAGCATAGGCCGACAGGGAAATCCCGTTCGTGCGGGCTACGGTGATATTCCGCACGATCA
>JADFXL010000388.1 GCA_015233585.1 Alphaproteobacteria bacterium | reverse complement strand
AGTCTGAATGCAGACGGTCTATTGGATTCACATTGAGCAATATCAGATCCGTTTTGCCGGCAACAGTTGCCTTCGTAAAATCTGACCTAATTAACCGACTCGCAAACTTCTCGAACGGGCTCTAAACTCCGCTTGCTTGTTATTTTGAAGGGGCTGCGGCAAATGGGGAAAGTCATCATCGACGCGTTCTATCAGGCTCCGGAGCCAATGATGATCACCAGTCCCGATGGTGAAATCCAATTTGTCAATGACGCCTTCACTGCCCTTACCGGTTATAGCCAAACCGAGATACAGGGACAAAATCCCCGCGTTCTTCAATCAGGACGCCACGACAAGCTTTTCTACCAAAACTTCTGGAAAGAATTGCGGCTGGTCGGCCGATGGTTTGGAGAATTCTGGAACCGCAGCAAAAGCGGTGAGATTTACGCCCCATGGGTCTCCATTTCAGCGCTGCGCGACAAAAAAGGCAAAATAAGAAATTTTGTTTCGGTCATGAGCGATGCCAAAATACGCATCGAAGAAAGCCAAAAAATCTCCAGTCTGGAAAACCTCGATTCGCTTACCGGCCTGCCTAACCGCGCCCTGTTTCTAGTGGTTAAAATCTAACAGATGAGTCCCTTTGTGGATTCCCCTGGCGCACAGGATGTGCGAGTCTTGGGAATGCGCGAAGGTATCATCGTTGAAGTCAATGCCGCCGACCGTAGCCGCCTGGAGGCGGTTGTGGCGGATCGCAACAGCCCACAGAAGCACGTCTGGCGATCGCGGATTGTGCTGCTTACCGCTGACGGTCTGGGGACCGTCGAAATCATGCGGCGGACCGGAAAGAGCAAGACCGCCGTCTGGCGCTGGCAAGAGCGGTTCATGGCCACAGGGGTTGATGGGCTGTTGCGTGACAAGACTCGAAAATCCCGTATTCCGCCTCTTGGGAACGAGATAACCGAACGCATCGTGTCGCTGACCGTCACCGGCGAACCGCCAGGCCAAGTCACCCATTGGACGGCCGCGGCAGTTGCCAAACTGATCGGCGTCAGCATCAGTTCGGTCCATCGCATCTGGCGCGCCTACGGCCTGCAACCTCACCGCTGGCGTCAGTTCAAATTGTCCAACGATCCGTACTTTGCTGCCAAAGTCCGTGATGTCGTCGGCCTCTACATGAATCCGCCCGCCCATGCCGTCGTCGTTTCGATCGACGAGAAGAGCCAGATCCAGGCCCTCGACCGGACGCAACCGGGTCTGCCGTTGAAGCCCGGCAGATGCGGCACGATGACCCATGACTACAAGCGGAATGGCACCACCACCCTGTTCGCCGCCCTCAACATTCTCGATGGCACCGTCATCGGTCGCTGCATGCCCAAGCATACCCACCTGGAATTCATCAAATTCCTCAATGCGGTCGAACGGTCGGTGCCCGCGGGCAAGGTAATCCACGCCATTGCTGACAACTACGCCACCCACAAGCATCCCAAGGTTCTCGAATGGCTGGCCGATCATCCTCGCTGGGTCTTCCATTTCACGCCCACCTCCGCCTCGTGGCTCAACGCCGTCGAAGGCTTCTTCTCCATCATTACCCGCCGGCGCATCCGACGCGGCGTCTTCAGGTCAGTTTCCGAACTCCAGGAGGCCATTCGTCGATATCTCCAGGAACACAACAACAAATCCGCTAAACCGTTTGTCTGGACTGCCGATCCCGACCAAATCATCGCGGCCGTCAGACGTGGGCACCAAGTGTTAGATTCGCACCACTAGGCGCACGACTTGCGCAAAACGAAAAACGGCATAGGCCGAACCCGGGCGACCTGGGGCCGGTGCGCCGAGTGTCTTTTGGCCTGGGCGCGGCGGGTCGTGATAGGGAAAGGCCGACGCCAAGTTCGCCTCCAACCTTAAATGCATTGGCGTTCCAACATCGAGCCGATGCCGCCATTCGTGCGTGAGCGACTTCCTTGTGGCAACGATTGCCAAGGCCTATGCGAAAATGGGCCTTTTCAAGGTCTTGATTACTCAAAGGGCAGGATATTGCGCAATGCAACCTTTTGTGTAAACTATATCCCGCCTGCCACGCCATATGGCGTTCAATCGTCGGGCGGGAAAAAGAAAAGGACTCCTAAGGGGGGAATTCATGAAACATATTTCTCTGGCGGTTTTTGCCGCCATCCTGATTGGCGGTTCTTTCGTGGCGGTCGCCGAAGAGCCAAAGCCAGCCACCAAGCCGATTCCGGCCAGTTTCGACTGGTCGGCCTGCAAGTCTGATCTTGAGAAATTTTGCAAAGGCAGCGAGGGCAACGAGAACATCTATCTGTGCCTTTTGAAGCACGATGAAGACCTTAGCAAGGCCTGCGACGCCAGTCATACCAAATACGAG
>JADFXL010000387.1:1855-2367 GCA_015233585.1 Alphaproteobacteria bacterium | reverse complement strand
TGGCAACCTGCCGTCCCGAAGTCATCGACATGAACATGCCGACCGCATGAGGTATGGACGCATACAAGATCCAGCCGAAAGCGGCGGTTCCGTAAATCAGAACCAACGCCCACACGTCGCCCAATATTTTGAAGACATCCGTGATATCCTGCCCCGTGAACCACAGCTTGATCAGATAGGGTGCCACCCCGGAGAAGTTCAATCCGCCAACGCAGATCCAGGCGTAACGGTGAGGCCCTCGCTCCGTTATCATCGCCCCAAACGTTGGCAGCATGGCGAAGAACAGCAAAACGAACGTGGACAGAAACCAGAAGAACAGAGGGACGCCAAGCAAGAACAGCACGCTCTTGTTGACGCCGAGAATATCATTTTTCTTTTTCGATTGGGATCGAAGTTTTGGCTTCGCCATAGACGATCTCACCACAGCCGGATGACAAGCAAAATGGAGGTCGTCAGCAGCGCGAAGATGACCGAGGTGACGGCAGCGGCCTGACGGCCGGATAGCTCTGCTT
>JADFXL010000387.1:0-1795 GCA_015233585.1 Alphaproteobacteria bacterium | reverse complement strand
TTAGATATTCCTGCTTGGCGGCTGCGAAGGAGTCACGATCCTTTTGCCGCTCTTCCGGGCTGTCAAGGGCTGCGAACAACTCTGGGAGACTGCCCTTATGAATCATGCGCATCAGATCCTGTCCCAGGACACGCCGCTTCTCACGATTGTGATAGCTGTTGACCATCGGCGTTACCAGACCGCCGCACCATGCGGCCACGCCAGGCACGGCCTCTGGACCAAAACGGAATTGCAGCACGGCCAGGAGGCTCAACATGCCCGCAGCCAATCGTTCCGGGGTGGTATCGTTCAAAGCCGCCATCTGCGGGTCAAGGTCGCGGTCATAGCGGCAGGCAATGAAAGCGGCGATGTGACGATCGATCGGCCAGGTTTTCGGGTCGGCCGATCCTGCAGCCAGTTCGATGGCTGGCAAAACCGACTTGGCATCAAAAACATACTGATCGACGATGAGTGGGCTTTGGCAGTGAAGCGAATCATTCAACTCATACAGAGTACGTTCGATCCCATAGCCCATCGCCGTCATCACCAGGAAGGACCGGATTTCACGAAATTCCTTGGCAAGAGCTGCGGCATCGAGATTGAACCCCTCGTGGGCCTCGAACCAAAGGCGGGGAATTTCACGCGTCATCGCCTCGGCGATGAGCTGGGCATTTTTCTGCTTCATCATGGCGCAGGCCAGGGCTTGGCCGAAACCATCGGGCGCTATGCTGAGACCCCGCTAGCGGATCGGCGCCATAGGATCGAGAACGGACATTACCGTGGTTACCATGGAATCCGTAATGGCCCGGCTGTCCATCGAACTTGCCGCCACCAGCTTGAGGGCCTTGGTTATGGCCTCCCCCCGTCCCTTGTCGTCAAGGGATCGCTTCAGCCACGTTTCGAGCTGGCCGTCCCGGATCGGGTCTACGGCGGCATCCCAGTTCTGGCCAAGGGCAGCCGCCAACTCACGGGTATTGCTGTAAAGTTTGCCCTTGAAGGGAAAATCGCGCTGGGCCTTTTGCGCCGGTTTGGTCTGGATCGGACTAAGGCGTCGCCCCTCCGTCCACAGATCCAGGGCTTCCAGATCCCAGCGTTGCTGCGGATCATCACTCACCAGCCCGCGCAGAAGTTCGGTCATGGGAAGGGGAAGGCGCAAATCTCCGATCAGGGCCTGATAGCTGCCCTGGGTTATTTTCGCATGAAGAATATCCTCATCGGAGAGATCGGCACATGGATGCCTGCCGGTGAGCAGGGAAAGAATCACGACGCCAAAGGCGTACAGGTCGTTTTCAAGCATTCCGGCCCCCCGCCCGTCCCGCTGGGTCATGCCGGAGACGATGGTTTCAGAGATCATCGGCTGGTCATAGCCGGGGGGCGAGGTGACGCAGTCGCCAAAAACGATCTGCTGTCTGGCGGGGTCCATGTAATAAAGATTATCAGGACGAATGGCGCGATGGGTGACGCGGCGTTCGTTGAGTTCCTTGATCCCGGCCCGCAAGGGATCAATGGCCATGCGGTTGATATCGCGCTCGTGGATGGGATCATTTCGGGTCCGGGTGTCGGAACGGACACGCCCGCCGAGCGGTTCCTGGTACAGAACCGCCATGCACGATCGTCCATCCGGCCACGGCACCGGACCAAATTCAATCATCGGCAGGATACCGGACGCCTTCACCCCGCGCAAACTACGCATCATGTTGACGCGAACCGGCAGGGTGGGATCGCAGATAAGTGCGTAAATGCGACCGCCGGCCCTTTTATCCTCGGCCACGTATGCCTTGGCGTTGGGCATGTCCAAAGCTGGCAATGAGCTGGC
>JADFXL010000386.1 GCA_015233585.1 Alphaproteobacteria bacterium | reverse complement strand
CGCAAGCCCAAAACCGCCCGCGAGCGCACCCTTGACGGTCAGAACCACGATGTGCGTGTCGGGGTCTATCTTGGCTGAGGGATTGAAGCCATTAATGGCTGGCGAGGCCTTTCTTGCAGATGTCTCAGGTTCGGCCGCCTTGTCATGAAGCTCTATGGCCGTGTTGTCAGTCGCCGATCGAACTCCGTTGGACGCGGGAACAGCCACCGCCATGGACGGCTTCCCGCCGCGCGAAACGGTGTCGACCGATACGTTACCGTCCATAACACCACCTCGGAGTGATCAGGCCGTGGTGTTGACATTGGTACCGAGCACTGCACCCGAGGAAGAAGAGGTCGGGGTCGGGGCCGCTGCCGTCGATGCGGCCGAGGTCGTCGCCGACGACGAGGTAGCTTCGGGCTTGTGTCCGCCGTGATGACCCCGATGATGCGTCGGCTGCGCTTGCGTGTATTGGGTTTGCGCCGCTTGAGCCTGCTGGGCCTGTTGGGCTTGCTGGAGCTGCTGTATCTGCTGAGGGACCTGCGCCGGAGACGAGGTCAGGGGGCTGATGGCCGTGGGTATTCTCCTGATGAACGGGCGTCTTCTGACGCTGTCAAAACGTTAGCACTCCTTGGCGGCCGCATGATACCTGCCAACTTGTATGGCCTTATCCATTATCGGCAATTCGGCGTTTCAGCCCGTACCCAAGGCAGCGAAATCTCCTTGTTCACTGTGAGTTAGAGTCGACGCCAGCGGCCAGCGGTCATCTTCCTGAACGTCGACTCGCCATCACCAGTGCGTCACACAAGGGGCGACGAGACACCCGTCGCGAGTTCACGCCATCTTTCCGGCGTTCGTGCCCAGCTCGTTCGACGCCGGTCTGCTAAAATCAGCGTGCGTGGCGTTTTCCTGGGCGGCCGGGAAACGATTTTCCATTCGATTTCTCCAGACCATCGGACTTCAGGGAGATTTCCTTCACCCATTTCATGTCTGAATTCGTGACAAGGCTCAGTGGCGGGTCCCTGTCCGATCAGAATCGTTGTCGTCACTGTCGATGCCAAAAAGGATGGAAAAATGGATCGCCCACTGGTCGGCGCCCTGATGAACATGTGGGAGCCGAAAGTGAATGCAAATGTCGTTGTCGGAGCGTCAACCACCGACACGGCAATTGACGAGATGACACACCTCAATAATTCTGCTAGACTGACGTTAGTGCTCATCGACATAGCGGCGGCATCGACAAGGAAAAGGCTCAGTTCGCACCAGGTAATCATTGCCGAAGCGAACCGAGCCGTTCTTAACATCATTTCCTGAACCTTATGCCGCCTGACCCATTTGCTGGGCGAAGAGCAGCGATGACAGGCCACTCATCATGGATTGGGGCGAACTTCCCTGGCCGCCTGACGAAGTTGTCCCTATCGGCGACTGCATTCCCTGCGCATTCCGCGCATGATGATGATGCTTGAGGGCATTCTGCGCCTCGGATTGGTCAATGGTGCCGTTGCCATTCTTGTCGATTTTGGCGAACAGCTGGTCGGCTTGGCTGGTGCTCAGGACGTTGGATGTAGCATTCTCGAAATCCGACTGGGAAATTTGACCGGTAGTGCTGGTAGAACCGGTGGCGCCGGTGGTGGTGCTAGTGCTACTGTCGGTGCTACTGGTGGCGGTCCCTCCGCTGGCGTCCGCCTGGAGTAATTGCTCGAGAGGACCGGCGGACGATGTGGCGCCGGCCCCCTCGGCGGCCCCATCACCACCATGGTGATGGTGATGCCCATGATGGCCTTGCGGAGCCTGCTGAACCGTCTGAAGCGCGGACTGGGCTTCCGACTGGCTGATCGTACCATCGCCGTTGGTATCGAGCTTGGCGAAGGCCTGATCGGCTTGGGCGGTAAAGGCCTTTTCGAAGTCGCTCTGACTGATCGGAGCAGTGGCGGGTTGCAGGGTGCCCGAAGAACCCGAAGTCGGGTTCGCCAAGTTTTGAAACTGCATCAGCAAGCTGGCCAGCGAAGAACTGAACATGCCGCCCGTTCCAACCTGTGTGGAGGGCGCGGTGGTCGTCGCCGCAGTGGCGGACGAAGCTGACCCCGAGGTTGACGTCCCGTCGTTGGCGGCGGTGGTGAACGAGGCACCGGACGTTCCGGTGGTACTGGCCTGCTGCATCGCCAACTGACGCTGAGCTCGGAAAATATCGTAAAGGTTCGGCCCTCCCGATACTCCAGCTGAATATTCCATGGCCTTCTCCTTTTGAAAAGAGGGCAAAGCTGCTTAATTTGACTTTGTCACATTCCGCTTACCCCGCATACTCGATATTAGCAAAGTAAGTCATTCCTCACCCAAGGTTGCTGTTCTGACGAATATATGCGGCAACTATTGCGGACTGACGTTTGTT